>NZ_JTEO01000002.1:347275-694551 GCF_024500045.1 Methanolobus chelungpuianus
AGGCGCAGGTATCCTGTGGATGTACTGCTGGCTCCTGCGATCGTACAGGGAGAGATGTCCGCCCCGAGCATTGTGAAAGCCCTGGAGCTCCTCAACAGGGCAAATGTGGATGTCATCATCGTAGGCAGGGGCGGCGGCTCACTGGAGGACCTGTGGTCCTTTAATGAGGAATCGGTTGCAAGGGCAATCTATGAGTCGCGGGTTCCGGTGATATCGGCAGTGGGCCATGAGACCGACTACACGATAGCCGACTTCACGGCTGACCTGAGGGCTCCTACACCGTCAGCAGCCGCTGAGATGGCAGTTCCTGACAGTACGGACCTGAAAAGGCACATCAGTTCCCTGTCACAGCGTATGGAGAAGGCTGCAATACGACATGTTTCCGACCTTTCTGACCGGCTGGATTATCTCTCGGGCAGGATAGGTCCTGAAAAGCTTAGTGAGTTCCTGAGGCAGAACTACCAGAGAGTGGACGAGCTAAACGTCCGGCTGGAGCGCCATGCGGGAAGGGTAATGGAATCCAAGCGCTCTTCCCTGGGCAGCCTGGCAGGCCGCTTGAACGCTGTCAGTCCTCTCAGCACGCTGGAGCGCGGATACTGTATAGCGATGAGTATCGACGGGGTCAGGCCCGTCCGCAGCGTGGATGATGTGGCCAAAGGAGAATCCCTGAGCCTGAAGGTAAAGGATGGAGCCATTCTTTGTAGTGTGAATGGTATAACAAAAGGCATAGTATTGAAGGACAAGCCGGATTGAGGAGATAAGAGATCATGGTCAAGGCAAAGAAGCTTGAGAAAGGTGCGGAAGATATGGCAACAGAGAATGCTGCCGGAGAGGGCCGGGGTGATATTGCTGAGTCCCTTGAAGACGATGCCACATTCGAGGAGTCCCTGGAAGAACTGGAGGCTCTCGTGGACAGGCTTGAACGGGGCCAGTTGCTGCTGGACGAGAGCCTGGAACTGTTCGAGAGAGGCATGAAACTGGCCCGCATATGCAACCGGAAACTCTCAAAAGCAGAAAGGAAGATTGAAATGCTCATTGAAGAGAACGGCAGCCTGAAGACCGGTCCGTTCATGGATGAATGATAGCTTCACAGGAAAGAAGAAAGGATTGTAAGAAAAGATGAGCTGCAGCTTTAAGTTGCAACTTCATCCTCCTCTTCAAAGTAGCGCCTGGCCAGCAGGACCGCACTGCTTCCCAGCAGGATCACAAGGAAGATCGCAATCACCATTCCCTCTGTACTGAAGTCCTGCCAGGAGTGGACCGAGGCCCACATGCCGCTGCGGGTCACGAAGGTGGCGAACACCACAAGTATGAATGACGCTATCGCCAGCAGGGGTGCGAGAAAACCATATTCTCCCTGGGATGTGCGCGTCCTCGCATGCAGGAAAGCAGTCGCGGTTATCCAGGGAATGAGGGACGAGGTTTCCACTGGATCCCATGACCAGTACCATGCTCCCCAGCCTAATACTTCATATGCCCAGAAACCACCGAGCCCGATCCCCAAAGTGAGGAAGAGCCACGCTGTGCGCATCCAGTCCCTTGCGATATCTGTCCATCTCCCATCCTTTGTCAGGAGGTTTGCAATGGCTGCAGCAAAGGGTATTGTAAAGGCCGCATAACCCAGGAACAGCATTGGCGGGTGTATGGCCATCCATGGATTGCGCAGCAGGGGGTTCATACCTTGGCCGTAGGGTACATTGTATAAACTGGCAAAAGGATTCCAGTTAGTGAGCACCGCGCCTGTGCCTGTGAGGGTGTAGCTTGCGAAGGGATTCTTCAGCACCAGTATCAGCAGGAACACGGATATTATTCCAAGGGACACCATTCTGGTGATGTTCATCAGTTTCGTGTCAGCAAGCTTCTTTGTATGTCCGGTGTACTGCACCAGCAGCAGTATGGCAAGTATGGCCCATGCCCAGAGCAGGAGCGATCCCTCCTGCCCGGCCCAGAGTGCCGAGACCCTGTAATACCACGCAAGGTCAGTGCTGGAATGGCTGTACACGTAGTAGTAAGATGCATTCACTCTAAGGAGATGTGCCACCAGCACCAGCATGGAAAGCGTGGCTGAGAGCATGCATGCTATTTCCATCTTCCTGGACTGACTGATGTAGCGCCGTTGCCCTCTGATGTGGTGGGCAAGCGAGAGGATTGTGGCCCCTGTCCCTGTGAGGAAGGCAACCCAGATCAGTATCATCCCAAAGTTCATCGTGATCCTCCCTTTGTTCCATTCTTCCTGCTTTTTGTGGGCTTTTCCTGTGTCTTCCTTGTGGTGCCGAAATCTGCTGCAATGAGCGCGATGATGCCTACCACCATCAGGTAGAAGCCGCCCCAGAGAAAGTTAATGTAGGGTACGGTCCTCATATACAGGTCAATTTCCCCTTTCTGGAGGCTGATGGCCCTTGGGGCAATGAACAGCTCTTCTGTGAGGCTACGGTGGATGTAGGTGGTGGTATAACTCTGCCCCCACTTGAAATCAGTGACGTATTGCACCTGACCTTCCTGGAAATAAGCTCCTTTCCTGTAGATATCAAGGTTGACCTCCGTGATGTAGGATGAGCCCGGGTAGTTCTGATACGGGTCCCCGGAATAATAGGAGTTCATGCTATTCACCCTGATGGCATAGTCCTGTCCGGGGAAATGCCCTATGTTACCGGAACTGACCGTATTGGACCCTTCCATTTTCATATTGGCGCTCAGAACGATCCCCAGCAGGATGAACAGTATCCCGAGGTGTATCAGGTGGGCGCTGACACTCCTGGCAGTAGCCCTGAAAGAATCCTTCTTAAGCGCTTTCCCTATCTTGTAAATAGTGGCAAAGACCGCAAGCGCGATAATGGGAACTGAGATATCTATTGCCAGATTCCTGAAGGGAGATATGAATGCAAAGAATGCTGCCAGTGCAATGTAACCTCCCACTACGGTCAGGGTGTTCCTTTGCCCGAGGTAGCCTGCCAGCATGCAGACGCTGAGCAGCACCACGAGGGCTGCGGTGGGCAGGGCTGTCCTGGCATTAAAATAAGAAGGTTCGAGACGTATCTCTGTCCCGGTGCCCAGTTTCGCAATTAACGGCGTTAACATGCCGACTAATATTATAGCCGCCAGAAGCAGGAAGACGACAACAGTAGCAAGCATGTTATTTTTCGGTGTCAGTAAAGGCCTTTTATTTTTCATCAGTTGTCTGCTTAAACCTACGATAAGTATGTGATATAGACTTTTCTCTTGCATCCACGATGTTTTAAATAGATGTTATACAATCATGGCATAGGAAACTGCGAAAACGGATGAACACAATGATAGAGATACTGGTTACTGCCCTGTGGCTTATGCTTCCGGCATATATCCCGAATTCATCTGCTGCTGTCTTTGGCGGCGGAAGACCCCTTGATGGCGGAAAGACGCTCAAGGACGGGCGTCGCATACTTGGTGACGGCAAGACCTACCGCGGCCTCATTGCAGGCACCCTTTGTGGCATGCTGCTCGGCCTGCTTCAGATGTACTACCTGTCAAGGCAGGATACAATGTTCGGAGTAACGCTGCCATCCTTTGGTGAGCTTCCCGGAGCCCTTGTGGTTATCTTCACACTGGCCTTCGGAGCACTTATCGGGGACCTTTCCATGAGTTTTGTCAAGCGCAGGCTGGGGCTGAAAAGGGGAGCTCCTCTGCCGGTTGTCGACCAGCTTGACTTCGTGCTTGGCGCATGGGTGCTGACATACCTGGTCTCTCCCGGATGGTTCACAGCCAGTTTCAGTTTTTACGTGGCACTTGCAGTGATCATTGTCACTCCTTTGCTGCACGTCTCTACAAACATTGTCGGCTATCTCATAGGAGTAAAGAAGGAGCCCTGGTGATCGCGGGGCTTGATTGTGTTCTATTGTAGTTTTAAGCAGTCAGGATGACATTGTTATAAGGTCAGTTCTTAATTGTTCATAAATCAGTATCAAACTGGTGATCATCATGCCGGGTTCGGAAAACAGCAAACAGTTACTTATCGATGCGCTCAAGGCCTGTGGCGCTGTCAGGTTCGGGGATTTCACGCTTGCCTCCGGAAAAAAAAGTACATACTATATAGATATCAAGAAAGCAAGCACGGATCCAGGGACCCTGAGAACCATTGCTCAGGAGGCCTCAAAGATCATAAAAGATATGCAGGCAGACAGTGTAGGCGGAGTTGTGCTCGGAGGAGTCCCGCTGGCTACTGCAGTGTCCCTTGAATCAGGGCTTCCGCTCCTGCTGATCCGCAAGGAGGATAAAGGATATGGCACAGGCGGGCGCTTTGTAGGTGAGCTCAGGCAGGGCTCCCGGGTACTGCTGCTGGAAGATGTGACCACCAGCGGCGGGTCAGTAAAGGATGCAATAGAGGCCATACGCGCGAGCGGAGGCGAGGTGGAGACTGTTATAACTGTCGTTGACAGGGAATCCGGAGCTACGGAAAGCTTGGCTTCCATGGGTGTGAGACTTGTGCCACTTGTGAGGGCAAGCGATCTGGTGAGCACTGCGTAGGTCCGGCCGAAACCAAAAGGTAAATTATTTATTACAATAGCAAGCACTTAATGCTATTCCAGTTTCGCATGAGACCATGGTGTAATTATAAGTTAAGATCATATCCTAACCAATATAGTCCTATTCAATGAATCCCTATGAGCAGCCTCTCAGAGGCAATTTAATAACGAGGTTTCAAGTATGAATGTTTTAATAGTAGGTGGTGGCGGGAGGGAACACGCCATCACGGCAGCACTGGCAAGGAGCAGCAAGAACCCCTCACTCTTTGCAGTGATGTCAAAGAAGAATCCCGGAATTGCAGGGCTTTGCAAGGATTTCCTTCTCTCAAAGGAAACTGATGTTGAGAAGGTAGTGGAGTTTGCAGTCAGGAAAAATGCAGAGATAGCAGTTATAGGGCCCGAGGCTCCTCTCTCAATGGGCCTCGCCGACGCGCTGGAGAATGCCGGCATCAGGGTGGCCGCCCCGAGAAAGGCAGTGGCGCAGATAGAATTCAATAAGGGCTGGGCCCGCAATTTCATGAAGGATAACGGGATAGCAGGCTGTCCGGCATTCGAGGTCTTCACGGAAAAGGGGCCAATGGACCAATTCATTGAGAAGCTTGGCGATGTCGCGATCAAGCCAGCGGGTCTTACGGGCGGAAAAGGCGTGAAGGTCATGGGAGACCAGCTGCCTCACCTGACCGCTGCCATGGAATACGCAGCAAGCCTGCTTGCATCCGGCAGCGTGGTCGTGGAGGAGAACCTTAAGGGCGAGGAGTTCACCCTGCAGGCCTTTGTAGACGGAGAGCACCTGGCTTTCATGCCCACGGTGCAGGACCACAAGCGTGCCTTTGAGGGCGACCTTGGGCCCAATACCGGCGGCATGGGCTCTTACAATGATGCGGGAGAGATACTGCCTTTCCTTGTGAAGGAAGATGTTGAGCAGGCAAAGCAGATAATGCTGGATACCGTGAAGGCCCTGCGCAAGGTCACGGGTATCGGCTACAAGGGCGCATTGTACGGCCAGTTCATGATCACGAAGGATGGCCCGAAAGTAATAGAGTTCAATGCCCGCTTCGGCGACCCCGAGGCGATGAACGTGCTGTCTCTGCTGGATACCGATTATGTGGATGTCCTGTATGCTATCGTTTCGGGGACCCTTGACAAGTTTGACGTGAAGTTCAGCAGGAAGGCTACCGTGTGCAAGTATGCAGTGCCTGCAGGCTACCCGGACAAGCCTACAAGCGACAGGGAGGTCATCGTTGGCGACATAGGCGATGCACTGCTCTTCTATTCAAGTGTCTATGAGGATGACGGCAAAGTCTATACCACGGGCTCAAGGGCGGTAGCGGTCGTTGGCATTGCAGATACCATTGCTGAGGCTGAGAAGGCCGCACAGCATGCTCTGGACAATATCAAAGGGGACCTGCATTCCAGGCGTGATATCGGCACTGCAGGACTTATACAGAAGCGCATCGATCATATGAAGAAGATCCGCGGCAAGTGAATCGGGGTTGACAGCATGAAACATCTCATTTCAATGTCTGACCTTACTCAGGAGGAGATCATAGCTCTCCTGGATGTGGCTACAGACCTGAAGGAAAAGCGTGCAAAAGGCAAGGTCACAGACCTGCTGAAGAACAAGAGCATAGGAATGATCTTCGAGAAGTCTTCAACACGTACCAGGGTCTCTTTCGAGGTTGCCATGAACGACCTCGGAGGGCATGCGCTCTACCTGAACCCGCGGGACATGCAGCTTGGCCGCGGGGAGACGATCGGGGATACTGCTAAAGTGCTCTCCAGATACCTCTACTGCATAGTTGCAAGGGTGTACAGCCACGACACAGTGACTGAGCTGGCGCTCCATTCGGATGTGCCGGTGATCAATGCTCTCTCAGACAGGGAGCACCCCTGCCAGATCCTTGCGGACCTGATGACCATCCGCGAGTACAAGAACAGGCTCAAGGGCCTGAAATTCGCCTGGGTCGGCGACGGGAACAACGTATGCAATTCCGCCATCCTCGGCTGCACACTGGTAGGGATGGAGGTTGCCGTTGCCTGCCCGCCCGGATATGAGCCCTACCCTGAGATTGTGAAGCATGCCAAGCGCCTTGGCGGTAAGGTCACAGTGACCAACAGCCCTGCAGAGGCTGCGAAGAACGCGGACATCCTCTACACTGACGTCTGGGTGTCCATGGGAGATGAGGACGAGCGCGATAAGCGTCTCACGGACCTTGCCCCCTACCAGATAAACACGAAGCTCGTCAACCAGGCAAAACATGATGTTATCGTGATGCACTGCCTGCCTGCCCACCGCGGCGAGGAGATCTCCGCAGAGGTTATGGACGGCCCTCACTCGGTGGTATTCGACCAGGCCGAGAACCGCCTGCACAGCCAGAAAGCCCTCCTGCTCAAACTGATGGCCTGCTGAGGCCGTCAGTAATTTTCCCTTCCGGTCTTTCCGCTATCCTCCCAAACCCCCATTCCAAACACAAAGTTTAACTAGAAAAAGCGCTACTAAGCATCATTCACATTCACCATGCGGGAGTCGCCCAGCCAGGCCAAAGGCGCTAGATTCAGAGTCTAGTCTCGTAGGAGTTCGTGCGTTCGAATCGCATCTCCCGCACCACTTTTATGAAATTTGTTTGTTATAATTCTTGCACTAAAGTGTAGGCACTGGCAAAAATTAAACTTTGGTATAATATTGGCCATTAGATTTAAATTTTTATGAACCTTCTTTTAATTCAATGCTGTATGCGAAAACAAGAGATGGACATAAATTAAGAGCCAATATCAAAAATAAAAGCAAGAGGATTGAGGAATTTCCACAGTATAGAGGCAAAGAATATTTTTTGCTTAATACAATAAAGCTTGGTTTTAAATGCCAATGGCATGAGATGCTAAAAGAAAACAAGTTATGTCGCACGTAATAATTTTATTTCCCGTACTGTATATTAAATATAAGACTTAGTTTATTTTGATATCTGAAATTAGCATCTCTCTTTTTCTCAACAAGGGACTAAGTTGGCTCTCTTTTTTTAATAAAAGGCATAATTCTACACTAATAACCTATTTCTTATTCAACTTCTAAGAAACCATTTTTACCCCTCCCGTCCATAAACTTCTCCACCTAACTATAAAAGAGGACCAACACCATGAAAGTAATAGCAATAAACGGCAGCCCCCGGAAAGAGGGCAACACCGCCGCCCTCCTGAAAGAGCTTCTTTCGGGTCTTGAGGACGAGGGCGTGGAGACGGAGCTCATGCACATAGGCGGGAAGAAGGTTCATGGATGCACAGCGTGCATGAAATGCTTTGAGATGAAGAACGGGCAGTGCGTGTTCGATGACGACCCGATCAACGAGTGCATCGCGAAAATGAGGGAGGCTGACGGGATCGTTATCGGATCGCCGACCTATTTTGCAGATGTGTCTACCGAGGTCAAGGCGCTGATCGACCGCGCGGGGTTCGTGTCAATGGCAAATGGCGGCTTCCTTGCGAGGAAGGCGGGGGCTGCGGTGGTGGCCGTGCGCCGGGCAGGGGCGATACATGCTTACGATTCCATCAACCATCTATTCGGGATATCCAATATGATCACCGTGGGCTCTTCCTACTGGAACCTGGGCGTGGGGCTCAGTCCGGGGGATGTGATCGATGATGCGGAAGGCATGCAGACCATGAGGAACCTGGCCTCCAATATGGCGTGGCTGCTGAAGAGGATTCATAATCCTTAGATTAAGTTCTGCGGCTCATTTATAGTCCCGGCTCGTCCTTGTCATAAGGATCATGCTGTATGGGGAAGGCGCTTTCAGCAGGTGCCGGAGCCTGTATCATGTATGGGGTGGTACTATAAGAGCTGTTGTTTACAAAGGACCTGAGAAGGTAGCCGTAGAGGAAGTGGATGACCCGAAAATAGAGCATCCGGCAGATGCCATAATCCGGCTGACCTCCACTGCCATCTGCGGAAGCGACCTTCACATGTATGAAGGCAGGACCGTCGAAAAGCCCGGCAAGATACTTGGCCACGAGCCGCTGGGAGTGATAGAGGAAGTCGGCAGCGCCGTCTATTCTTACAAGAAGGGCGACAGGGTGGTAGTTAATTTCAACGTGGCCTGCGGGCACTGCATGAATTGTGTCATGGGGTTCCCCAGCGCCTGTCTCACCATCAGGTCGGAGACTGCAGGAGGAGCTTTCGGGTATGCCAAGATGGGCAAATATGCGGGCGCGCAGGCGGAAAAGCTCAGGGTGCCCTTTGCCGACTTTAACTGCACCAAATTGCCGGGAAAGCCAAATGACAAGTGGGAGCATGATTTCGTAATGCTGGCCGACATCTTCCCGACCGGTTTCTTCGCCACAAAACTTGCATTTGTAATGCCCGGCTTCCCGGTAGCCGTCTTTGGCGCCGGCCCTGTGGGACTGCTGGCGGCATACTCCGCAATACTTCAGGGTGCAGGCCAGGTTTTCGTGGTGGACCACATCCCTGAGAGGCTGAAGCTGGCAAAAAGTATAGGTGCCATACCGATCGACTTCACCATGAGCGATCCTGTGGCGCAGATAGAAGCCCTCAGGGCCGAGTTCTCTGTCGTGGACACTCTGCTGCCCGGTGAGGAGAAGATTGAGAGCCTCATGTCCAGCATCTCGAAACTTGCCGGGAGTGCAGGCATCCAGCTTGACGTGGACCGGAGCGATCCTGTAAAGGTCATTCAGGCATTAAGGGCCGTGAATCCCATGGTCGCGCAGTCGCTGCTGCCTGGTGAAGAGAAAATGAAAGGGGTTATGTCCGGCATAGATGCTGTGGGATACCAGGCTCTTGACAGGGACGACCCTTCAAGGGAGAACCCCACTCAGGTAATAAGCGACCTGGTGAGGCTAATCAATCCAACCGGCCATCTTGCTTTGATCGGTGTCTACACTGCGGATGACCCGGGAGCTGCCAATGCACACGCCAGGAAGGGAGAGTTCATGCTGCCCCTCGGTGAGCTCTGGGAAAAGGGTATGACCGTGGGCACAGGCCAGACACCTGTGAAGAACTTCATAATCCTGCTCAGGGACCTGATAATTGCGGGAAAGGCCAATCCCGGTTTCATAGTAAGCCACAGGATATCCTTTGACGAGGTGCCGGATGCCTACAGGAAGTTCGCCAGGCGGGAGGGCGGCTACACCAAGGTGATAATAGACCCTGCAAAATGATCCTCTCCCTCTTTTATGCTTAAATCCGACACGCCCTCTACCGCTGTCCGGTATCGGCAGAGCGGTAATTGTCCTTAGCTGTAGCTGCTCTTTCGTAGCTGTCCTTCTGTAACTGTTCTTATATTCACGGGACAGAATATCTGTTATGACAACAGAGAATATTGTACCCTTTGACATGGCAAGGATATTCATAGGCTCCACCCCATGGGGCTTTCTTCTGGAGGTAATATTCAGGACTGCAGTACTGTTCATCATTTCTCTTGTTTTCATGCGGCTCATGGGCAGGAGGACTGTAAGGCAGCTTACCCTCTTTGACCAGCTCATAATCATAGCCCTTGGTACTTCCGTGGGTGAGCCGATGGTCTACCCGGACACGGCTCTTCTGTGGGGAGTTTTTGTGATAATTACTGTGGTCCTGATGTTCAAATTGCAGAATACCCTCCTGAACAGGAGTGCTTTTTACCAGGATCTTACCCTGGGCACGCCTCGTAAAATAATAAGCAACGGGGTAATAGATGTGGAAACGATGGGCAAGGTCTCTACAACCCGTGAAGAGGTTTTCCTCATGCTTAGGAACAAGAGCGTCAGGCACCTGGGAGAGATTGAGGCGGTGTATATTGAGAGGAACGGGAGCTTGAGCATTTACAGGCTTGAGCCCGATAAAGTGATTCCCGGCCTCACTACTCTGTCAGACGACCTGCCGGGACATCCCGAACACCACAAAACCAATACACATATTCCCAAATCTGACTACTACTCATGTTATGTTACAGGGGAAACAAAAAAGCTGGAGGAAGGTGATATGTTCCCTGCATGCAGGGGAGGTCAGTGGATAGAATCTACGGAACCATGACCCTTTAGAGGGTGGGTGGAAGGGCAGCTGCCTGTAAAGATAATGTCTCCAAGTTCTGTTCCCATAGAAGATGGGGTCTGCCCTTCTCAGCCCGCAGGGGATATCCTGCACTCAAAACAGAGTGCCAGGTCCCTCTTTCAGATGCTCATTTCCAGGTGATCCTGGCAGGTTCCCGTCCGGGAATGCTGCACACCTTGTACTTAGGATACCCGAACATCATTGCGTACTGCACTTCATGTCCTTCCGGCAGCCCCAGCTCCTCCTTCAGCTCCTGACAGGAGGATGCCGCTATCTTGAGGAAGCCTGCCCAGCAGGCACCCAGTCCGAAGGCGGGGGCTGCAAGCTCGAACCATGTAAGGGCAATGATGCTGTCAGTGAAAGCTATTGGATTTGCTGCAGCAGCATGTGCGACAGCCACATGAGGGGCGCCCCGGCATATCGGATCCTTCCCGCTCTCATATGCAGCTATGAGTGAGGGGATGACAGGCTTAAGGGGATGCTGCACATCGCTGTTCATCAGGCTGCGCATCCAGTCTATCGTAATGCGGGTGAGCCTGCGCACTTTTTCCGGGTCGTGGATGATGAGCCAGTGTACGGGCTGGTTGTTCATTCCGGAAGGCGAGTAGCGTACGATGTCAAGGATCTCCTCTATGGTTTCCCTGTCTGCCATTTTGCTCAGGTAGTTGCGTACGGACCTGCGCTGGCGCATGTAAATGCCCAGGGCTCCGGGAGTGATGCCCGGCTTTACTTCTTCGGCTATCTCCGGGTAGCGGGTACCGTATTCAGGGTATATCGCACCCTCAGGGCAGAAGGATTCGCAATTGCCGCATTTTGAGCAGAATGCTCCTGCCTCATCGGGCATGAATGGGATGCGTTCCTCTCCTTTCAATATAAGTCCCATAGGACATATCTGCAGGCAGGTGCCACATTTCGAGCAGGTGTCGGGATCGATGAAGATAGTGGCTATAATATCAACTCCGCTAGTAACTCACAAGAGAAACTAATAAACGTTTGCCCCATCCGATTGGGGCTGCGCAATATATCTATATCCTAAAATGCCGTAGCAATAGCATGGCAAGTTACAAGATGCTCGTAAAGGATGTGATCAAGCAGGCAGACGTCCTTCTTGAGATCGTGGATGCACGCTTTCCCCAGGAAACAAGGAACAGCCATGTGGAGAGTGATATCATCCGCCTTGGCAAGCCCTTTATCATAGTCCTGAACAAGTGCGACCTTGTATCAAGGAAAAGTCTCGAAAGGTCCAAATCATCCCTTTCCCCGGTGGCCCCCGCAGTCTTCATCTCAAGCAAGGACAGGTCAGGCACCACAATCCTGAGGCACAAGATAATGGAGATAGCTGCCATCAACGGCATAAAGGACCGGGATATCCTGGTGGGCTGCCTTGGGTACCCCAACGTGGGCAAATCCTCTGTGATAAACGGCGTGACAGGGCGGCACAGGGCCGGCACGTCTGCCATATCCGGCCACACAAAGGGAGTCCAGTTCGTGAATGCAGGCTCGCACATCAAGTTCATCGATACCCCCGGAGTGATTCCTTTTGACGAGCACGATGAGTACATGCAGGGTCTTCTTGCAATAAAGGATTCCACCCACCTGAAAGACACAGAAGGGGTAGCCCTCAGGATAATCGAGAAGATATGCGCTGAGAATAAAGAAGCCCTGGAAGCTGCGTACAATATTACTATTGAAGGTCAGGACTCTTATGGTATAATGGAGCTTATCGGTATGCAGAGCAATTTCCTCAAAAAGAAGGGCGAGATCGATGAAATGAGGGTGTCCAAGAAGATAATCGATGACTGGCAGCGAGGGGCGCTTGTCACATGACCTGTCCTCTCTGCATCCTGCCTGATCCTTCGGAACAGCTTTAATCCGGCTCACAAATCTTGGTATGAGGTGCCTTATGTCAGAGAACCGCGGAAAATATTTCGGTGTATGCACATCCTATCATCACTCCAAGGGCTGTAACTGTCCGCGCTGCCCTTCGTATCCTGAGAAAGGAGTATTCATGTTCTGTGCCAAAGGCAGCAGCGCCAAAGCAAAGCAAAAAGCGGGCTGCCTCTGTGCAGACTGCGAGGTTCACGGCAAGTTCGGTTTCAAAGGCGATTATTTCTGCCAGCCGTGATCCCTCGAAAAGGGTATAATCCGGCATGCACTTTAAGGTGGCATGGGAACTGGCATGAGGATACATTGCTTGCAGCATCTTGAGTTCGAGACCCTGGGAAATATTCCCGGGTGGGTGCATGACAGGGGGCATGTGCTCACAAAGAGCCTTCCTTATGTGGAAGTAGAATTCCCGCACACCGATGATTTTGATCTTCTGCTGATCATGGGCGGCCTGATGAGCATATACCAGGAGAATGAGCATCCATGGCTCAAAAAGGAAAAGGCATTCGTCAGGAGTTCCATCGAGGCTGGAAAAGCGGTCCTGGGCATATGTTTTGGTGCCCAGATGCTGTCGGAGGTACTGGGCTCATCCGTCCGCAGGAACAATCTCAAAGAAATTGGATGGCACAGCGTTGAAATGGTTGAGTCCTGGAAAGAAGAGTTCTTCCTGCAGGGCCTGTCCGGGAGCTTCACTGTCTTCCAGTGGCATGGCGATACCTACGGTCTTCCACCGGGAGCAAGGAGGCTTTTCACTTCTGCAGCCTGCATGGAGCAGGGTTTTGTTTACCGGGATAACATACTCGCACTGCAGTTCCACCCCGAGGTGAACGGGCAATGTTTATCAAACCTGGTAATGAACTGCAGGTCCGACCTGCAGACTGACGGCAGCTACGTCCAGTCCGAGGCAGAGATCCTCAACAGGCCGGAGATGATCGAAAGCTCTGCCAGATTAATGTTCTCCATTCTTGGCAGGTTCGAGGACCTTTACAGAAGCTCTCTGGCAGGAACTGAAGGGGGAAGGCTATAATGTCCTCCGATGAAGATCTGGCAGAGAGGCGGCCTGCAGTCCTCAGGGCCAGAGAACTGTGCAGGACGCGCCCTCTTATCTATTCTGACCTGGACCATCTCAAGAAAGGATCCACAGGATTCCTGCACGGGCTTGGTTTCACTGACGAGGAGATAGCTCTGGCTCTTGACCTGGAACTGCGGGAAGTTGAGAACAACCTTAAGGGGACCGGTTTTGAACCGGACCTTAAGAGGATTCTCCGGTTCAGTGACCGCATGCCCTCGAACATAGGCGACATCATCACTATCTGTGCTCCCGTATGGTTGCAGGAAGGTGCATGCACAACCACAAGGGTGATAGTGATCCAGTGCATTCCAAAAGGTGATAAATGCGGACTGCTGGTGGAGCTGCTGGAAGATACGGGCCCGAAACTTCCGGTACTGGGCGGTAAGAGAAAAGGTGAGGAAATAGTAGTGCCGCTGGATTGGTATGTGCCCGGGCCCCGGTGATGAAGCCGGCCCGTTCTCCGTGAAGTTCACGGGGGCATAATTTCTTTTTCAAGGAATCTTATCAGTTCTTTCTGATCAAATCCGGGCCCATGTACGTTATACTTCCCAAGCGGGCAGCGGCCTGTCCTTTCCGGGCCGTGGTAGTCCGAACCGCCTGTCTTCAGCAGCCCGTTTGCTTCTGATATATTGAACATTGTCTCTATATGCTCGATTGAACTTTTCCCGTAAAATACCTCAAAGCCATCCACTCCGCAGTTTATCAGGGTCCCGGCAACAAAGGATAGCATGTCCATCCTCTCATACATTTCCAGAGTCCTGAGCAGGTGTGCACAGATAGCTATACCTCCTGCCTGATGTATTGCCTTGATTGTCTGTGCAGCAGGGAACTTTTTCATCTCTATGGCATGGGGTGAGGTCTCAGCAAGCCACTCGTAATGGAAATCATAGTTGCTCATTCCCTTGTTCACCACGGATTGCGCGATGTCGTGACGCGTTGGGATGCCGCTGATATGCTCAAGGTTTTCATGGTCTATGATCCATCCATGTGACTCAAGCATAGAACATACTCTTTCGCAATATTCGTCTGCATTGCTCTTTGCCTCATCCATCATTCTGAGGAATGTTTCCTCTTCCCTGTCAAATCCGTATCCAAGAATATGCAGTTCGATGTCGGGAAGCTTAAGTTCGCTGGTGAACTCGATCCCGGGTATGAAGGTAAGGCCTCTTTTCGCACATTCCCTTTCTACGATATCAAGTCCCCCGATGGTGTCGTGGTCTGTGATGCTCAGTGCCCGTAATCCCGATTCGTGCGCCAGTTTTACGAGTTGTGCAGGATCCAGATCGCCGTCCGAGAATGTTGTGTGTGAATGCAGGTCTACGATGTTCTCTATTTTTACACCCTCATGAAAGTAAAGTGATTTTAAGAAAATATCAGCTTTTATCTATATAAAGCGATTTGAATAATAATATTCGATAGTAACAAAAAAAGAATGTTGAGGGTTGCCCTGGTATTTCTATGAGATTATCTCGTCATCTGTCCTGATGCCTACAACCATCTCCACGGGGGATACGAATATCTTACCGTCACCAAACTTCCCGGTGCGTGCGTTCAGCTTTATTGTATCGATGACTGTCTGGACATCTCCATCCCCGATGATCATCTCGATCTCAACCTTCGGGATCATATCGACCTTTATCTGCTTTCCTCTGTACTGCAGGCAGATACCTCTCTGGGCACCCCTGCCTTTTACCTCATGCACCGTCATTGCGAAGAATCCCTTCTCCTCCAGTGCTGCCTTGACATCGTTCAGCTTCTCGGGCCTTATGATCGCAACTACTCTCTTCATTATCATCACCTCAGGCTGTTGTGGACTCCCCATGCTGTGAGATATCCAGTCCTACGTACTCTTCTTCTTCAGTCACACGGAGTCCCATTACCTTGTCAACCGCCTTTGCAAGCAGGTAGGTCATACCGAATGCATAGGCAACAGCAACGAAAGCGTCAAGGATCTGAACGAGGAACTGGCTGACATTGCCGTTGACCAGTCCGTCAACACCTCCGATGGCTGCGCTTGCGAATATCCCGGTGGCAATGGCACCCCACAGGCCTCCCATGCCATGGATGGCCCATGCGTCAAGGCTCTCGTCAAGACCCCTGCGCACACGGAAGAGCAGTGCGTTGTAGCACAACAGTCCCGCAACACCTCCTATCAGGATGGCGGACATGGGGCTGACAAAGCCGCACCCCGGCGTAATGGCTACCAGTCCTGCGACAGCTCCGCTGATCATTCCCAGGGAGCTCGGCTTTCCCTTGGCCCATGCTGCCAGCATCCAGGTGATCGCACCTGCTGCGGCTGATATGTTTGTGGTCACAAGTGCGTTGACTGCTGTCCCGTTGGCCGAAAGTGCACTTCCTGCATTGAATGCGAACCAGCCGAACCACAGGAGTGCCCCTCCGAGCAGGGTGGTTGTAATGTTCTCTGCTT
Source organism: Methanolobus chelungpuianus (assembly GCF_024500045.1). NCBI lineage: Archaea > Methanobacteriati > Methanobacteriota > Methanomicrobia > Methanosarcinales > Methanosarcinaceae > Methanolobus > Methanolobus chelungpuianus. The sequence goes on from NZ_JTEO01000002.1 coordinate 363,202, forward strand.
CCATGCTGTACTTTCCGTAATCCATGCGGTTACCTATGACAAGTGCAAGTGCAAGTGCACCAAATCCTGAGCTGATGTGCACCACGGTCCCTCCTGCAAAGTCAAGGGCACCCAGTGAATGGGCCCAGCCGCCTCCCCAGGACCAATGGGCAAGGGGATCGTATACGAGCGTGGTCCAGAGAAGGCCAAGCACTATGAATGAGCTGAGCTTGATGCGCTCGGCAACACCGGATGTAAGGATGGCGAGCGTAACTCCTGCGAACACGAGCTGGAATACCATGAAGAGCATGTCAGGTATGCCCTCGCCGTCAAGGCTGACCCCATTAAGGCCGATGTGGTCCAGCCCTCCGATAAATCCCGATATATCGGTACCGAAGGAGAGCGTATATCCCAGAAGTACCCACTGGATACTGACTATCGCAAAGGCGATGAAGGACATCGCTATCATCGAAATGACGTTCTTCTTACGCACCATGCCTCCGTAGAAAAGTCCAACGCCCGGCGTCATCAGCATAACAAGGGCTGTACAGACTATTATAAAAGCTGTGTCTCCCGTATCTATTGCCATATCAGCTCACCCTCTCATTGACTGCATGTGCCTTTCCTGAAGTTATGGACCTGCTTATTTTCTCTATCTTTTTTTCCATAAACTACACCAAGATTTGTGGTTTTCTTTTTTGTGAAATAATGTTCCTACTTCCTAGCTTCTAATATTTATTATTTTCTATTACTATCTGATTCATATCGATGAATTCTCTTTATTTCTTCAGGCTGCCATCGACAGTAATTCCAGAATGGCTTGCAGGTCGGTTATTGTTACATAGTCGAAAAATAAAAGGCATGGAGGGTCTCAGGAGCTTGTGCCCTTAGTCTTATTCAAAGGCTATTTATTTCCGTGAGTTATACCACTCCCATCAAGTTCACTGAATCATAGATCATCACGGAGAATCAAGAATGGCAATCCACCCAATAGAATACCGTTACGGGACAGACGAGATGAAACACGTCTGGAGCGAGGCGAACCGCCTTGAGAAGATCATGCAGGTAGAGGCAGCGCTGGCAAAAGCGGAGGCGGATATCGGGCTTATTCCCAGGGAAGCCGCAGATATGATCGAAAAGAGCATCACCGCCGTAAAGCTTGAGAGGGTTAACGAGATCGAGGATGAGATCCATCACGATATGATGGCTGTTGTGCTGGCTATCTCCGAGCAGTGTGCAGGGGATGCCGGCAAGTGGGTGCACTTCGGCGCAACGTCAAATGACATGCTCGACACCGCAACGGCCCTGCAGTTCAGGGAAGCCGTTGCCATACTGGAAGAAAAGATGTACAGGCTGCTTGACGTGCTGCTGGTGCAGGCTAGTGAGCACAAGCACCTGGTCTGCGCAGGCAGGACCCACGGGCAGATAGGCGTGCCCACCACTTACGGCCTGCGCTTCGCTATCTGGGCATCCGAGGTCGGGCGCCATATCGAGCGCCTGGAGCAGCTCAAGCCGCGCCTGCTGGTCGGGCAGATGACCGGCGCCGTGGGCACACAGGCTGCTTTCGGCAAGGACGGCATTGAGATCCAGAAGCGTTCCATGCAGTACCTTGGCATTGGCTCTGTGGATGTGTCCAACCAGATCATCCAGAGGGACCGCCACGCAGAGTTCGTGATGTGGATGGCCAGCACGGTGACCACACTGGACAAGATAGGTATTGAGATCCGCTCCCTGCAGAGAAGCGAGATCGCCGAGGTAGAGGAGAGCTTCAGGAAAAAGCAGGTCGGTTCTTCCACAATGCCCCACAAGCGCAACCCCATCAAGTCCGAACAGATATGCGGACTTGCAAGGATAGTGCGTGCGATGGTGGAGCCGGAGCTGCTGAATAACACGCTCTGGGACGAGCGCGACCTGACCAATTCCTCATGCGAGCGCGTGATCTTCCCCGAGGCCTGCGTCCTGACAGACCATATCATCAAGCTTTCTATCGGCGTGATCGGGAACCTGAGATTCTATCCCGACAACATCCGCCGCAACCTTGACCTGCTCAGGGGTCTCAACATGGGAGAGGCTGTTATGATCGAGCTTGCAAAGCGCGGCGTAGGCCGCCAGGAAGCCCATGAGCTCGTGCGCTCCAGCGCCATGGAGGCACACGAATCCGGCAGGCATTTTAAGGAAGTGCTGCTGGCCAATGCAGATGTTGCAAAATACCTGAACGAGCGGGATATTATGAACCTTGTGGACCCGGACAGGTACATAGGCACCGCCGTGGAACAGGTTGAAGCTGTCATCGGGAAGCTTAAAAGAAAGTGAAAAGAGGTGATTGAGGGTTAATAAACCCTCAACTGATTTTTTTTCTTCGAGGTTTTCAGTCCACTTTATCGTATTTGGACGGAGGCGCTCCGCAAACCGGGCAATTATCCTCGGGTTTGCCTTCGTGTGTATGGCCGCAGACACTGCAAACGTAGTAATCTGCTTCCTCATTCTTTCCGATATCCTCCAGGGCTTTTTCAAATAGCCTGGCATGGATCATTTCCACTTTGTTTGCGACCTCAAAGCTCCATAGAGCCCGTTTGTCTCCTTCCTTCTCTGCCTCTTCTATGAATTCCGGGTACATAGTCTGGAATTCATACTTCTCACCAGCGACAGCCTCTTTCAGGTTGTCCATTGTGGTCCCGATACCACCCATGCGCTGAAGATGGTTGTGGGCATGGACAGTTTCTGCTGCAGCAGCAGCCCTGAATAGCTTTGCTATCTGGGAATACCCTTCTGCATCTGCTTTTTTTGCAAACGCCAGGTAGGTCCTGTTAGCTATAGACTCGCCGGTAAATGCCGCTTTGAGGTTTTCTTTAGAGCCCATACATTATTTCTCCGTTCTGCTTTTTATATCGATTCGTATTTAACACATGCCCAAAGCCTTAAGAAGTTTCTCCAGGTCTGCTTTTGATGTCTGGACAAAAACACCTCTCGTCCCCGAGATAAGTACTGTCCAGTCCCCGCCGCTGTACATCCAGTTGTGCTGGGGCACCCAGTTCATCTTGAACAACTGAGTGTAGGCAGTGGCAAGGGCATCGAAGTTCATGTTCACTGCCCCGCAGAACTTTGCGGTCATTTCTGCCATTTCTTTGGACATTTCCATCTTGGCCTTGTAATCAGACAGTTTCCCGTCAGCGCTGAATATTCCGGCAGCCATAACACCTTCGAATTTCAGCAGTTCGTCTAATGATAGATTGCATTCTCTTCTTTCCATACTCTAACCCCACTTCAAGTTAAAAGGACCCAATTATCCTTATGAAAAAAGAGGCATATTGACTTATATAAAGGTATGGCAGTGCCTCTACAATTCCCTAAAAATCGCATACTATAGGTGTATTTGCTCATGTCGTAAACAGCAATAAAAGATAGAAGGGGCAGAAGATTAGAAGATGCTCATTTAGCAAGCATCTTCTTCAGGAACTGCCCAGTATGGGATACCTCGTTCTTTGCAACTTCCTCGGGCGTCCCTTCCGCTATGACTTCTCCGCCCCTTGCGCCGCCCTCAGGACCCATGTCTATTATCCAGTCCGCGGTCTTGATCACATCAAGGTTATGCTCGATGACGATCACACTATTGCCTGCCTCCACCAGCCTTTGCAGAACCTCGAGCAGCTTCTTCACATCATCAAAGTGCAGTCCGGTTGTGGGTTCATCCAGGATGTAGACGGTCTTTCCAGTGGATCGCTTGCTAAGTTCGGTTGCCAGCTTGACCCGCTGGGCCTCGCCTCCTGAAAGGGTCGTGGACGACTGGCCGAGTTTGATATAGCCGAGGCCCACATCGTAGAGTGTCTGCAGTTTGCGGCTGATGGCCGGTATGTTCTCAAAGAACTCCAGGCCCTCCTCCACTGTCATATCCAGCACCTCGGCGATATTCTTGTCCTTGTAGGTGACTTCCAGTGTCTCGCGGTTGTAGCGCTTCCCATGACACACCTCGCAGGGCACGTACACATCCGGCAGGAAGTGCATCTCGATGGTGATTATGCCGTCTCCTGAACAGGCCTCGCACCTGCCGCCGCGCACATTGAAACTAAAGCGGCCAGCCTGGTATCCCCTGGCACGGGCAGTCTTGGTCTGTGCGAACAGCTCCCTGATGGGAGTGAAGAGATTTGTATAAGTGGCAGGGTTGGATCGCGGAGTTCTTCCGATGGGCGACTGGTCTATGGTAATTACCTTGTCCACATGCTCCAGGCCCTCGATATCCCTGAACTTCCCGGGGATCTCCCTGGCCTTGCTGAGCTTTCTGGCAAGCACCTTATTCAGGGTCTCATTGATGAGCGTGCTCTTACCCGAGCCGGAAACCCCGGTGACGCATACGAGAATGCCCAGCGGGAACTCCACATCAACATCCTTGAGGTTGTTCTCGCCGGCTCCGTACAGAACAAGCTTGTTTTTAGAATTGCGCCTCTTTTCCGGTATATCGATGGTCACTTTTCCGCTGAGGTATTTTCCAGTAAGGGAGTCCTCATTTGCCATTATCTCATCAGGGGTGCCTTCGGCCACGATTGCACCGCCATGAATGCCAGCTCCCGGACCCATATCCACCACGTGATCGGCGCTGCAGATGGTCTCCTCGTCGTGCTCCACCACAAGCACGGTATTACCGATGTCCCTCAGGTGCCTGAGGGTGTTGATAAGACGCAGGTTGTCCCTCTGGTGCAGGCCAATGCTTGGTTCGTCAAGGATGTAGAGCACTCCCATGAGGCTTGAGCCTATCTGCGTGGCAAGCCTGATACGCTGAGCCTCCCCGCCTGAAAGTGTCAGGGTAGCCCTGCTCATTGTCAGATAGTCCAGGCCCACGTCCACCAGGAAGCCAAGTCTTGCTTTGATCTCTTTCAGAATAAGACGGGCAATGGAATACTCGCGCTCGTTCAGCTTCGTTTCCAGCAGCTGGAAGAAGTGCAGGCAATCCTCCACGGACATATTGGTGACTTCGATGATATTATATCCATCCACCTTAACCGCAAGGCTGGCAGGCTTGAGCCTCTTTCCATGGCATACCTGGCAGGGCTTTGTACTGATGTAGCGCTGCATTTTGTCCTTGCTGGTCTCGGATTCCGTGTTCTCGAATATCTTGGAAAGGCTCGCGATGACCCCTTTGAATCTGCCTGTATGCCGCCAGGTTCCTCCATTCCTGCCAACATGGGAAAAGGAGATGGGCTCATCACTTCCGTGGAATATGACATGCTGTATCTTGGGGTCCAGTTCGCTGAAGGGAACGTCCATGGAGAATTTAAAATGCCTTGCAAGCGATTCCACGGACTGCATGTAATAGCCGTCCTTGGTCTTGCTGTTCCAGGGTTCAATGGCACCCTGGGCAAGGCTGAGGCTCTTGTCCGGAACTATCAGATCAGGATCGAACTCCATTGCAGTGCCGAGGCCGTGGCATTCGGGACAGGCACCCTGCGGACTGTTGAAGGAGAACGCTGCGGGCTCCATTTCCTCAAAGCCTATGCCGCACTCGGAGCAGGCAAGGTTCTCGCTGAATGTCAGCTCCTCTCCGTCAATTATCTGTACCGTGAGAGTGCCGCCGCTCTTCTCAAGCGCCGTCTCCACCGATTGTGAGAGCCTTTCCTCTATGCCTTTCTTGATCACAAGCCTGTCCACAAGCACTTCTATGTTATGCTTGACATAGCGTTCGAGTTCGATATTGTCCGCATCTTCCAGTAAGTGGACCTCCCCGTCGATGCGGGCCCTGGTGAAGCCGTCGGCAAGCAGGTCTGTGAGGAGTTTCCTGTACTCGCCCTTCCTCTCCCTTACAACAGGGGCAAGCACGTGTATCTTTGAACCTTCGGGCAGCCTCATGATGCTGTCCACTATCTGGTCCACGCTCTGGGTGGCTATGACCCTGCCGCACTGGGGGCAGTGCCTTATGCCTATCCTTGCAAAGAGCAGTCTGAAGTAGTCGTATATCTCGGTAACCGTGCCCACAGTGGACCTGGGGTTCTTGCTTGTGGTCTTCTGTTCTATGGATATGGCAGGTGATAAGCCCTCGATGTATTCCACATCCGGCTTTTCCATAAGTCCGAGGAACTGCCTGGCATAGGCTGAGAGTGATTCCACATATCTCCTCTGCCCCTCGGCATAGATGGTATCAAAAGCGAGTGACGATTTCCCTGAACCGCTGAGCCCGGTTATCACAATGAGCTTATCCCGGGGCAATGTCAGGTCAAGGTTTTTAAGGTTATGTTCTTTTGCACCTTTTATTACTATATTACTCAAGGACATGTCTGTATTTTCATAAGGTGGTTAGTAAGTAAAGTTTGCGGTAACTATGTTCATGAATACGTTTCAGGCATATCCTGCTTTTCGCTGGCAGGCAAAACATGTCTTAACATGAGCTGGCAAAAATTAATTCGCTGCCCGCAAAAGTCTTTCAGACAAGGTTATATCCTGTAAAACACTATTAACCCAGGAGAGCATATCCTATAAGGATAACAGGACAGATGATACAAAGGATAATATACTGATGATACTGAGGCTTAGATTATGGTAAAGTGGAAACGGGACCTGGGACTGGAAGCAAGGATGGTAATTACGATGTTCCTGCTGGCTGCGGTTTACCTGTTTTTCCTGGCAGCTCTTACTTATCTGGAAACTCCTGCGGGGTTCATGCTGATATTCATAGCCTTGTTCATGGGGCTGCAATACTATTATTCTGACAGGCTGGTGCTGTGGTCAATGAACGCCAAAGTGGTTTCGGAAGCAGAGGCACCAAACCTTCACCAGACGATCACGAGGCTGTGTGCGATGGCCGACCTGCCCAAGCCCAAGGTAGCTATTGTGAGAACCCCGATGCCAAATGCCTTTGCAACAGGAAAGGGCCCCAAAAGCGCTGTGGTAGCGGTCACCACCGGGCTGATGGACAGGCTCAACCAGGGAGAGCTCGAGGCCGTACTGGCCCATGAGCTGAGCCACGTCAAGAACAGGGACATGACCGTGCTGACCATAGCCAGTTTCCTCTCCACAGCTGCCTTTTACCTTGTAAGGTATGGAATGTACTTTGGCGGTTTCGGCAACAACAGGAAAGGCGGAGGCAGTATAATCCTTGTATGGGTCATTTCCATTGCCGTATGGGTGATCAGCTTCCTGCTTATCCGCGTGCTTTCGCGCTACCGTGAACTTGCTGCCGACAGGGGTGCAGCCATGGTCACAGGCAATCCCGGCAACCTGATCTCTGCGCTGATGAAGATAAGCGATACTATGCCGAAGATACCTACGGAAGACCTGAGGAAGGCCGAAGGTATGAACGCGTTCTTTATCGTACCTGCTTTATCGGGTTCTTCTGTCATGAGCCTCTTCTCCACACATCCGACAACGGAAAAGCGTATAGCTGAGCTTGAGAAGATGCAGAGGGAGATGGAGTCCTGATGGGCCTGCGGGATATGTTCGACTCGGTGCTTGGAAAGAGCAGGCTTCCTGAAGCAAAGACGGACCGCTTGTTTGCAATATCCACAGCAGTTGTGACCATGGAGATGAACCTGAACCTGGCTCCATCTAGCTCAGCAGGCATTTGTTTTAAGTCTATGGATGTATCGCGCTATCAGGCGGTCAGGGAGGAGATAGAAGGCCTGCTCAAACACAGCGCGGCTGAGACGGGCACGGATTACCGGCTGGAGAAAGATGAGTACAATTTCCTCTGGGTAGTGCTTAAGGACCCTGATTTTGAGGATCTTGTGACCAATGTCCATATGATCTCCCAGACTCTCATTGAGAGTGGTTTCGGGGAACAGTTGCTGTGCGCCGTTTACAGGTTCGAGAGCAGCGGTCCTGTCTACTGGATATACAACTTCAAGCAGGGAAGCTACTATCCCTTCGTGCCAAGGGAAAAGAACAAAAGGGACAACTCCATGGAAATGAGGCTCAAGTCACTCATAGAGAAGGAGCTGCCCGTCGAAAAAAATCTGGAAAAATGGTATCCTCTCTGGGGAATGCCATTCTGAGTCTGTTCAGCCTTCCAGCAGACCGTCGCCTGCAAAAATTTGTCTTGCTTCCTTAAGGCTCAGGTCAGCAGGCGGGACTATGACATCAGACTCCTTGAGGTCGCTGTCATCAAGCTTTTTTCCCTTGGACCTTATGCAGTCAAGGAGCTTTGAGAGCTCGGTCCTGTATTCCTCCTCCTTTCCCTCTGCCACCAGTTGCACTATCCTGTTGTCGATGATATTGAGCTCATCGAACAGGCCGCTTGGCACCTCGTACTGCCCTTCCTCGGATATCCTTATTATCATTTTCCCGCCTCCTTCTTCAGCCTTGCAAGCTCGCTGTCCACGCCGGACTGTGCATTGAGCTTTGCAAGCTCCCGGTCTATATCGTCGCCACTGCTTGTGAAGTCTTCAAGGGTGCCTGCCTCGATGAGCTCATCAAGGGCTGAGGCACGGGCCTTCATGTCCTCGGTCTTGTTCTCGGCTCTCTCGATGGCAAGGCCCACATCGGCCATTTCCTCGCTGATGCCCGATACGGACTCGCTTATCTTGACCTGGGCCTCGGCAGCAGAGTACTGTGCCTTGATGGTCTCCTTCTTTGTCCTGAAGACCTCCACCTTGGTGGAAAGACGCTTCTCCGCAGCCACAAGTTTCTCCTGCTCCTTTTCCAGTTCCGCGATCTGCACATCAAGTCCCTGTATCTGTGTGCTGAGCGCACTCTTCCTCTCAAGTGCCAGCCTTGCAAGATCCTCCCTGTCGGCCTTGATGGCATCCCTTGCCTGTGCATCGAGCTTGTCTATGCTCTGCTGGAGCTTCGAGCGCTGCAGCTGGAGCCTCTTCTTGGAGGTGGCTACCTCCGCAACCCCTCTTTTCACATTTTGCAGCATCTCGAGCTGTTTTTCGTAAGAGTAGTCGAGTGTTTCCCTCGGGTCTTCCATCTTATTGAGCATTTTGTTCATTTTAGACTTAACCACGATTTCCATTCTATTGAATAAACCCATGATCTTCCTCCCGGTATATTTCCTCAAGTAGTGATATTGGCTTATGTTGTATCTGTCTGTCGGATACTTTAAATTTTCTTTACTGTGTACTATCTAAGTCACAAAAGCATATCATATTTATCCTGCAAGAGTGCCTGCTACTTTGAGCAATTATGATCTTCTCAGATGCAGGGTCACTATTTTGTACTTTTTCATACCAGGTGTATTTTTCTAACGCTCATCTATATTAATATGTAGAAACCAATCATAAGATACTAATTAACAGAAGGAATCGATATGAAAACACTGGTAACGTACCTCTCACAGACCGGAAAAACACAAAAAGTAGCTGAAGCCATCTATGGAGAACTCACAGAGGAAAAGGATATTAAGCCAATCTCTGAGGTCAAGGACCTTGCAGGATACGACCTTGCCTTCATAGGCTTCCCTGTGATGCAGTTCGACATCCCTCCAAAGATGCGTAGCTTCATTGAGAATAATACCAAAGGCAAGAACATTGCAGTGTTCATGACGCATGCTGTCCCGGAAGGTTTTGAAGCTATCCAGTCCTGGACAGGTTCAGTCAGGCAGACCGTGGCAGACGCTAATCTCCTTGGGATATTCGAATGCCAGGGTGAGCTTGCCCAGCATGTTATCGATATGCTGCTCAAGGCGGAAGACCCCCAGATGAAGGCATTCGGCGAGATGGGACCATCCACGAAGGGACAGCCTGACGAGAGCCGCCTTAAGAAGGCGCGCCAGTTCGCCAAGGAAATCCAGTCCAAGGTTAAATAAGCAAGTTTAAAGGAGACCGCCCCATGTCAGACCAAAAAAAAGCTCCGGTATTCTGCGAGAACTATTGCTTCATATGTAAAGGCGCAAGGGCCGGAAATAGTCTCTTTAAGAAGCTGCAGAACATAGAGTTGAAGATAGTCGGGAAGAACGGATGCATATGGGGTAAGGCAAGGACACAGTACTACGGTGTCACGCCAGACAAGCCATTGCCTAAAAAATAAGGATCAGATAAAAGGCCGGTTTCTGCCTTTTATCCTTCTTAGTCCTGTTTTTCTGTTCCTCAGTTAGCCTTGATGTACTCTATCATCTTCGGCGTCAGCAGCGGTGCGATCTGAGGCAGCATATTGGGCATCAGGTTCGCCATTGCCGCAGGCATGAGGTCAGGCATCTGCTCCTTCATGTGTGGGGGCATGGGCACTCTCTTCTCAACCGCCACGAGCATCTTCGGCATGACCTTGGGCATCAGGGACGGCATGAGCAGGGGCATCATTTTTGGCATCATGGGCTTCATGAGCGCATCCATGCCCGGCACGTACTTGACAGTCTTCATCATGGCCTGCATGTATGAAGGCATGGCGCCTATCATATCCGGCAGCAGCTCAACCATCATCTCTGTCATGTTCTCGGGCTCCATCAGCTCGATCATCTTCTCGAAGGTGACCCAGGCTCCCAGTGCCACATTGGTGGTGTCCGGGATATCGTACCCCAGGCTGCGGGCTGCCAGCGCTCCAAGGTCCTGTATCTCCATGTTGACATTGTTATCCCTTGCGGCCACCCTGAACTGTACAAGACAGCAGGGACAGAGCGCGGCCATGATATCAGCCTTCTGGTCCTTCGCCTCCTGCAGGCGAACGTTACCGATCTTACTTGCCACCTCCGGCTCATCGATAAGCGTCACGACGGAGCCGCAGCATAGTGCTCTCTCCCTGTTGTGCTCCATTTCCCTGAACTCCACACCCGGTATGGCCTTGAGCAGTTCCCTGGGGGCGTCGTATATGCCGGCACCCGCCCTTCCGATATGGCACGAGTCGTGCCATGCCACAACCTTGTTCAGGGGCTGCTTGAACTTCGGCTTGAGCACGTCAAGCTTATCGGCCAGCACTTCCGAGTAGTGCTTTGCCTCTATCCCGTACTCCATCCCCAGTTTCTCAGCCCACTGAGGGTAGATGGTCCTCCACATGAGCAGGCATGCGGGACATGAGGTGACAACCGTCTTTACACCCTTCTTCTGCATATTGGCGGTATTCATCTTCATGATCTTCTCGAACAGGTCCCATTTGCCTGCAACAAGCATGGGAATGCCGCAGCAGGATTCCTTATCTCCGAGGTATGTGAACTCCACTCCTGCCTCATCAAGCAGGCGCACGGTGCCCACGGCAACATCCCTTTCCACAAAGGAGGCAGTACATCCTGCAAAATAACCGATCTCTGCCTTGTCCTTGATCTTGGCCCTGATATCATCGGGAAGCCACTGATCCCTGTCCTTCCTGTAACTGGCCCAGATGTTCCTCTCCTTCTCCAGGCTCTGCGCCATGATCTCAAAGGGAGGGATGGTCATCATCTTCTTCTTCTGGACCAGATTCTCCCTGAGTGTCATCCAGGAACGCTCGATCGGCAGGTCCAGCTGGCAGTAATGATCGCACATCTCACATGTGGTGCATGCAAGGAAAGTGTCAGCCTGTTCCTGGTCCAGCTCCATTCTTCCCCCGACGTATTCCTTAAGGAAGAACCACTTGCCCCTGGGTGACTGGGATTCCCATCCCCTTCCATAGTACTGGTCGCATTCGTTGACGCAGTATCCGCACTGTGCGCAGGTGAAAGCGTGTGAGAGCACGTCCCCCGGAATGCCTTTCTCGTCCCTGAACTCCTGCCTGCCGACCCCTGACATGTTGCCCATGGTGCGTGCCATGGGTTCGAATGCCCTTGCAAAGGAAAGCCCTGTCTGCATAAGGGATTTGCCTGTCAGTGTCTCAGGATTCATGATGTCATCGGGGTCCGTGCTCTTCTTGAGTTCCCGTATGCTTTTCAGCCTTTCTCCAAAGACCTTTTCCGCCTTCCTGGAGAAGTACAGCCCCGATGAATAGATCCTTCCGCCGTTATCCTCTGCTATCTTTACAATACTCAGAGCCAGCGGGAAAGCAAGATTATATTTGGAAGACCTTTCGGAATGAGGTATGAAGCACAGCATAACTGCCTCGTGGCCCTTGACGACCATGCCTTCCACAAGTACCGGGAGGCCGATCTTCTTTCCGATCTCCTCGAACATCGTCCCTATGCTGCCAACAGGCACGACCACTTCGGCGGGTATGAAGGAAGGACCAAGCCTCTTGACCTTCATGGACCTGAACCATTCCTGTGTCTCATGTTCTGCTATCTCTTCCGGGAGCACCTCCCCGCCAGCTTCCCTTATGATATCCTTAAGGCCGCTTACATCCCTGGATGCCGGGTAAGCGAAATTGCATATATATAGTTCCGGCAGGTGAGGCCTGTGCTCGTCCACAGGCTTTCCGTAGTGGGTCTTAGGCGGCGCCTGGTTCTTCATATTCGCCCATTGAGGGTTCAGGAAAGAGACAGCCCACACCGGGACCTTCCTCTCACCGACTTTCTGTATGGCTGCCTGCATGCTCCGGGCATCCGGGAATCCTGCCGAGATGGCAGCTGTCTTCTCATGCTCCCTTACCCGGAGAGTGACCTGTGTGATTATACCGACGGTTCCCATGCTGCCTGTTATCTTGCCCAGCTCTTCTCCTGGGAAATCCCTTACCTCTCCGTTTGGCAGCACCACCCGGGCGGATTCCATGGTGTCCTGTGACCAGCCGTATTCGTAGCTCCCGTATCCCACACCATTCTGGGCAAGCCAGCCTCCGACGGTTGCTGATAATGCGCTTGAGGGAACGGCCTGCACTGCCAAGCCTTCCTCATTCAGTTTTGTCTCAAGATCGTACCAGATGATGCCTGCTCCCACGGTAACCCGGAAATTGTCTTTATCCACCTTGATTATGTCCCTCATGGGCGTGACATCGGCTATTATCCCTCCTTTTGTGGGAATGACGCCGCCGTAGCCTGAGGAGGCGCCTGCCCTTGGTACTACAGGTATGCCATATTTGCGGGCAAAATTCACAAGCTTTACCGCATCATCTTCATTTCTCAGTTTTACGATCGCAGCCGGTTTTGTGTTACCCAGCATCTTTTTCACAAGGGACGGCAGCGCACCCACATCGTGAGTGTAGAAATGTCTCTCCCTATCGCTGAAGTTTACCCCTTTGCCAAACATGGATGAAAGTCCCTGTTTTTGTTCATCCGTCAACTCATATGTCGTATTTGCCATGGTAGTCTCCCTAAATTCTTAATTGTCATCCGGTCAGTTTAAATCTTTTCTATAATGACTAATTTAAATTGTGAATATATATACTCAATTGAATACTGCAGAATAAGCCTTAATTCAATCAGTTCCATACTGTACAACATGGGTGTGAACGAGGATGAATGAGACAATGCATTTGCCGGACAACAAAAGCAAGATAGTGTGTACTATCGGTCCTGCGTCTTCTTCGGAAGAGGTACTACGGGAACTGATCATTGAAGGCATGAATGTCGCAAGGCTTAATTTCTCCCACGGGGATATCGAAGACCAGCGAGCGGTGATAAGGAGGATACGCAAGTTATCGGCTGAGCTGAACCGGGTGGTGGCTATACTGGCAGACCTGCCCGGTCCCAAGATAAGGGTCGGTACTTTCGAGAAGGAGCCTGTGTTCCTTAAAAAAGGGGAAAAGGTGACCCTGACATCAAGGGATGTAGTGGGAACCGAGACCCTGATCCCTGTTAATTATGACCGCCTGTCCAACAGCGTGCAGGCCGGCAAGCCGATATTCCTTAACGACGGCTTCATCCAGCTGCAGTGCACGGGCACGGAGGGTGAGGATGTCTATTGCGACGTGGTGGTAGGGGGTCCCCTTTCCTCAAACAAGGGCCTCAATCTTCCGGGTGCCAGGATATACATCGATCCTGTTACCAAGAGGGATCTGGAGATAGTCGACTTTGCACTTGAAGAGGGACTGCATATCTTTGGCGTGTCCTTCATCGAATCGGGGGAAGATATAAGGAAGCTGCGTGACCATGCGATCCGGAAGGGAAAGGAAATATTCATAATATCCAAGATAGAGCGGGAAAAAGCTGTCAGGAGCATCGAAAGCATAATGGCTGAGAGCGACGGCATCATGATAGCCCGCGGAGATCTCGGGGTGGAGATTCCCATACAGGATGTGCCCATCGTCCAGAAGAACATCATACACCGGGCCAACCTGCTGAGCAAGCCGGTGATAACGGCAACCCAGATGCTTGAGTCCATGATCGAGAACATCCGCCCCACAAGAGCTGAGGCTACGGATGTTGCGAATGCTATAATCGACGGTACCGATGCAGTCATGCTCTCAGCAGAGACTGCAGTAGGCAGGCATCCCGTCGAGACCGTCAGGACCATGGTAAGCATAGCCAGGTCCACCGAGGTTTGGAGAGCCAATACAAAAGAAGGCCTGACACTAATGAAGAAGGCGTTGAACCGGATGAATCCCGGTGTTGAGGACATGATATCAATGCAGGTGAACGATGCCCTGCAGGTGCTTCCTGTCAGGTATGTGGTGACTCCCACGGTTTCCGGGAAGACCGCGAGGAACGTTTCCCGTTTCAGGCCAGACAGGTGGATACTGGCGTTCAGCCGCAATCCTCATACATGCGAGCAGCTTGCACTCCAATACGCCGTACATCCTACTTTTGTCCCCGAACTTAAGGGTGACTGGGAAAACATGGTTATTGACTACCTTAAAATGTCAGGTGCTGCCGGGCCGGGGGATATGTTCATTCTGACGCAGGGGCAGCCCTCAGGGCGCGGCCGGCCCGGAGGCACCAATCTGCTGAAGTTTATTCAAGTGGAATAAAACAAATCTATTTTCATATCTTATTTTTTTATTCCAATCTAGTTATATACACAATTATATTTATATATGGATATAGCCATTCTAAGAACGACTAGTAAAAAAGCGCTGGAACATCAGATCCCTTACCACCGCGAGTTGCATAATGTAATGAAGCTATATCCGCTGTTTGTCCGATTTTCCTTGCTCTTGGTGCTTTTCGGCTTTTTTTTACTGCCGGCAGCATCGGGTGAAGAAAACGTGTATGTCATCGGGATACTTTCCCACAGAGGCCCTGACCACTCCCTGAGTACACTGGCCGGGACCGCAGAGTATCTTTCAGAGGAGGTTCCCAACTGCACTTTTGAAATATTGCCTCTGGACTATGATGAGATATTCGATGCTGTCAGCAATGACCGGGTCGATTTTGTCCTGACGGACCCGTTCCTGTACGTCGAGCTGGAATCCACTTACGGTATCAGCAGGATAGCCACCATGAAGAACAGCTGGGGCGGCAACGCCTATACGGAGTATGGCGGAGTGATCATTACCCGGTCTGACAACGATAATATCAATGAACTAAGCGACCTCAGGGGCAAGTCCCTGATGGCGGTGGATGAGCATTCATTCGGAGGCTTCTGGATAGGCGTGCGCACCATGGAGCATAATGACATCGACTACAGGGAGGATTTCAGTAATATCACATTCGGAAAAACGCATGACGCTGTAGTCTATGCAGTCAGGAGCGGAAGCGTCGATGTGGGGATCATCAGGACCGATGTGCTTGAGAGACTGGCGGCTGAAGGGAAAATTAATATTTCCGAGTTCAAGGTCATTAACCAACAACATGCGGAAGCTTTCCCTTTTCTGCTGAGCACTCAGCTCTATCCCGAATGGGCGTTCTCAAAGGTGAGTTCCACACCTCTTGAGCTTGCTGAGGAAGTAACCATTGCACTCCTCAGTATGCCATCCGATACTCCTTCCCCGGCAAATGAAAGCAATTCAACTCTGCGGTCAGGTAACTATGCAGGATGGACGATCCCTCTTGATTATACTCCCGTGCATGAGCTCATGAAGGAGCTGAGACTTGGCCCTTATGAGAACTATGGCAGGGTCCCCCTTAACGAAGCAATAGCGCAGCACTGGTACTGGGTTGTCCTCTTCTTCATGTTGCTTGTTATCATTGTCACTTATGACCGTCTGACCACAGAGAAGATAAAAAAGGACGAACTGGAAAAATCCAACAAGCTCAAGGATCTCTTTACCGATATCATGAGACATGACCTCCTGAACCCGGCGGGGACTATCAAGGGTTTTAATGATGTCCTGTACCTTAAAGAGGATGATGAGGAAAAGAGGAAGATCATTGAGGCAATAAACAGGCAGACCGATAAGCTGATATCCATGATCGATTCGGCTGCAAAACTTGCAAAGCTTGAATCTTCCCATGAGTTGGAGCTCGATAAAAGGGATCTCGGGGTTATATTGAAGAACGTGGCTGAAAGCCTTGATCACGGGCTGAGGGAAAAGGACATCAGGCTGGAACTTGCAATTCCAGGCAAATATCCTTCCCGGGTGAACGAAATAATCGAGGAGGTCTTCACGAATCTGATGTCAAATGCTATCAAGTACAGTCCTGAAGGAAGCAAGGTCAAAGTGGAGATCATCGATGCAGGGTCCTACTGGAAAGTCCACGTAATAGACAGCGGTGACGGGGTAGCCGATGAGAACAAATCCCGCATATTCGAACGCTTCACCAGGGCTGACAGGAAAGGTATAAAGGGATCAGGTCTTGGACTTGCTATTGTTAAAAGGATAATCGAGCTGCATAACGGGTTTGTTGGTGTGAACGACAATCCGGAAGGAAAAGGCTCTGTATTCTGGGTTGCCCTGAAGAAATACGATCATACATCGTCTCACAACTGACATAGGCGATCAGTCTGCCTTTCTCAGCACTATTGACCCGTCACGCATACGCACTTCTATATATTTTTCTTTCTCAGGCTCGAGCTCATACTTGTTGTAGAGGCCTGCATCTATCCTGCCTGCTTCCATTATCCTGCGCATGAGCGCAGCATCTTCCTTTCCCATCCTGACCTTTGCAACAGGAGAGTTTATCTTGACCCTGCTTCTGGAATATATCGTCCCGCCGCTCATACCTGCCCCGATGTAGCCTTTGGCATCCCTGAAGGCAAGAACACCGCCTTTCATGTAGGCGCCTGCGAACTCGCCCACGCTTCCAAGGACTGCCACAGTTCCTCCGTCAAGGTGTGACCCCGTGTTCATGCCCGCATCTCCGTTGACGATTATTGTACCCTCACGCATGAGCACGCCTGTGCCATTATGTGCTTTGCCTTCGATGCGGAGAGTCACGGGTTTGTCGCAGCGTGCACCCACCGTGGCCCTGAGGATACCGTCATTGAGCAAAAGCGTACTGTTCTCCGGGTCGTAAATGTTCAACAGCAGAATCTCATCTCCCGGTCCGTTGCATACAATGTCTGTTATGGAACGGAACTTGCGATATCCACTGATATCTGACCTTACTTCGATTATGTTGCCTAAGGGTTCACTTATGCTGCCTGCAACATATAGTGTCCCGGAGACCATGCCCATGCCGGCCTCAGGCCCTATATCTCCCTCCACGAAAACATGGCCTGCACTCTCCATGCCTCCGCTCCCGCCCATATGCTGCAGGTCGGCACCCATGCTGTAGGCAAAGTTCCTGCCCACGTTCCCTCTGATACGGACATCGTCCCCTCTTTTCAGCGCCAGCACAAGGTCCCGGTATGTAAGCTCAGTGTCTCTCTGGAAAGGGATCGTGCTGTCCGGGTCCAGTGCCCGGTTGTGCCAGTGGAAATTGAAAGTATAGTCCAGCAGATAGTCTGTGTCTTCTGTTATCTCTATTTCGACAGGCATCTTGATTATCCATGTATCAACTTTGGAAGGCAGCGTGTGCAGACCCAGATGCTTTCCATCTTGTGCCTGACAGGCATAAGATAAGCGCTCTCTTCCCCGCAGTCGCAACTGAAGCACCTGATGGACGTATCGGTCTTTTTGGGTTGAGCATGGGCTTTTTCCGGGTTGAATTCCAGCGTCTGCCTCTGTTCAATGGATATTGCCCCGACCGGACACAGCCCTATGCAGAATCCCATGCCGTCGCACAGCTCATCGGAAACCACTTTCGCCTTGCCGTTGACAAGCTCTATTGCCCCTTCAGCGCATGGGGATATGCATTTTCCGCATCCTGTACATTTCTCCTCATCGATCTTGACGATTGATCTTTTAACCATAATGAACTCCCCGGGAACATCAGTGATGTGTTCCCTCAACCATTTTTATACCTGCATTGGTAATAGTCCTTTTTATCTCTTCTATATGTGGGCACTTGGGATAGTTATCCATCTGCATGCAGGAGCTGAGGTGGATGACGTCAACTCCATGCCTGAGTAAGGATTTTACAAGCCTGTGCACCCTGCGCCCTGAACATCCGCCGCAGGTAAAGAACGCTACCATCTCGGTATTGCGGTCATAGTCCTTGAAGTGGACCGTACGCTTATTGAAAGCCTTGAAGCATCCTACTCCAGGGCATGTCTCCGATACGATATCGCATCTTATTACCGCAATCCGTGTTATATGCCCGCCATCCTCTGCAATGCCAGCTATAAGATCAGCTCCGCTCTAAACTCGCCCTGGAATAAAAGGGGATTGAAGATCGTCCCCTGAAAGATGCTGCTGCTTAAAGGCCGATCTCTTTCTTGAACTTGTCAAGGCCCATCTCATCGATGACCCTGCCCAGCCGGTGCTTTGAACCGTTGGTCTTGCAGAAGCTGATGATTTTATCAACGAGCTGGAGCACTTCATCCTCTGTGAGCTCATCTGCAATAACATCAGCAAGCCTTGGTCTGATAGCTGCATTCCCGCCGACCATGACCGTATATCCTTTAGGGGTACCCATGACACCGATATCCTTTATGGCCGGTTCCGAGCATGAGTTGGCACATCCGGAAACTGCCATCTTGAACTTGGATGGAAGTGGCATTCCGTGATATTTCTCATCAAGCTTTAGTCCGAGACCCACAGCATCCTGTTGTCCGCGCTTACAGAATGTCGTGCCCGGACATATCTTTATGCTCCTGACACAAATGCCAATAGCAGCACCTGGCTTTATCCCCAGGTCCTCCCAAGCCCTATCGAGGTCCTCTTCCTTCAATCCTACAATAGCAACTCTCTGGGACGAAGTCACTTTCAGTGTTGCTGCATTATATTTCTCAGCAACATCTGCGATCTTGCGGAGCTGTTCTGCCGAAACGATCCCCCCCGGAAGGTGTGGTGCAATTGCATATGTTTCCTTATCCCTCTGCAGGATCGCTCCTTTTTCAAGTAGGTCTTTTGACATTTTAAAATCACTCCTCATCCACAACTGTTTATGGATTATTGGTATATTGTGACGGGGGACATATATATCCGGTAGTTTCTAATTGGATACCATGAAAGACTGTACTATTTATAAAACAGTTGATATAATCGGAAAGAAATGGTCCCTCTGTATCCTTCTTGAGCTCTACAAGGGCGAAAGGAAGGAGAAACGCTTCAACGAGCTCAAGGCCAAACTGCAGGACGTTACTCCGAAAACACTCTCCCAGAGGCTAAGAGAACTCGAGGAACAGGGCTTCATTAAGAAGACCCTGGACGACTCCGCAGTGCCAGTCAAGTGCGAGTACTCCCTCACCGAAAGTGGCGAGGAGTTCCTGAACATTATCCAGAATATCAAGAAGTGGGGTCTGAAATGGAAATTCGAGAACCATGATTGCGAGAATTCTAACTGCAGATTATGTAAATTGTAATGGCTTTGATTCAGAAAGGTTAAGTAAAAGTGCGAATTAATCTTAAATTGTGATTATATGGCTAGACAATTAAGACGTTCCAAGAGTAACAGGATGATTGCGGGAGTGTGCGGCGGTCTTGGAGAATATTTTGAGATTGACCCCGTGCTCATAAGGCTGCTTCTGGTTGTTGCAACTCTGATGGGTGGATCAGGCATTATCCTGTATCTGCTGGCGTGGGTGCTCATACCTGAAGAGACATAAGGTTCCAGGGAACTGCAAGTGCTGATCACGCCAGGCAGAGGTATGCATCGTATCAGTTACCATAATCATAAATAGACGTTTTGTGTTTTATATATGGGGTAATGCGCAGTTTGTAGCAGGCACAGGTGATCCGATGTGAGCAGGCTTCCAAAAATGTTCCTTGTAGCGATTACAGTACTGTGGCTGGTTCTGGCAGCAGGGTGTATCGGCAATGACGGTAATGAGGCACAGGAAGGTTTGTCTGATACAGAGGATGATGGGTTACGTGAAGACCAGGAGGCAGTTGGTATGCTTATTTCCAGCAGCGCGTTTGATAATGGCAGCCAGATCCCGGTAAGATATACCTGCGATGGGGAGAACATCAACCCTCCGCTGGAGTTTGGGAACATACCCGAGGGAACGGAAAGCCTTGTATTGATAATCGATGATCCTGATGCCCCCTCCGGCAGTTTCACCCACTGGGTGGTCTGGGATATCCCACCGGTCTCCCGGATAGATGAGAACAGTGTTCCAGGCACAGTAGGAATGAACAGCTTTGGACAGACGGCATATGGAGGTCCATGTCCCTCATCGGGAATGCACCGTTATCAATTTATGGTGTTTGCACTTGATACTGAGCTCAACCTGACAGGCAGGGCTTCAGCAGACCAGATAGAAGGATCGATGCAGGATCACATCCTTGCACAGGGCCTGTTGACAGGCAGATATGGAAGAACCTAAGTTCCTTTACCGTTTCAGGAGAGATAGTCAATGCTAAATGATCTGAGATCTGATGCCATGGGAATTATATCACAGGCTATCGCTGCTGTGGATCCCAGTGCATGTGTCCAGCGGTCCGTGAAGAGGGATGGTGATCTTTTGCATATAGGCAGCAGATCCTATGACATCTCCTCCTACAATAACATCTATGCGGTTGCATTCGGCAAAGCTGCCATACCCATGGCGTCTGCCCTTGAGGATATACTGGGTGGGCAACTGACTGAGGGTTATGCGATAACCAAATATGGCTTTGCAGGCTCCCTTAAAAGACTGACCGTGATGGAGGCAGGTCATCCGATACCTGATGATAACGGAGTGCTTGCAGCAAAAAAAGTACGTGATTTTCTGGAGAAGACAGGACCCAGGGACCTTATTTTCTTCCTGATATCGGGTGGTGGCTCAGCCCTGATGACCCTCCCGAGAAAAGGCATCGCTCTTTCCGATATTGTCAATCTCACGGACAAGCTCCTCCGGGTGGGAGCCACTATAGATGAGGTGAACACGGTAAGGAAGCACCTTTCCGCAGTAAAGGGCGGAGGCCTCGCTAAGATGGCATACCCTTCCGAGTCCGTAAGTCTTATACTATCGGACGTCGTAGGCGATCCGCTGGACGTCATAGCTTCCGGACCCACTGTCCCTGACAGGTCGACATTCGATGATTTCCATGAGATAGTGCTCAGGTATGGACTGCAGCTATCCCCTGCTGTCCAGGGCTTGCTGGAGGACGGGCTTGAAGGTGTCATAGAGGATACTCCCAAATCAGAAGGTCCCATATTTGAGAAATGCTATAACTTCCTGGTAGGCAATAATTTCCTTGCGCTCCGGGAGGCTGAGAAGAAGGCGAATGAGCTTGGTTACAACACCCTCGTTCTCACATCATCGCTCGCAGGCGAGGCAAGGGAGGTCGCAAAGGTGTTTGCTTCCATCGCAAAGGAAGAACGTCGAAGGACCATTCCTCTGCCTCTGCCTGTATGTATCCTGGCAGGCGGGGAGCCCACTGTGACCCTGAAGGGAAGAGGTAAAGGCGGAAGATGCCAGGAACTGGCCCTTTCATTTGCCATAGAAACTGAAGGCCTTGAGAACATACTGTTGCTGGCTGCCGCAACAGACGGGAACGATGGCCCAACGGATGCGGCTGGTGCCTTTGCAGACGGCTACACCGTCGAGAAAGGACAGGATGCGCACATGGATGCAAGAGTGATGATTCAGCACAACAATTCCTACCAGTTCTTCAAGGATATAGGGGACCTTCTTGTCACAGGCCCCACAGGGACCAATGTGATGGACATATACGTCCTGCTTGTAAGAGAGGATCTCTGATCGTGGATCTCACTTGATTTCAGTTCCTCTTCAGATCTCGATGTCCACACTATATACTTTTTCGGGGTTTTCCTTGTGCACTTTCCAGAACACATCCTCCCCGTACTGTTCAGCAAGTTTTAGTGTCCTTTTTGGTATGGTCTTCGGACCCAGTACGGCTCCCGGCCTCTCAGGGTCGTCGATGTAATCCGTTTCCATCATGAACCTGGTGCCCTGCTGCAGGGCCTCTTCTATGGCTCCCTTTCCTGCAAGCACCCCGGGGAAGATCCCCAGTCTCTCACAAACGCTGACCATAGGCGGAGCGTAGTGCTTCACCACTCTGTGCAGCTGTATCCCGGTTTTCCTGGCGCGTTCAGTGATATCGACAAGTTCCGGCTCGCCCACGCTCTCAGTATGTAGCTGCACTGCACAGTCCAGATCAGACGCAAGGGTGAATGCATGTTCCATGACCTCGTTGGAGGCATCCCATACTTCAGGGCTTACCGGGTAGTGCGGCCTCCCGCTCTTAAGTCCGACAGCCAGTCCTCTCTCCACGTAACCTGCAGCTATGTCCAGCCCTCCTTTCATGGTCTCCTTTGCCTTTTCCAGGTCCATGTACTCAAGGAGCTTGCTGATCTCCGCAGGATGCACGCCCAGCACAGGGAAAGATATGACACCGGTCCGGTTGATCTGTCTTGATATGTCCACGGTCTCTTCAAAAACCGCAATATGGTCCTCAGGCCTTGTCACCTTTATCCCCAGGGTCCAGCTTGGCTTCATAACAAGGAAGATATGTGTACCTCCTGCATCCTGGAATTCCTTGACCGCCCTGAGCCCCTGGGCTCGGGGATCTATGTGCATGTGCTCGTCCGTTATGGGAAAAGGGGCTAAGGTTTTCATTGTTCAAGGATTGTTCCCATTAAGATAATAACCTTATGATGACATGATATCTCTCAATTAATTTAAATATCAGTTTTTATCAGTTCTTGTCAGGCTTCCGGTCCAAGACCTTTAAAGAATAAGTTCCAGAAGGGATCTGTCTCAGGCTCGGTCAGCTTTGAAGTTTTGCCGTTTCTGCAAAATATTGAATGCTCCAGCTTACTGTCAAAAACTCCAAGCTCAAAACTTTTAATACCAAGTTCATCCCATGCTCTGCGAATTATCGAAACGCTCTGAGGCTCAACGGCAGCAAGCAGGGTTCCCTCGCTGATAGCATACCATGGATCAAAATCCAGTGCTTTTGCAAACTCCGTGATATCAGCAGGCACATCGACTGAGTCCAGGTCTACATTGACAGCTATCCCTGCAGCCTCTGCCATTTCATATACGCCCCCGAGAACACCGCCTTCAGTTGCATCATGCATTGCATGCACTCCTCCGGCACTAAAGGCGCTAAGTGCATCTTCTACAACAGTTATTTCGGTGACGCGTTCAAGACACCTCTGAAGAGCATCTTCTGTCATACTTCCGGTCATGCGGTCTTTATAAAGAACGGACAGCAAAGCTGTGGCTTCTATTGCCGGCCCCTTTGTCATCAGCAGTATATCGCCGTCACGGGCCCCGCCTGGAGAGATCCAGGAGTCCTTATCGGCAATACCCCATACGGTAATGCCTCCTACAGTGGGAATATTGACAGCATCGTACCATCCTGTATGTCCTCCCGCAATACATATCCCAAGCTTTGCAGCTGCAGACGAAATAGATCGGATTATGGTCTGGGCATCCTCATCAGGGCAGGTGGGTGGAAGAAGCAGCGTATATGTCATGAACCGGGGATCTATGCCTGTTACAGCAACATCGCTGGCGCCTATATGCACTGTAAACCAGCCCATCAGGTCAAGTGGAAGTCCCGGAGCAGGGAATATCGGGTCTTCGGCAATAGCCATAACACTCCCGTCTTTCAGTTCAAGCACAGCAGCGTCAAGACCCGGGCCGGGAGGTACGAGGAGCTGGGCGTTTGGTGCTCCAAAGTTCGTCCCAAGCAAGGACTTCAGCCGGTCAGGTGAAGGTTTACCTGTACGGGTTCTACTCATGTACTATTCTCCTCTTAAGCACGGATTCCACGTCTTGGACCTTGCCTTTTAATCTTCCGGATGCACCGTTCCTGTCATCAATAGTGATATGTGTGAGAACGCGCGATGAGTGTGATCTCATATGATTGTGGCAGTCCATGATCACTCCCATGACCTTATCCTGATCGCCTTCTATGGTCGTCTGCATTGCCCCCATAATATAATCTACATCAGCAGCCTCAATTATCGGGATAAGTTCAGCTATCAGTTCTTTGAGCTCTTCTTTCTCTCCAATGGGTACCACTGAAAAACTTGCCAGTATTAACATCCTCTCCTATCAATAATTATGTGAAAAGTCTCTGAAAATAACTTACTGCTTTTTCTACATCCGGCTCTGCAACTGTGGCACTTACTGCGCATA
This sequence comes from Methanolobus chelungpuianus, assembly GCF_024500045.1. Taxonomy (NCBI): domain Archaea; kingdom Methanobacteriati; phylum Methanobacteriota; class Methanomicrobia; order Methanosarcinales; family Methanosarcinaceae; genus Methanolobus; species Methanolobus chelungpuianus. Next base: position 387,399 of record NZ_JTEO01000002.1, read on the forward strand.
TCATATCAGCACCAGCTTTTATAACCTCGCCTGCATTCTCGGGAGTTATGCCCCCTATAGCTATTACAGGCAATGTACATGCATTCCGCACCTCCCGGATAAGCTGGATGCCTGAAGGAGGCCCGGCATCCTTCTTTGTAGAAGTGTGATAAACAGGGCCGACACCCAGATAATCAGCACCCTCCTCCTCAGCCTGAACAGCTTCTTCAAGATTGCGTACAGTAACTCCTATTATCTTGTCCGGGCCCAGCAGGTGCCTCACAATTTTAACCGGCAGGTCATCCCGGCCAATATGCACTCCGTCAGCATCTGTTGCAAGAGCGACATCTACACGGTCATTTACGATAAATCTTGCATTCCCACACAGGCTTTTAAGCTCCATGGCCTCTTTATACAACGATGCAGTTGTTCCATCTTTTCTTCTATACTGGACAATACTTGCACCCGCCTTTACTGCAGCCCGGACATCGCTTCTGTTGCCGGCAAGACTAAGGTTTGCATCAGTAATGAAATAGAACCCTTTCATTGATTTCTCCCGTATTACATCCGCTAGAGGCTCATTTTGGAAAGCTACCTTCTGTTCCCAATGTGATACTATTATTTAAAATTCGTCCTGCACCTTCTGTATACAGTGATACTGACAGTGTCTTCTGAGACTTTCCCCAAGTTACATTATAATCCTCCTTCCTTTATTGGTTATGAATCTGTCATTTGCACCCTGTCAAAATCCTGCCGTTGGCAAGAGGGTTTCAATGTTTTTGAGATGTTCCTGAAAATGTCCCGTGAACATCCTCAGGATTTAAAAGTTAAACATACATTAAGGGGGTCGGTTAAACTGCGTCTTTACAAAAGCAGGGCTTGGAATTCGAAAGATTTCTTTTCAACCTTTCCCTCTTCGCTGAGTTTATTTTATCTCTTTATCTTTTAGGTGCATGGCAGGTACTATTCCGGCAACTGCAGGGTTGCATACTTACAATTAAAGATAACCATGTCAGCTTTTTAACGGCACAGTCTAATGCGGGACACAGGCTAAATATCATTAGGATGGTATTTGATAGAGATAAACCTCATCAGGCTTAATACAAGCAACAATGCCGAAAGAACAACTAAAATGTCAAACTTAAAATCCTGACTATATACCATCACGGTGATTTCACGCATGATAATTAGGATAGTAGCATCTGTCACGTAGGTGAGCCTGATCCTCTCATGAACATCATAATCAGCAAAAGCCTTAAAAAGGTCAATAAGAACAAAGATCGTCAGAATACGGTATACCACCTGACTGAAATCACCCGTTTGCAGCAATACATATCCTATTGTCTCGAAAATGTTGACCATCGCTATGATTATTGCTAGCAGGAGTATGTAAAGTACTAAGACGGTCACTATGTGGATGGTCTTCTTATATATTTTATCATGTAGTATCATCCCGATTCTCCAAAGCATTCACAGATGTCTTGACTAACCATTTCCTTTTTTAAATATCAATATTATACCTATTATTTTCATATACCTATAAAAATTAATAAAACTAACCTATATATGATATATATATACCAAAATCTATTTATAAGCAGCAACAATATATAGAAACTACATAAGTATATAAAATGCAGAACTTGAACTGATTTCTTTGATCGTACGTAGGTATGTTTACTTACTCTGACGAATCCTATCAAGAAACTACTATAGATATTTCAAAAAGAGATATGTGTGACTGATCTGCCTTATTTGTAAAGAATGCTGGATACTGTACAAAGGGTTCAGAAATTATAGGCATGTGCCAAAATATCCCTGAAATGTCCCCAAGGCTTAAGAATCAGACATGCATTAAGGGGGTCGGTGAAAATAATATGGCCAAGAAAGCAGCGGTAATTAACGGGGACGGAGTAGGTCCCGAATTGGTCGATGCGATGATAAAGGTAGCGGATGCTGCAAACACAGGTGTCGAGTTCATCAGATGTGATGCTGGTGCCACATGGTGGGAAAAGCACGGAGGCAATTCACTGATCCCGGATGAGACATGGAATGCACTTGAGAACTCTGATGCATGTTTCAAGGGTCCGACAACAACCCCCGGAGTGGTGGGTGCACCGAGGAGTGTAGCCGTCTCCATCAGGCAGAAGTACAACCTGTATGCAAACGTCAGGCCCATCAAGACTTTTCCCAACACCCCAAGGCCACTTGGTGATGTTGACTTCGTGTGCGTCAGGGAAGGTACCGAGGGTCTCTATATCGGCGAGGAGGTCAAGCTCACGGACGATGTCTCCATAGCAATCAGGAAGATAACCCGCACATCCAGTTCAAAGGTCGCAAGATATGCATTCCAGGAGGCAAAGAGGAGGAACTTCGATACTGTCGTGGCCATCCACAAGAGTAACATTCTCAGGCGCACATGCGGACTTTTCCTCGAGGAAGTTGAGAAGGCAGGCAAGGAGTATGAGGGCATCGAGCTCTGGGAATACCACATTGACAACATCGCCCAGCAGCTCATCAAGAACCCGCAGCTGTTCAACAACAAGGTCCTGCTCTCCACGAACCTGTTCATGGATGTCATCAGCGAGGAGTGCTCGGCGCTGGTGGGTAGCATCGGTCTCATTTACTCTGCAAACATAGGCGACAACTACGCTATGTTCGAGCCTGCCCACGGATCAGTACCAAAATACGCAGGTCAGGATAAGGTCAACCCGGTTGCCACTGTGCTTGCAGGTGCATGGATGCTTGATTACCTGGGAGAGAAGGAGCAGTCAAAGGCTATTTTCAATGCAACCGAGAAGGTCATCTCAGAGGGCAAGTATGTCACCTACGACCTGGGCGGCAATGCAAAGATGAGCCAGATGACTGATGCTATCGTAAAGTATGTTGAAGCAGAGATGAAGTGATCTCCTGCTTTTCATTTTTTACAGATCTTATCTTTAATTGAAAAAGAGCATAATGGCGAGGCACATGCCTCGCCTTTTTACAGATAGGTCCGCCGGGCAGATGCCCGTCTTGGATATCCTGCTTATTCTCTTCAGTCCACACCGTGAAGATGCGGGTCCCTGCTGAACTTGCCTGTCGGCGCTTCCTGCGGATTATCATCTTCATCCTGCCTGTGCATATCCTTGCTTACCATGGGGTTGAACATGAAGTATTTCTTGACATAGGCAAGTATCTCCTCGTCGGAGATGCAGGAAACCCTCTTGTCCTCGTTGTAGAGCTTCTGGATGTCCGCCTGAATCTCCCTGAGGCGCTTGTCGTTCTTGTCCACTTCTATGTGCACATTCATCAGTTCATTGAGCGCTTCCTGGACCTTGTACCTGAGCACCTCTATGCCGGATGAATCACCGACAAGGAAGGTTCTCTTACCTCCGACTATCTCGGGCGGATATGGCTCGTATGTGAAGGGATTCTTGATGACACCTGCAGTGTGAATGCCCGACTCGTGTGCGAATACGTTCTTGCCTACCACTGATTTGTTCCTCGGTATCCTTATGCCGATCTCCTTTTCCATGAACTGGGCGAACTCCACAAGGCACTCTAGGTTGTATTTATCAAAGCCTTCAATGCGCCTCATGAGGAAGAGCAGGATCTTCTCCAGCTCCGCATTGCCTGCCCTCTCTCCGATACCAAGGAAGGTCACATTGGACCAGTTGGCACCATACCAGTATCCTGCAATGGAGTTGGGGACCGCAAGCCCGAAGTCGTCATGGCAGTGTGTCTCGATGTTCTTCACATTCAGCTCGTTCCTGAGGTGCTTGATAATAGCTGGAAGGCCGTAGGGCTCATCCACGCCTTCGAATGGCACCCCGAATCCGATGGTATCACAAATGCGTATGGTGCAGTCAGGGTCGATGTCCATGATCTGTTTGACAAGGGGGAACACGAAATTGTAATTGTCGGCGCGTGTCATGTCCTCGATATGGGCCCTTGTCCGCAGGCCGTGGTCAACGGCGTACTGGAGCGCATCAAGGTATTTCTTTTCCGCAGCCTCACGGCTTTTAAGTCCCATCTTGTCGAAGATGTGAGGGTCGGATACTGACATGAGGATGCCTGTTTCCTCTATGCCGTCGACGTTAAGGACCATATCGATATCTGCAGGGTTTGCACGTGCCCATCCTGTGATCTCCGGGAACTCATATCCCAGGTCCTGCATGAGCTTTATGGCTTTCCTGTCCCTCTCGTTGTACACGAATGTTTCCAGCTTCTCAATGCCGATCCTGTGCAGATATTCATATATCTTCACTTTGTGGTGGCTTCTTACAACTATGCCCGGCATCTGGGCACCATCACGTATCGTACTGTCGCTGATAGAGACTTCCTGCCCGAGTGGCAGTTTTATCTTCGGAAGGTCATCATAGTCCCTGTATATCTTCATTATGTTCCTCCTTCTTCGAGAAAGTTCCTCAGTTCCCGGAATAAGTGACTCTCTCAAGGGATGGCAGGATGATTTTAAGCCTGGGTAATGACCATTTGACTCCGGGCAAATATTTATTACTCACTAGCCAGTCTGGTGCTATACACATCTTCATGCTTAAAATGCTTTTCTTTCATACGGCTTCCCTGCGGTTTACAATCTTCCGTCCATAAACTAACCTTATATCTTTATAATTTAAAGTGCTAACAGGATACTTATGTGGAGTCTATTGCTCAAAAAGTTCGAAAAACACCCTGCGCAACAGAAGGTCCTGAGGCTTATGTTCGAGCGCGGCTTCCAGGTCAACGACGAAGGCAAGGTTACGTCAGGCAATATAGAGATAGCACACACCCAGCTCGCAAAGGAGGCGGGTGTTGACAGGCGCGTAGTCGATTCAACGACCGAGGTCATACTTGCCGACGACCTGCTGAGGAATATATTCCAGAACGTGAAGTCCATTCCCCTACTGCGCGAGGTTGCTCCTTTCCTCGGCCTGGGAGTCATCATCATCATCCCGGACGATGCGGCTCATGCCGGGATAATCTCTGACGTATCCACAGTGATCGCACGTCATAACATAAGCATACGGCAGGCTGTCTCGGACGATCCCTTTTTCACAACGGAGCCCCGCCTGACAATTATCACAGATTCAAAGGTTCCCGGAAGTATCGTTGAAGAGCTCCTCGCCCTGAGTTCAGTGAAAGGTGTAAGTATTTCCTGAGATGCCTGTCAGAGCACGGCCTTTGCAAAAGCCCTGAATACTCCGAAAAGATGCCTGGAATTACCCGGGCTCAGCATTTTCTTTATAAGTATGGATGGGTGATCCATGTCACCATAGGTCGTAATTGTCCCGAGCATCGAAGGCTTGTTCATGGATGCCAGAAGATCATTCAATTCAGCATCGTTCAGGCCGCCGATGAAATCATGTATCCTCATGCCGATGGCAAGTTCCCTGCCAAGTTTTGCCCGCCATCTTCTGTCGTATTCCTCAAGCCGCCTTGCCGTGGTGTCATTCTCAAGTGCTGCTGCCGCTGCAACTTCTCCGGCTATCTTTGCACAGGCAACGCCAGTGTATATTCCACCCCCTGATGTCGGTTTTACCTGTCCGGCCGCATCCCCAGCGATCATTACTCCCTGTGCATAGGTCTGGCCTAGAGGTCCTATGGGAATGCCTCCTGCCACCAGGTCAAGTTTCCCTCCTCCATAACGGGATGCCACATGGCTGTTATCCCTCAGCAGTCTTTCAAGGTACTCCAGGACACATCCGGGGTCCCTGTGAGCATCCCTGCTATCAACAGCCATTCCTATGCGGGCTATCTTATCGTTTACGGGGACTGCCCAGGCAAAGAATCCCGGTGCCTGGGAGCCCACGAACAGCTCCACGAAGTCCGGGTCGGTTGCGTCATAAGGAACTTCTATCTGCACACCGGGAAGGATCTTCTTTACCTGCCCGAGTCCTGCCATCCTTGCAATACCGCTGCGCACGCCATCGGCGCCGATGATCACTTTAGCTTTGATCGTTATGGGCGTTCCGTCCTTTATAACTGACAGGAGACTGTGGTCACCTTCATTACTGAAGCCGATTGCCCGCGTTCTCAGCCAGAGGTCCGCCCCTGCTGCAAGTGCCATGGAAGCTAAAGTGCGATCGAAAATCTTCCTTGATACCACATAGGCTTTTGTCTCTCCGCCATCTATGGGAAGGCAGTTGCCGTCCATGGAATGCACGAACGCGCCGCGCACCTTGTTAAGCACGAAGCTGTCCGAGGGTTCCACATCACATTCCTGCAATGCTCTCCTGCTGAGCAGGCCCGTGCAGCCTACAGGTGAGCCTATGAATGCATGTTCCTCTATCAACAGGACCTGTGCTCCGTGCTGAGCCGCATAACGGGCTGCCGTGGAACCTACCGGCCCGGCACCCACGACCACCACGTCATATTCAGTCCTCATCGTCCCTCTCTCTTATAAGCGTCAGGAGGTCACTAAAGCTGTAGAGTATGTGGTCGGGCTTCTCTTCGATATTAATCCTGTCCCTGTCCGGGTTCCTGTCGCCGTAAAGGGCATAGGCTGCTGCCATCCCAAGCTGCTTGGAGGGTGCGATGTCCCTTCTCAGGCTATCGCCAACGAACATGGTCTCATGGGGTTTCAGTCCCATGGAGTCCAGTGCGTGCATGAAGGTCCTGTGGGAAGGCTTCTTCCAGCCTGTTATGTCGTAAGTGAAAAGGGAATCGAACATTGAATAAAGGCCCACTTTCTCAAGCCTTACCCTGGCATTCTTCATCTCGGCATCTGTGAGAAGGCCAAGGAGGACCCTCCTTGACCGAAGCTCCATAAGAGTGCTTTCCACATCGGGATACAATTCAATTGACCTGGTCTTCTCGTGCTCATATATCCTGCAGCACTCCAGGAACCCTTCTTCTGAAAAACAGCCGTTGTCGCTCAGGTAGTCACTGATATTCCCAATATCCTCGAATCCGCGCCCCTCCCTGCGGAAATAATCGAGGAGTTCATGAGCATCACCCCTGCCAAGGTGCCTTATGATAGCTTCGCAGGCAATGGTCTTGACCCTGACAAAATCGAAAAGTGTATTATCCATATCGAAGATTATTCCTTTGATCCTGGTTCTGTCCATCAGTGCCAACTCTTTTTACTTTTTGCCTTTTCCGGCTATACGCTGGTCTGGATATGTCTGTTAATGTGCTGGGTGCAATAATGTGTTTTGTTGACTGCAAGTTATTTATACTTCTTTATTCATACGAATTTATATAAATACGCGAACTGTGCTTGTGGAGGATTGCAATGGTCAAAGGCAGAGATGTTAATAAACCGGAGTGCACGGCTTCAGAATGTCAGGCTTCAATCAGTGGCCGTGAAAACGATCGCATGAATGAGATTGAAGGCTTTCATTCGGTATGCGGGCAGGCATTTATTCGTGTTCCTTCTGATAAGCGTTCTAACATGCGCTCACTATGACGTGATCTATTGTAGGGATGAAAATTTCCGGGGAAAATACAAACTGCATTAGCCAATCTCTTATCAATGGTGCATTCCTATAAGGAATAAAAGGTACATGAAGGTTTGTTTTTATTTCATGAAGGCCGATTACTTCATGTACACGTCTTGACAACCTCAACCAACCGATTTTTAAGCGATGTGTACCGACCACTGAAGCACCTCTTTCAGGTGCTTCAAAAACTCCTTTACACGCACTGGATACGTTATCTATGAACTTCTCTTTGAGACCGATTGTTTATTCAGGATCTCGGACCTATCCATGTAATACTTAAAAAGGTCCTCTCCCCACTTCAATGCCCTTGGCGTGGAACTGACGATAATACGGTTCGTATATCTGCCATTCCTGTCCGATAGCGAGAAAGATAATACCCTGTCCGTAACTGTTATGCTCACAGGTCTTACATCCTTGCGGTATATGAGCACGTGTGAGCCCCCGCTGTTGAGAAGAGCTCCGATCTCTTTCTCATATTCCTTCTTCAGGGACGCAGAAAGGGGATTTTGATCCTGTGAAGACCCGGTATCTGTCCTCATGTCATCCTGCAGGATGTCATATACCTGTTCTGTCATTATGACGTTCAGTTCTATGCCTCTCTCCAGATAGCTGGAAAATGGGAGGAAGTAGGAGGGATGATATACAGAGATGAACGTGGATATCCTGCTGGACCCGTTTATCCTTCGGAGGATCTCTTCCTGCTGCTCGAATATGCTCGGAAGGTCCGGTTCCAGAATTTCGCACTGTTCGAGGTCCCCTATCCTGTAAAGCAGTTCCCTGGGAATGGGACCCAGATCATGGTCGGACCAGTATTCCAGATTCTCTTCATGGGTATTGAGGCTCATGATAAGATTTTGCATGTTCTCTACGATAGCTTCTCCTGTGGGGGTGAGGGAGTATGTATCATTCTCATAAGTAACAAGATTCCATTCCAGTAACTTCTTTATCTGCGGGATCATGGACTTCCATGGAAAAGCAAAATGCTCTCTGATCTCCTCTTTCGCCTTTGGCCCGTCTTTCAGGAATAACAATAGGTCCTTTCTTTTCTCCGAAAGGAATATAGTGTCAAGTAAGGAACACCTCATTATAACCCCCCTTACCTATTTTGCTTTGTATGGATATAAACTATTCCAAAAGCAGCCTGAAAAAACATTCCCCTGAAGTCTTTTAATTACGGAAGAGAGTTCAGTAGGAGGTACGAGCCAGATCACAGGGATTAATGAAATGTATCCTGAGAAGGCCAATGTTCCGGAGAACAGGCGGACCTGCCGGGACTCGAACCCGGGTTCTAAGCTCCGGAGGCTTAAGTGATATCCGCTACACCACAGGTCCGCAATGAAATGTGCTGAGCGTTTCATGGATACACTTCATTGATAATAAATCTGATGTAGGTGTGTTTTTTTGGCGGCATGCTTAAGTATCAGGGAAGTTATTTGCGGTCACAATTGTGAAGAAACATCAGCTCCAGCTAATTATTACATTCAAAAGTGATAACAGATGAAAATAAAACTCCATTCAGGAAAAACAGAGGAAATAAGCATAGAGTCCATCTCGGTAGAAGGGCTGCTCAGGCAGTTGGGCATCAGCCAGAGCGAGGTACTCGTAGTAATGAACGGCGAGGTGATCCCGGAGGACAGGATACTGGACAACGAGGCCCAGGTCCGTATCATTCATGTGGTCTTCGGAGGATGAGCTCAGTCAGCCCTCTCCCCGGATTCCTCCCCTGTACCTGGACCAGGTTCCGGACCCAGGTATGCAGCGCCTGAGGGTGAGACCTCTGATATCCTTTCCCCGCCGGAATAGATGTTCATCTTCTTTCCCCTGACAAAGCCTATGATCGTAAGACCCCGTGCTTTTGCTAGGTCCACGGCGAGGGTAGTGGTAGCACCTCTTGATACGATCACCGGTATATTGGCCACCAGGCATTTCCTGACCATTTCAGAGGATATGCGTCCTGAGCAGATAATGTATGTACGGGAAAGGTCAATGCTTTGTTCAAGCGCATAGCCAATGGCGCGGTCCAGAGCATTGTGCCTGCCGATGTCCTCTATTGCCTGTATCTTTCCTTCTGTGCCATACAGGCCCACGACATGGATACCACCGGTCTTAACGTGAAGCTCCGAATCAAGCCCCTCTTTCACAGCGTTTCTGATCTCCTCTGCACTGAGGATAAGACCGGATCTTATCTGCGGAAGTTTCCCTATGTCAAGGAAGGACATGCTTCCGCCGCATCCGCTCAGGACTGTCTTGTGGGACATCAGTATCCTGAAGGGATCAGTGGTGAGGACATCAGCTGTGTTTCCTTCTATACTGATGGATTCTATCTCCTCGATACCTTTGATGATGCGCTCGGTATAGAGGAAACCTATCACGAATTCCCTTAGCATGACCGGGCTTGTCATCGCTGTAAGGGCGTGGCGCCCGTTGACTTTTACAGCAAGAGGCATCTCCTCGATGACAGGATGGGTTTCCTCTGAGAATGATCCTCCGTCTCCCTTTATGCAGGGTATCTCCTTGAACATCATAACCTCCTTGTGATCTCTGCAAGGGTATCCAGCAGCAGATCTATCTCCTCTGCAGTGTTGTACAGGTAAAGGCTCACCCTGACGGTGCCGCCGGGAATTCCCATGTGATGCATCAGGGGCTGGCAGCAGTGTTCTCCGGAACGCGTCATGATCGCGGCTGCCTCATCCAGTATGTGCGAGACCTCATGGGGATGCATGCCTTCTATGTTGAAGGAAACGACACCTATTCTCTCTGTATTATCCGTGGGGCCGTAGATGCGGACATGTTCCATTGATGCTAGTCCTGTGAGCAGCTTGCCTGTAAGATGCTCTTCGTGCCTTCTTACGGAATCCATGCCTGCACCTTCCAGGTATTCCACAGCTCTCCCGAGCCCTATCATCCCTGCAATATGGGGTGTTCCGGCCTCGTAGCGCTGATAGCCTGCTGCAAGGGTGTAACTCTCGGCCGAAACGCTCTCGATCATTCCCCCTCCCACAAGAAGGGGATCGATATCGTCATCCTTCATCCAGAGTATCCCGGTGCCGGTAGGCCCAAGCATCTTGTGGCCCGAAAAGCAGAAATAATCACATCCTATGTCTTTGATACTGACCGGAAGATGAGGTGCCGATTGTGCACCATCGACGAGCAGCCTGGCGCCATGTTCCTTGCAGATGCCGGCGATCTCCTTCACAGGCAGGACGGTGCCAAGCACGTTGGATGCGTGCGAGAGGGCTACCAGGCGGGTGCTGTCATTAATGGCAAGCTCAAAGGCCGAAAGGTCGAAAGTACCATCAGCCTGCGGAACCACAACTTCCGTCCTCACTCCTCTGTCGCGCAGCCGCATCCAGGGAAGGAAGTTTGAATGGTGCTCCATGGCAGTTGTTACCACGGTATCCCCTTTCTTCCAGCTGAGCCCGCACGCCACCATATTGATCGCTTCGGTGGTGTTCTTGGTCAGTACGGTAGTGCCTTCCCCGGCACCTATGAAACGGGCGACTTTCTGATGAGCGTTGTGATATTTCTGCGAAGCGAGGCTGGTAAGGCGGTGCACTCCCCTTCCAACGTTAGCCCTGTACAGCCTCTCGTACTCATTCATGGCATGGATGACAGGTTCAGGTGAGAGGCTGGTGGCTGCGCTGTCAAAGTATATGATATCTTTCAGAAGCGGAAAATCTCTTCTAATCTCGGTGGATCTCACTGCAATCATCTTCTTCCCTGCCGCCACACCTGCCATCTGTATCACGTAACTGCATGCATATCCTGCATACCCTGGGTGTGATATCTGCGACGCGGTTATCTTTGATGTCCCGGGCGAGCAGTCTTATCGAATCCCTGATCTCATCCTCGAAAACTATCCTGTAGCCTCTTTTCTTGGAAAGGTACTGCGAGACGGCAGAAGGCGCCATGTCCAGTTCCCTGGCTATCTCCTGCTGAGTAAGGCCGCAGTTTGCGAGCTCCTCTGTAATAGCTGCCCTTATGGCAGGCAGGATATCCCAGACAACTTTCTCACAGGGCAGTTTCATATTGTAGTCCTCATTTGCCTTGGTCGGTATGCTGCTGACAATTTCACAATTGCGATTGAGCCTGTGACTTAAAGTATTTTTCGGCCTTGCTGCAGTCTAGGATCACAGATAACCCTGCCCTCCTGCCGGGATCAAGCTTTTGTGCTTTGAGGGGAAAGAATAGGGCATGTTAAGTGAACACGAACTTGAGCGCTATACAAGACAGATCATGCTGTTTGGAGAAGAAGGCCAGCTAAAGCTGAAACAGGCCAGTGTGTTCATAGCCGGAGCAGGTGGCCTTGGATGTCCTGTGGCACTGTACCTTGCAGCAGCAGGAGTGGGCCACCTGCGCATTGTGGACAAGGATGTGGCAGAGCGTTCAAATCTCAACAGGCAGGTGCTCCACTGGGAGCAGGACATAGGGAAAGAGAAGGTCATATCGGTTGAAGAGAAGCTGCTTGCTGTCAATCCCCATATAGGGGTAGAGGCCTTCTGCAAGGTCATTGATGGGTCCAATGTCTCCGAGCTGGTGGGAGACTCAGATCTGATCGTGGATGCAATGGACAATTATCCCGCAAGATACCTGCTCAACCGCACAGCCCATGAGAAGGGCATACCTCTTATCCATGGTGCGATACGCGGTTTTGATGGCCAGGCAACGACTGTGGTCCCTGGAAAGAGTGCATGCCTGAGCTGTATCTTTCCCTGTGAGCCGCCATCGGAAGTGTTCCCGGTGGTAGGTGTGACCCCTGGTATCATAGGCATGATACAGGCCAATGAGGTGATCAAGTATCTGACGGGAGCAGGCGATCTGCTCACAGACAGGCTTCTTATCTGGAATGGCATGTCCTCAGAGATGGAAACCCTGAGGTTCGGCAGGCGCTGCGACTGCGAAATATGCGGTAGTGCTGCCGGAAAAATATGAGCACAGGCGGCCTAACGGATATCAAGCATTCTCCGGATTGCCAGGCGTGCTCCCTCTGCAATGTCATCCGGCACTGTTACCCTGGGTTTAAGGGTCTCAAGGGACCTGTGTACTTTAGACAGGTCTGTCTTCTTCATGGTCACACAGACCGCGCCTGAAGACAGGGGATAGCATAACTTGCCGGGACAGTCCCTTTTCATACGGTGAAGTATACCCACTTCTGTCCCGATGATGAATTCCCTGCTATCGGTCGAGCATACATGCCTGATCATGCCGGACGTGGAGAATACGTGGTCTGCAAGGTCAATGACCTCGGGCCTGCACTCAGGGTGCACCAGTACCTCTGCTCCGGGATGATCCCTGCGGGCCTGAAGCACATCGGCAGGAGTTATCCTGTCGTGCACAAAGCAGAAGCCTTCCCAGGGAAGTATCCTCTTGTCCGTGAACCTGGCAACATAGCGCCCGAGGTTCCTGTCCGGGACGAAGAGTATATCTTCCTCTTTCAGTGACCGCACGACCTGCACTGCGTTCGCTGAGGTGCAGCAAACGTCACTCTCAGCCTTGACCTCTGCACTGGTATTGACATAGCAGACAACAGCAGCCTCAGGGAATCTCTCCTTGAGTACACGCAATTCCCCTGCGGTGATCATGTCAGCCATGGGGCAGTTGGCATCGGGAGCCGGCAGCAGCACTGTCTTCTCCGGTGAGAGGACGGCTGCTGTCTCTGCCATGAAGTCAACACCGCAGAAGACAATGATCTCATTGTCAAGGGTGGCTGCTTTTCTTGCGAGTTCCAGCGAATCCCCCGTGAAGTCCGCAATGTCCTGCACATCGGCTGTCTGGTAGTTATGTGCAAGTATGATTGCGTCCTTCTCTTGTTTGAGCCTTAGTATGCTCTCTTTCAGCAGGTCCATATCAGGGACCTTCTTGTCGATATCAATCATTATTGGACCTTTCTGGAATTGATTTTTTAATGGATACGCGATATCTGTTGATTCACAATTGTAAATCAAATGTGTCTATCCTGTTATCCGTATTTATACATATTGTCCTGTGGATTCCAAGTCTGACAATTATCAAAAATAATGTGCCATGGAAATATTTTATGGCAACTGCTTGTGTTTGTAGGATATCTTTATATTTTAAGCGATTAAATCCTAACTGATTGCTGGTTATGTCAACACCATTTGCCTAAAAGTATATGTTGTTTTTAAAGGTTCCAAAATGCCCATAATTGCCTCCGAGAAAAAGTACAAAGAACCTGCTATCGTGCTCCTGATCCTATTATCCTTGTACCTGATCAGTGCCAGGAATTACCTTTTATTTCACACCGTGGCTGAGATATTCAGTGTTGTTGTAGCATCAGCAGTCTTTGTCATTGTATGGAACTCCCGGTCATCCATGAAGAACAATTATTTGCTGTTCATTGGTATCGCTTATCTTTTCATAGGAGGTCTTGATCTGCTCCATACTCTCGGTTATAGGGGAATGGGTGTCTTTCCGGAGCATGATGCAAACCTCCCCACCCAGCTCTGGATCCTTGGAAGGTACATGGAAAGCATTTCCTTTTTGATCGCACCTTTTTTCCTGGAGCGTGCTCTTAATCCGAAGGCAGTGCTATCCGGATATTTCCTGATCACTGCCCTGGCGCTTGTATCTGTATTCACGGGATCCTTCCCGGACAGTTTTATTGAAGGTTCCGGGCTCACAACATTCAAGGTACTGAGTGAGTATCTCATATCCCTGATATTTCTTGGTTCGCTCATCGTGTTGAGAAAGCACAGGGACAGGTTTGACAGTAATGTATTGTTCCTTCTGTCGGTCTCTATAGCATTGACGATAGCTGCAGAGCTCTTTTTCACATTCTATATTGATGTGTACGATTTCTCGAATCTTATGGGTCATTACTTAAAACTGCTTTCCTTTTACCTTGTCTATAAGGCCGTTGTTGTGACAGGTCTGACGAAGCCGTATGAACTGCTATACAGGGAATTGAAACAAAGCGAGAACGATCTGCGGAAGGAAAAAGAAGCGCAGGCCAATCTGGCGGAAACCCTGTCCCTTGTGAACAGGATTCTTCGCCATGATGTCCTCAACGACCTTAATGTAATTTATATGGCTTTGGACAACCTGAGTGAAAGGAGCGAATCCCGGGAGACGGAGCTGTCTAAACAGGCCGTTAACAGGAGCCTTAAACTTATAGAGGAAATGCGTAACCTGGAGGATACCGGCTATTCCGGCTGCCTCAACTCATGTGAACTCAGGCAGATGATAGGCGAGATATCAGAGGACTTTCCCGTGCAGGTTAATATAAGTGGAGAGTGCAGTGTGATAGCTGACAAGGCTCTGAACTCGGTGATAGGCAATATTATCCGTAACGCCATAGTCCACGGTAAAGCTGATACGATAGATATCCGGCTGGAGCAGGGACCTGAGCTGTGTGAGATACAGATCGCCGATAATGGATGCGGGATCCCTGACGATGTGAAGGCACATGTTTTTGAAAAAGGATTCAAGCACGGAGAAACAGGACATACAGGTTTTGGCCTCTACATTGCACATAAGGTCATAAGCAGATATGGGGAGATAAGCCTGAAGGACAATTATCCTGCCGGGACTGTATTCATACTGAAACTAAAATCTGCTGAACCATCCTGAAAACTTCTGCAGCACACTGTTTCGCATAAGCACAGACTCCCGTCTTAGCAAAAAATCAAAAGAAGAATTGGGTTGTTACAGAATATATTCTGTAACTAGGCGGTGATGATAGTTATTGTTTGACAATAACTATACGTTTTTTAGTTCTGCAGTACTATCTCGATGTTGATGTCCTTTGGCACCTGGATGCGCATTAACTGCCTGAGTGCACGTTCATCGGCTGCAATGTCGATGAGTCTCTTGTGGACGCGCATCTCCCAGTGGTCCCAGGTTGCGGTACCGTCACCGCTCGGACTCTTCCTGACCGGAACTACCATCTTTTTAGTAGGTAGTGGAACCGGCCCTGAGATACTTACTCCTGTTCTGTCTGCGATTGCTTTTACCTGGTCGCAAACGCCGTCAAGGTTAACCGGGCTGATTCCTGACAATCTTATTCTAGCTTTCTGTGACATGTTCGTCTCCTAAAAAAGGAAATTTGAGTGTCTTACTTCTGCTTGACACTCATGCACATGCCGGCCGCAATGGTCATACCCATATCACGGATGGCGAACCTTCCGAGCTGTGGGATTTCCTTTACTGGCTCGATGACCATTGGCCTAGTTGGCTTCACGGTAACGATTGCTGCATCTCCTGCCTTGATAAAGGTTGGGTTCTCTTCCTTTACCTGACCTGACTTAGGATCAAGCTTCTTGTTGATCGCCATCAGTGTGCATGCAGTCTGTGCAGTGTGGCAGTGGAACACTGGTGTGTATCCTGCTGTGATCGCGGATGGGTGCTGGAGCACTACGATCTGTGCAGTGAACTCGTCTGCGACAGATGGTGGGTTTGCTGTCGGACCGCACACGTCTCCTCTGCGGACATCGTTCTTGCCTACGCCCCTTACGTTCCAGCCGATGTTGTCGCCAGGTACCGCCTGGAGGACTTCTTCGTGGTGCATCTCGATTGACTTGACCTCGCCGCTTGCGCCGCTTGGGTTGAAGACGACGTTCTCACCCTTCTTCATGACACCGGTCTCGACTCTGCCCACAGGCACAGTTCCGATACCGGAGATGGTGTATGCATCCTGCACAGGGATCCTGAGTGGGAGCTTGTCTGGTTTCTCAGGTTCCTTAAGTAAGTTGAGGCACTCAAGGATGGATGGGCCGGTGTACCAGGGTGTGTTTGCGCTCTTCTTGGACATGTTGTCGCCGGCGAATGCGGATGTTGGAACGAATGGGATCTCGCTTGCCTTGAAGCCGACCATTCCGAGGAGCTGACCGACATCTTTCTTGACCTGCTCGTACCTTTCCTGGCTGTAGTTTGCTGCGTCCATCTTGTTCACAGCGATGATAAGCTGGTTGATACCGAGGGTCCTGGACAGGAACACGTGCTCCTTGGTCTGGGCCATTACACCATCAGGTGCAGCGACCACAAGGATAGCTGCGTCTGCCTGGGATGCGCCGGTGATCATGTTCTTGACGAAGTCACGGTGGCCTGGGCAGTCCACGACTGTGAAGTAGTACTTGTCAGTGTCGAACCTTCTGTGGGCGATATCGATGGTGATACCTCTCTCACGCTCTTCCTTGAGTGAGTCCATGACCCATGCGAAAGCGAAGGATTCCTTTCCTTTCTCTCTTGCTTCTGCTTTGTATTTCTCGATCAGGTGAGCAGGAACTGCTCCGGTCTCGAACATCAGTCTTCCGACAAGGGTAGACTTGCCGTGGTCGATGTGACCGATGACTGCTAAGTTCATGTGTGGTTTGTCAGATGCCATTTATATGTCTCCTATATTTGATTATAAATACTTCAATTTGATTTGACCTAATAGACGTTTACACGTTTAAACCTTTCTGACGAAAAGGGGTTTACGGCAAATGCCGCAACCTCAAATCATCACGGGCTCAGGTAGTCGGATGCCTGTGGAAGCTCCTTCTTCAGACCCTTCCTCTGCCTTATGGATCCAATGATCTCGGCGGTCAGGTTTGTCGGAAGTGTCTCAAATCCTGTAAACTCTGTGCTCCACATC
Source organism: Methanolobus chelungpuianus (assembly GCF_024500045.1). Taxonomy (NCBI): domain Archaea; kingdom Methanobacteriati; phylum Methanobacteriota; class Methanomicrobia; order Methanosarcinales; family Methanosarcinaceae; genus Methanolobus; species Methanolobus chelungpuianus. The sequence goes on from NZ_JTEO01000002.1 coordinate 404,397, forward strand.
GCACGGCCTTCTGTTGCGGACCTGATATCTCCGGCAAATCCGAACAGTTCGGCTACCGGTGCTTTTGACTCGATGACCGTCATATCTCCTTCAGAGGTCATGTTAATGATTATACCGCGGCGACCCTGGATCTCTTTGGCCGCTCCTCCCATCTGGTCCTGTGGGACATGAATGAACACTTTCTGGTATGGTTCCAAGAGTGTGTCATCTGCCATCAGCATTGCAGCCTGGATTCCCTGCCTGGATGCGGGGATGATCTGTGCGGGGCCTCTGTGGACAGCGTCCTCGTGCAGCTTTGCATCAACGAGCTTTACTTTTACGCCCATGCATGGCTCCCTTGAGAGTGGTCCGCCCTTCATGACCTCATGGAATCCTTCAAGGATGAGTTCCATGGTCTCACTGAGGTGCTGGATACCCTTGGTCATATCGAGATAGATGTTGCTTTCAAAGATATCGACAATTCCCTTTGCTTCGTCCTTGTCCATACCTGCTGCCATGAGCTTCTCTCTGCGCTCTACCTCGCCCATGCGCATGGATATCTCGCCGCTTCTGATAAGTTCCCTGACGCCTTCTTCGAGGGGCTCGACGTGTACGTAGAACCTGTTGTGCCTGTTCGGGGACTTACCTTCGACCGGTCCCGCCTTTCCGCGGATGGTCTCACGGTATACCACGATAGGTGGCGTGGTTGTGATCTCGACTTTCTTGTCACGCTCAATCCTGTGTGCAATGACCTCAAGGTGCAGTTCGCCCATACCTGCCATCAGGTGTTCACCGGTCTCTTCGTTGAGGGTGATGCAAAGTGTCGGGTCCTCCTTTGCTACCTGCCTGAGCACATCGACCAGTTTTGGAAGGTCCTTCATGTGTTTGGCTTCGACAGCTACGGTGACCACAGGTTCGCTTGCGTGCTTGATGCTCTCGAAAGGTGTCATGCCGTCAAGTGTGGTGACGGTTGAACCGACGATTGCGTCCTTAAGACCCGTTACTGCTGCAATGTTACCTGCCGGTATGCTCTCCACTTCGAGTCTCTCGGGACCCATGAAGATACCTACCTGCTGGATCCTGTTGGGCTTGGCAGCGCCACTGACATATACTTCAAGACCGCGGGTGAGGGAGCCACTGAACAACCTTCCTGTTGCGACCTCTCCTGCATGCGGGTCCATGGATATGTCGGTGACCATGAATGCAAGGTGTCCCTTTGCATCTGCGGTTGCCATTGACCTTGCGATCTCAGACTTCCTGTCGCCATGCCAGATAACCGCAGTCCTGCCTTCCTGGGCCTGCAGCGGGTTTGGCAGGAACCTGATGACCATGTCGTTGACTGCCTCATGGAGCGGGCATTTCTCGGCAAGGGTCTTCATATCGCCTTCACGGCAGTAGTTGTAAACATCATTGAAGCTGACGCCTGTCTTCTTCATCATGGGCACACTGATAGCCCAGTTGTAAAGAGCTGAACCGAAAGCAACGGTACCTACTGCGGCATCGACCTTCCAGCCTGCCTTGTAACGCTCCTCGTTCATGCCCTTGATAAGCTTGTTCACGTGGTCGATGAGCTTCCCGAGCCTGATCTGCATCTCCTGGGAGTCGACCTTGAGCTCATTGATAAGACGGTCTACCTTGTTGATGAACAGCACCGGCTTGACATGCTCCCTGAGGGCCTGCCTGAGCACGGTCTCTGTCTGTGGCATTGTACCTTCCACAGCATCAATGACAACGACTGCTCCGTCCACTGCGCGCATTGCACGGGTAACGTCCCCACCGAAGTCTACGTGGCCTGGTGTGTCTATGAGGTTGATGAGGTAGTCCTTACCATCATACTGGTGTACCATTGAAACGTTGGATGCATCAATGGTGATACCCCTCTGCTGCTCTTCTTCATCGGAGTCCATGAAGAGCTGCTTGCCTGCAAGCTCCTTTGAGATCATGCCTGCACCTGCAAGGAGGTTGTCAGACAAGGTGGTCTTTCCGTGGTCGATGTGTGCAACGATACCAATGTTGCGTATCATTTCCGGCTCATTCATGAGCGCGGTCACACGCTCCACCATCTTCTTTCTTCTGCCCATATTGATTACCTTTCTTGTGAATATCTAAATGTAAAGGTCAGCATTAACGTGCTGCCTTTGCAACTCTTTCCTTAGCATCCTTCCTGTTGATGGAGAAGCATTTTGCGTCACGGTTTGCAGCAGCCAGTATCTCTGCAGCAAGGGCGCTTGCAGCGCTCTTCTTGGATTTGAAGGAGGCCTGCTTTGCACCCATGGAGATGTACCTGAGTGCAGTGTCTACACGTCTCTGGGAGGAAGTATCGACTGCCTTTGGCACGGATATGCCTCCGTACTTGAGCCTTACGACCTCTTCCCTGGGTCCGGCATTGGCGATAGCCTCAACAAGCACCTGTACGGGGTTCTTCTTTGTCTTTGTGTGGATGATGTCCAGAGCTTCGCTTACAACGGCCATTGCATTCTGCTTCTTGCCGGTGTTTGTCTCTTCCCTCATAATGTTGTTGACAAGGCGCTCAACGATGCAGATCTCTGATTTGTTGAACTGCTGCTTTGCATGCTTACCATTGCTGTGGGGAACTATTACAGGGTCAAGGTTCACGTACTTCTTGATCCCTGCATCTGCGACCTCTACCTCTGTCAGGTCCCATTTATTGAATAACTTCAGCATAATGATTATCTCCTTGGTTTTTCCTTGCGACCGATGACCATTTCCCTCAGGGAGACATTGTTCACTGCGATAACCTTGAAGCGTACTCCGGGGATATCACCCATTGCACCACCCATGCGGCCACCAATCCTCTCTACGGTGACCTCATCGTGCTCATCGATGAAGTTGATAGCTCCGTCACCGGGACAGAATGCTGATACCTGGCGCCCGTTCTTGATGAGCTGTATCCTCACACATTTCCTGATGGCTGAGTTGGGCTGCTTTGCCTCGACACCAACTTTTTCAAGTACGATACCTCTTCCCTGCGGGGCGCCACCTAACGGGTCTGCCTTAACGTCCAGTCCGAGTGTGCGCCTGTTGTAGTAGGGGTCTTTCCACCTTGCGTCTTTGCGAATGCTCTTAAGTGTATGAGCTGCATATTTTCCATTTGGCATGTTGATTCCTCGATTATATCTGTGAGTTGATTTAGTGTATGATCGTGATCATTGCAGGATGACGTCATCTATATCGTGATGGCGCTTTGCAACAAGCTTGACTTTCTCTATGTTCTTTCCGTTACGTCCAATGGCAAGTCCCTTGTCCTTATTGGATACTTCTACATAAGCTAATCGCTTGTTGTTCCTGTCCACAATATTAACTGTTCTGACCGTTACAGGGCTGAAAGCATTCTTTATGAATGCGACAGGCTCGTCAGAGTATTCCACGAGATCGATATGCTTGTCCACAGCTTTTTTGACGCGATTTATGTGATCACCATTTCTTCCGATAGCGGCTCCCATGTCACCCGCCTTGATCACATATATTATGCGTCCGTCATCGATTATGCAATCCTTGACAGTTGCCTTCGTCAGTTCTTCAAATAAAGCTATATACCTAAGCCCTTCCGTAGACAGCTTGATCTCACTCAAATAAGGCAACTCCCTTTAAGATGCAGCTAATATGTCAGACTCACCGCTGTCAATGATGGCCATTGCAGCAATGATGTAAGGCTTACCGCATGCAGGACCAAGCTCCATGCCGGTTCCCGGGTAGTTGAGGATAGGCACATTTGTGCTCTCTATCTTTGTTCTGACATCTTTCGGGCAGTTTGCAGCAAGTACAACCATTTTTGCCTCGTTGTTCACTGCAGCATCGATGGTGCGGTTTGATCCGATTATGACCTTGCCGGTTCTGATGACTTTGATAAGTGCTTTGTCAAGGTTAATATCCATTTATATCAACTCGTTTATAATGTGCTTTTAGATTTGTATTCTAATACCTGAATCCTTATATGAAGTTTCTGGTTGTTCTTTTTAAACAAGGTAACACTGTTCACCTGGAAATAAGGTGTACATCGCCTGTACCAAGCTTGATTGGCTGTCCTACGATAATGTTCTCCGTAACTCCGTTGAGCTCGTCAAGGTCACCGCGCATTCCGGCATCAAGGAGGTGGTTCACAGTGACCTCGAAGGCTGCACGGGCGAACACACTGGCCTTCTCACCAGAGATCCCATGCCTTCCGATCTGCTTTACCTCGCCGTCGCAGCACATGATATCTGCCACAAGCATGATGTGCCTTATATCCACAGTAAGACCCTGCTCGCCAAGTGTGTTGTTGGCTTCGGTAATGATGGCGTTCCTTGCAGCTTCTATGCCAAATACGGAATAGATCTCCTCTATGTTGTTAGTGTATGTCCTTGTGACATCCACACCCTCGATCTGCAGAACATCCTTGAGCTGTGAACCCTCTGTATAGAGTGTGTACTCGTCGCCATCCTTCCTGATAACAACCCTCTTGATACCTTCGATGCCCTTGAGGGTTATGCCATGGATGTTCTTTGCAAGCTGCAGGAGCTCCCTGTAAGAGGGAGCATTTGGTGTCAGAATGATCTGGTTTGAGATGTTACCGGAAACGGTTACCACCACATCCATCTTCTCGCGTACCTTGTCGGCAATCTCATCTGCTGTGAGGGACCTCTGCTGAAGTGTCTTTTCATTAAGGTCGATGATCAGCTGCATATTTGCGAGGTCTGTGGTTATATCTGCAAGGTTGTCGATGTGAGTTGCCTCTATCTCCCAGGCGAGCACACGGGCCTTATCCCTGTCTGTTGCATACTCCGGCTCAAGGGCAATTGTCATCATCGGTGTGCTTGGCAGTTTCCTTGCATCCACGATCTCGATAAGCCTGGGAAGGCCCAGGGTAACGTTGATCTCAGCGACACCGGCGTAGTGGAAGGTACGCATCGTCATCTGTGTGCCCGGCTCACCGATGGACTGGGCTGAAACGACGCCTACAGCTTCACACGGTTCGACGAGGGCATACCTGTAGCTTTCCCCAAGGCGCTCAATGATCTCCTCAAGTTCCTTCTTTGTAACATTGGCCTTTAAGGCATCTTCCCTGAGCGTCTTGAGTATGTTCTTCGGAAGGTCCAGCTGCGCGATCATAGAATCAATAGTAGCTTCACTAATGCTCATGTTTAGTTCACCTCTCTTCCTGTGACCATCCTCACAATGCGATGCACTGCCTCAGGCTTGCTGTAGTCACTCTTGGTGGAGTCGATACCATCCTCTCCGTACTTGAACTGTACGATGACCCCGCGTGTCTCACGTACAGAACCGTCGTACTGCACTTCAAGATCCTGCAGTGCGTTAACAAGCCTCCTCTGGAGGTAACCTGACTGTGATGTACGGACGGCAGTGTCCACAAGACCTTCACGGCCACCAATGGCGTGGAAGAAATATTCTGTGGGGTTGAGGCCGCTCTTGTAGCTCGCCTTAACGAAACCGTGTGCATCCGCTCCAAGGTCGCCCTTATCGAAGTGCGGGAGTGTCCTTCCGCTGTATCCTCTTCTGATCCTCTCGCCACGGACCGCCTGCTGTCCTACGCAGGCAGCCATCTGGGTAAGGTTGAGCATTGAACCTCTTGCTCCTGATTTAGCCATTATCACTGCAGAGTTCTCAAGACCCAGCTGCCTTCCGGCAATGTTACCTGCCTGGTCCCTGGCCTTACCGAGTTCCTGCATGATTTTCATCTCGATTGTCTCATCCATTGTACGTCCGGGGAGCGCTTCGAGCTCCTTCGCCTCATAAGCCTCGATAAGCCTCTGGACGTTCCCTTCAGCCTCGTTCAGCAGATTGATTATCTGCATCCTGGCAGTTGAGGGTATGTCCTCATCGCTTATTCCGAAACTGAGTCCCGTCTTCATGACCCCGCGTATTGCAAGCCTTGTGAAGTCGTCCACGAACTTGGCTCCTGCCTCGGTGCCGTATTCCTTTACGATCTTGTCAAGGATCTTGCCCTTGAAGGCTCCGATAGCCTGCTCATCAATGGTTCCCTGGATCATCTCACCATTGTCTATGACAACGTATGCATCATACTCGCAGTCCTTCTTTTTGCATGTGTCACACTTGAAGCAGACCTGAGCCGGGAACTCCAGGAAGAGGCCTTTGGGCAATATCTGGCTGAAGATCTGTTTCCCGTTCCATCTCGGCTCGCCGGATTCGGTATGTGCTGCAGGCTCGGGCAGGTCCCTTATATCGGACTTCCTTAGAAGTTCCAGTGCAGCGGTCTTTGTGATGTCGTTCTCATTCCTGGTGAGCAGGAAAAGCCCTGAGATGTGGTCGTGGATACCGCCGATGATAGGTCCTCCGAAACGCGGGGAGAGGATGTTCTCCTGCACCTGCATGAGAATACTTGCCTCGGCCCTGGACTCCTCGGTCTGCAGGACGTGCATGTTCATCTCATCACCATCGAAGTCAGCGTTGTATGGCGGGCACACGGCCGGGTTAAGCCTGAATGTCTTGTAAGGCAGTACCTTCACCTTGTGGGCCATGATACTCATCTTGTGGAGGGATGGCTGTCTGTTGAAGAGCACTATGTCGCCGTCCATGAGCTGTCTCTCGACGGTCCATCCCAGCTGTATCTTCTCCGCAAGCTCATCTTTATTTGTTTCAGACACCCTGATACGCCTTCCGTCCTCACGTATCACGTAGTTCGCACCCGGGTGAACTTCGCTGCCCCTGAGTACGTACATACGCAGCAGCTCGATGTTCCTGCTTGTGACCTTTTCGGGTATCGTCATCTGGTGAGCTATCTCAAAGGGTACGCCAACCTCGTTGATACTAAGGTTCGGTTCGGGGGACACTACAGTACGTGCAGAGAAATTGACACGCTTACCTGACAGGCTTCCCCTGAAACGCCCTTCCTTACCCTTAAGACGCTGTGTGAGAGTCTTGAGTGGCCTCCCTGATCTGTGTCTTGCAGGTGGCACGCCTGATACTTCATTATCGAAGAATGTTGTCACGTGGTATTGCAGCAATTCCCACAGGTCCTCTATGATAAGCTGGGGTGCGCCTGCATCCCTGTTCTCCTGGAACCTCTGGTTGATGCGGATGATATCCACAAGCTTATGGGTAAGGTCATCCTCGCTCCTCTGGCCGGATTCAAGGGTGATCGATGGCCTTACGGTGACCGGCGGCACAGGAAGGACTGTAAGCACCATCCACTCGGGCCTTGCACTGCTCGGGTCCATGCCCAGCACTTTCACATCATCGTCGGGTATGTTCTCAAAGCGGTCCCTGATCTCGGTAGGGGTGAGCTTGTGGCCGTCCTCTATGTAATCGCTGGGCTTTTCGAACTTGACCTCTTTCTGCTCTGCGGAGCAATAGGGGCATATTTTTGTCTTGCGGGCTTCCTTGAACACCTCGTTGACTATATCATCAGGCAGGTGGCCCATTTCCTTGGCACTGTTGAGCTGCATGAGGAAAGTGTTCTTCTGGTCGGCAGTGAGCAGAAGCCTGCTGCAGTTGTGGCATATTGAGCGCAGTGTCTTCCTGATGGTCTTGTTGAAACCCACATGGATGACCGGGGCAACAAGCTCGATATGTCCGAAATGTCCCGGACACTCGCCGGCACGGCTTCCGCAGGTCTTGCACTTGAGGCCGGGGTCGATGACCCCGAGTCTCAGGTCCATAAGTCCCATATCAATTGGGTATCCGTCATCATCGTAAGTGTCAGCAGTGACGATGGACGTCACGCTCATCTTTCTTACCTCTCTGGGTGACAGCAGACCGAACTTGATAGCTCCGATTCTTTTTGGGATAGATGGCAGGTCTTTCATTTCGTGTTCACCTCAGACAGCGTCCTCGAGCTGCAGCCTCGGGGCCACACCAAGGGACTTGATCTCATCAAGCAATAGTTTGAATGCATAACTCATTTCCACCGGATGGATATCTGTCTCAGCACCGCAGTTGGCGCAGTATCTGATGTTCCTCTTCCTGTCGAAAGTGGCGATCATTCCGCAGTGTCCGCAGACAAGCTCGACGACCTTGTCAGATTCATCCAGTAATCTTTCTTTCAATGTCATTGCAGCGCCATGGCCGATAAGCACATCACGCTCCATTTCTCCGAAACGCAGACCTCCTTCACGGGCGCGTCCTTCGGTTGGCTGGCGGGTCAGCACCTGCACGGGTCCGCGGGACCTTGCATGCATCTTTGAGGCAACCATGTGGTGCAGCTTCTGGTAAAGAATGACTCCCACGAACACGTCGGCACGGATCATCTGTCCGGTGACGCCGTCGTAGAACACTTCCTTGCCGGTGTGGGCGAAACCATGGTTCTTAAGTGCGGCGCGCAGGTCGTCCTCATACTCTCCTGAGAACGCTGTTGCATTGATGCGCCTTCCTTCCATGGACCCTATCTTGCCTCCGATCATCTCAAGCACATGCCCTACAGTCATACGTGACGGGATGGCGTGCGGGTTGATAACAAGGTCAGGCACCATGCCTGTCTGGGTAAAGGGCATGTCCTCATAGGGTACGATAAGCCCGATAACTCCCTTCTGGCCGTGCCTGGATGCGAACTTGTCACCGATCTCGGGTATCCTCTGGTCCCTTATCTTGACCTTTGCAAGGCGGGTACCGTTGATGGATTCTGTCAGCAGTACGGTGTCGACGACTCCTTTCTCGTTGGAGCGCATCGTGATGGCACTTTCCCTGCGCTGCTCCACGGTAATGCCGAAGTCGGACTGCTCTTCAAGGAAACGCGGCGGGCTGGTCTTACCGATGAGCACGTCATTGGGGCCTACAACGGTCTCAGGGTTAACAAGGCCGTCGACGTCAAGGTTTGCGTATGCTTCGGGGCTGCGGGCTCCCCTGAACTCTGAGTCGGGAATCTCGAACTTGTCTTCCTGGCCGCCGGGGTATCTTCTCTCCTCGCCCTCGAAGGTTCTCAGGAAATGGCTTCTTCCAAGCCCTCTCTCGATGGAGCCCTTGTTGAAGACCAGTGCATCTTCAATGTTATGCCCCTCGTAGGACATGACAGCTACGACGAAGTTCTGTCCGGCAGGCCTCTCATCGAAGTGGATCGCCTCGCAGGTCTGCGTCCTTACCATAGCCTTCTGAGGGTAGTGGAGCAGGTGGGCACGGGTGTCCGGCCTGAGCTTGGTGTTGGACGTGGACACGCCGATACACTGCTTTACCATCGCAGCACCCATGGTATTACGCGGGGATGCGTTGTGTTCCGGGTAGGGGACCATGCCCGTACCGATACCCAGGATAAGTCCCGGGTTGATCTCCATATGAGTGTGATTCGCAACTATTTCGTCGCGGTAAAGGGCGATGAATGCGTTCTCTTCCTCTTCCGCATCAAGGTACTCTATCTTTCCCAGGGTGAGAAGCTCTTCAAAGGACAGTTCGCCGACTGCGATCAAATCTTCCTCTTCAGGACTTACCATGGCCTGCCCGTTATCAACTACGATGAGCGGCCTTCTTGCACGTCCCATGTCAGAGTTGATAATGACCTCATGGATATCTTCGTACAGAGTGACGTTGATCTGGCTGGAGATAACTCCTGCTCTGCGCTGTTTCCTTATGTTTTCCACCAGGTCTGCAGGGTCGTTGTGTGTGCCTATCAGTTCCCCGTTCAGGAACACTTTAGCTTCATTCATCCAGTAATCCTCCTAAATTATCGTCCAGTGTATCGGAGTAGTTAGCATATCCAAGCGGCTCTGTATTATCTTCGTCGATGTGCTGGACACCTTCTTCATCAATGAACTCTTCCATCTCTCCATCATAGCCCGGTATCTTGTGGAAGGACGAACGGATCAATGTGGGAGTTACTCCCAGGTCAAAAAGTATGCTCTTGATAACCTTGTCCTCGTCGGACCCTGTGGACAGCTCGACCATCTGGGCGAAGTTCTTCACAAGTCCACAATTCGGCCCTTCAGGCGTTTCGGACGGGCATAGCCTTCCCCACTGTGTCGGGTGCAGGTCACGGGCCTCGAAGTGTGGCTGTGCCCTGGAAAGCGGGGAAATGACACGTCTCAGGTGGGACAGTGTTGAGATATAATCGGTCCTGTCAAGAAGCTGTGACACGCCGGTCCTGCCGCCAACCCAGTTGCCGGTTGCAAGCGGGTGCTGCAGGCGGTCGGTAAGCACGTCTGCACGTACCAGTGTGATGACGTTCAGCTCGCGGTTCCTCATGTTCGCTCTTTCGAGCTGGTACTTGATGTCGCGGGAAAGCCTGTTGAAAGCCACCCTGAAGAGATCTTCCATAAGGTCGCCTGTAAGCTTGAGCCTCTTATTGGAATAGTGGTCCTTGTCATCCTCTTTCCTCTTGCTCAGCGCAAGCTCGAAGCATGATTCCGCCATTCTGCCCAGGAAGTTCGCCTTGGCGACCCTGTTACCAGGCTCGTTGCCAAGGTGTGGCAGCAGGTATCTGTCAATAACGTAGTTGGCACGCTTGATCTGGTAATCCCTGGCCTGCCCGGAAGCGACGCGGGAGCCGATCTTCTCCATCGCCTCCTCCACTGTTGAGACCTCGGCCTCTTCCAGATTCTCGAACATGAACTTCATTATCTCCGGGTCAGTGGAAACCACCTTGACGAGATCCTCATCAGTCTCGACGCCAAGCGCCCTCATCAGGGTAATGAAATTAACGCGGCCTGAAATGGATGGGAATGACACCTCGAGGAGTGACTTCCTTCCCCTCTCTACTACCACGAGAGCCCTGTATCCTCTTCTCTGGGAGAACACTTTTGCGACCTCGATCATGTCGCCATATCTCTCACCATACTCGGTGAGGATCTTGTTCGGAGCAAGGTCTTCCAGTGTCATGACCACGCGCTCCGTGCCGTTGACTATGAAGTATCCTCCGGGGTCCAGCGGGTCCTCTCCATATTTCACCATTTCCTCATCCGTCAGTTCTGTCAGGTTACAGATGTCGGATTTGATCATTACCGGAAGCTGTCCTATCTTTGCTTCCTGCGGCTCTTTTTCTTCTTCTCCCACCACTACGCTCATCTGCAGGTAGAGGGGTGCGGAGTAGGAGAGGTTCCTGAGCCTTGCCTCGTTGGGGTAGAGCTTCTCAATAGCCCCGTCCGCTTCTTTGACAACAGGGTTCTCTACTCTGATCTTTCCCAGCTTGATGTATGTATCTTCAAGATCGGTCTCGATGATCCTTTGCTCATCGATAATCTTTTGGAGTCCGCTTTCCAGGAACTTGTTAAAAGAATCGATGTGATGCTGCACGATCTTTTCTTTCGTGAAAAACGAATTCGCTATTTGCCCTTTACTTAACGCTATGATAGCACCCTCTTTCTGTGATATGGTAATTGCGCAAAAAAATCATAATGATAATGTCCTTGTTTCTCTGTGAAATGAACAGTCCCGGGATTTCACGCGATGACAAGCCTATAGTAGAACGCTTCGCCAGCAGTCTGGCTGTTACGGGTGATCCTGACAACTTCTCCCGCCTGTGCCCCGATCTCTTTTATAACAGGATCCTCAACCTTTATTTTCGGAAGCTGTTCTTTCCCGATATTGTAACTTTTTAAAACAAGCTTTAATTCCTCTTCGGACATGATCTCATGCTTGGGAATTAATTCGTGGTTGAGCAGGCTATATTTTCTCTCTGACACTGTAGTTCCTCCCTCAAAAATGTGAACGTGGACACTCCTCGCAAAATCTTGGCGGGCTCGTAGGGATTTGAACCCTAGGCCGTCTGGTTAAAAGCCAGACGCTCTGCCTGACTGAGCTACGAGCCCATTTTGGTATGTCTTTATTCGCCGGAGGTACTGCACGTCCATTCTTCGGTGTAGCGGTGACTAGAGGTTCACATGTTATATATACTTTATGGAGGCCTTAAGTCTCTTGCTCATCAGAGCCTGTAAATGCTTTTTTACTATTTATATTTGTTTATTCGCCATTTTATTTTTATAACTCTAATAAATTATATCTGGCAATCTATATATATCATAAAACAGCGACTTTACAAAGTGAGGGGAAATCTCAGGGATATTTCCCCAACTCCGGCTTTCTGATTGTGGGACAGGATCAGGACCTATCAGGTCCCGCATTCCCAGCCTTCCATGTATTTTGTCTGCTCGGATGAAAGCCTGTCAATACTGATGCCCATGGACTTGAGCTTCATCTCGGCTACACTCATATCCAGCTCACGGGGCACTACATGTACTCCGTTGGGAAGCCTGTTCTCGGCTATGTACCTGACACATAGTGCCTGGTTTGCAAAGCTCATGTCCATGACCTCCGCAGGGTGGCCGTCGCCTGCTGCTAGGTTAACAAGCCTGCCTTCGGCAAGGACATATACTTTCCTGCTGCCGAGGACGTATTCCATTATGTTCTTCCTTGACGTACGCACTGATTTTGCCATAGATCCCAGGTCTTCCAGGTTGATCTCCACATTGAAGTGTCCCGCATTGGCAAGAATGGCCCCGTCCTTCATGACCTCGAAGTGTTCCCTGCTGATGATATCTCTGTTACCTGTGGTTGTCAGGAAGATGTCTCCTATTTTTGCAGCTTCCTTCATGGTCATTACCGCGTTGCCGTCCATACGTGCTTCCAGTGCCCTGATAACATCGATCTCAGTAACTATTACATTAGCTCCCAGCCCTTTTGCACGCATCGCAGCGCCTTTGCCACACCATCCGTAGCCTGCAACGACCACATTCTTCCCGGCAATGAGCAGGTTCGTGGTCCTCATGATCCCGTCCCAGGAAGACTGTCCCGTACCATAGCGGTTATCGAACAGGAACTTTGTCTGGGCATCATTGACTGCGATGACCGGCATCTTGAGTGCCCCGTCGCGCTCCATGGCCTTGAGCCTGTGAATACCTGTAGTAGTCTCCTCGCATCCGCCCAGTATGGTGGGAAGCATTTCGGTGCGTTCTGTATGGAGCTTGAAGATAAGGTCTGCTCCGTCGTCTATTGTGATGTCTGGCCCGAAGTCCAGCACCTTGTCGATGGCCTCGTAATACTCGTCATTGCAGCAGTCATACCTTGCATAACAGTCAATGTCCTTGCAGGCATCCAGTGCAAGTGCGACATCGTCCTGGGTGCTCAGCGGGTTGCACCCTGTTATAGCAACCTCGGCCCCTCCTGCCACCAGGGTCTGTACAAGCACTGCGGTCTTTGCCTCCACATGGAGTGCCATCCCCACCCTGTGCCCCTTCAGGGGCCTCTCCTTCTCGAACTGTTCCCTTATAGCTGCAAGCACCGGCATATGGCTGCGTGCCCACTCTATTTTCAGTCTTCCGGAATCCACCATTTCTGTTTCACTCATCTGCTATCTCCTCATGATGTATTGTAATTGATCACTCTATGGCCTGCTTTACGCCGGCCAATATCATCTGTATCTTCATTTCTCGGTCGGTCTGCACTGCATATACTTTTTGTCTATATTAAGTATCTACTGCGTGTCGGTCTCACGAGTCGATCCGTGATGCAAGGTTCTTTGATGTCTGCACTGCCTTCCCAAGGATGTCCTGTTCATCAAGGCAGGTGACCATGAAATCTTCCATGAGGACTTTTCCGGCCACGATGGTCGTCCTGACATCCTTGCCGCTTGCGGCATACACAAGCTGTGAGGCAACATCGTGCAGAGGTGTCAGGTGAGGCTTTCTCATGTCCACGATGATCATATCCGCATTGTGCCCTTCCTTCAGTACACCGCTCTTTATGCCAAGAGCCTTTGCCCCGTTGACGGTCGCCATCTCGAGCACCTGACGTGCAGGCAATGCCGTAGGGTCCATGGTGCCCACTTTCTGTAGCAGTGCTGCAGTCTTCATCTCCTCGAACATGTCAAGATTGTTGTTGGATGCGCAGCCGTCCGTCCCGAGGCACACGTTGGCACCGCTTGCAATCAACTTTGCCACCGGTGCTATGCCGGATGCAAGTTTCATGTTGCTTACGGGGTTGTGGGATATGTTCACCCCGTACTCTGCCAGTATCTTTATGTCGCCGTCCGAGAGCCAGACACAATGCGCTGCAAGTACGTCAGTACCCCAGAAATCAATATCCTTGAGGAAATGGATGGAGCACATGCCGAAGTTCTCTTTCATGTAGTTGAGCTCTGCCTCGGTCTCAAGCACGTGGATGTGTATCCTTATCTTATCCTTTACAGCCTGCTCCTTCACCCTTATCAGGAATTCCCTGGAGCATGTGTTCGGAGCATGGGGACCGTACATGGTGGTGATCCTGCCATCCGCTTTTCCGTTCCACTGGCTGACGAACCTGCTGCCTTCTTTAAGCTCAGCATCGGCCTTCTCTTTGCTCCCAAAGTCTATCATCCCGTAAGACAATGCAGCCCTGATGCCGGACTCTTTAACGGCCTGGGCAACCCTGTCCATGTGGATATACATATCTGCAAAGGAAGTGGTACCGGACCTTATCATCTCCAGGCAGGCAAGCAGGCTGCCTATATGGATATCATCGTCCGTGAGCTTGGCTTCCGCAGGCCAGATCCGATCCTCCAGCCACTCCTTCAGGTGCATGTCATCGGCATAGCCCCTGAACAGTGTCATGCCTGCATGGCAGTGCGTGTTGATAAGCCCGGGCATGACCACGCAGCCTCGTGCATCTATTATTTTGTCTGCGGTGCTGCCTGTCGATCTGCCGACCTCTTTGATCAAACCGTTCTCAATGACCACGACCCCGTTCTCAATATCGCCTAGATCAGGGTCCATCGTGAGCACATAAGCATTCTTGATGATAATATCTGCCATGTCAGTTCTCCTTCATTTTTACACATCTACTCCAGTTCGGACCTCAGCTCCTCAAGGTACAGGTGCATTATCCTTAACCTCTGCTCCGCTATATCCCTTGCAGTCCGGGTGTTCAGCCTTTCCATTATCCTGAAAGGCTTCCTTTGCATGTAATCGTAGAACCCGTCGAATGGGTCCTCCGTATAAGCGTTCATTGAGGTTTCCTTGATCGTACCGATGGTGCTCTTCAGAGCCCTCAGTGCTCCCATGGATACGAGAGAGCGGAAGATCCCCACGGCTCCGAGGGCATCCAGCCTGTCCGCATCCTGCAGTATCATGGCCTCGATGGTCTCGGCCTGCATCCCTCTGCTGAAGCGATGGGTGAGGATACAGGAAGCCACATGCTCCACCATATTCTCTTCCAGGCCCCGCTCGGCAAGGAACTGTCTTGCTATCTCGGCGCTGTAGACTGCGTGGTTTCCGCCTTCCTGATGCTCCCTTACAATGCCGGCATCATGGAGCAGTGCGGCAAGCTGCAGCACCTGCAGGTCTCCTCCCTCGGTCTCCCGGATGCGCAGGCAGAGCTTTTCCACGCGCTCGATATGCGAGATGTCGTGGGTGCTTGGCTCCCCTTCCAGCAGTCCGGAGACGAACTCCCTGGTCTGCTCGATCAGATCCATCGGATACCTCTCTCTTCGGACTGCTGTTTCAGCCTTTCCTGGATGGCATAGAGGGCATCTGAGATGACCTTGCTGTTATCATACGTTCCAACAACTTCCAGGAGGGACTGCCTGCTCTGCTGCTTCATGTCCCTGGCGAAAAGGGTCATGTTCTGCAGTGCCCGGGTCACATTGTCGACGATGGTCACAGTGGCGCTAAGTGAGGTTCTTGACAGCGGGTTCAGGTCAATGGCAATGACAGTCTTGCCCATCTCCACCAGTTTCTGGCAGCGGTCCCCATCTTCCAGGGGCACCAGCACCACATCTGCGCTGAAGATGCCCTCCTCGTCCACTATCGCCCTGTCATGGGACAGGTCCAGCCTCTTGTCGCCCTTGCCTCCAAGCACCCTGGAAGCGCCGTGGGACTTGAGCAGCTCCGTGATCTGATGCACTCTGGCATCGCTCCTGTGGAACAGGTTCACTTCAAGGGTCGCCCCGGTGATATCTGCAAGGGCCACCATGCTTTCGGGTACAAGCGCCGCAGTGTTCCCATTCACCGATATGATCGGGTTCCCTGCGAGGAGGATATGTGCCACGGCAGCCCTTTCCGCCACAGCGGCAGACTCCGTGGTCTTTTCGCCTATAAGGTAATCGAAAGCCTCACCCCTGCCCTGCGCCACCAGCCCTTGCAGACTTGTATAGCCCATCCTTACGCCTTCCACTATTTTCTCCCTGGTGATCAGGGACTCGTATCTCGGATGGTCCCTGGGAATCTCAGTCATATATCCGTCTCCTTGATCATTCTTGCGTCACCCTTTCAGATCATTCTGATACTGCCCGGATTTATCCTGTAGTGCAGCACCTGGCCGAAACCGGAGAGAACCTCCTTCAATTCTGCACCCGTGCTCTCTGTCCCGACTGCAAAGACCGTGTTGCCCAGCATGGCCTGGGATGCCATTCCACCTATGGCCTCCACAGCCTCAATAATATCCGTGATCTCATCAGTAGCAAGGTTTGCACCAATGGAAAAGTCCCTGGCACATCTCATGAAATTCTCCATGCAGGGTCTTACCATAAGCCTTTTCATGGCTTCCTTTCCTGCATCATTTATATTTCTCACAGCCTCTCGGCTTCCCAGCACCATGCCCGTGGACAGCTTTCCCAGGACCACACAGTATACATCCGATTCGCCTGAAGGTATCCTGTCGCATGAACCCACACCCGGAGCCCCCGGTGAGGTTCTTATCACGGCTCCTCCCAGTGACTGCGCTGCCACATCCCCGAGCCCGCTGCTGTTGCGGACTTCAGCAACATGCGCTATCCCGTTGAGCTTATTGGTGGTAAGGTTCAGCGACAGTACCCGGTTTAGCGCATAGGCCGTTCCAAGGGAGCCGGCGCCGGATGCACCCAGTCCGCATTCAACCGGCACCTGGGTAGTGCTCTCAACCCTGACAGGCCTATCGGTAAGCATTTCCACAACAGTCCTGCTGGTAATCCCTTCAACTTCTTTCCCGTTCAGCAGGATGACTGTCTCTTCGATGCCTTCACCCATGGTCACCGTTGTCTCGATCCCTGCACTGAGCACTATCCCGCAGCCTGTGGAGCCTTTTTTCATAGGGTCCGCATGGTCGTGCACTTCGAAAAAACCTGTTATGTGGGCAGGTGCAAAAGCTCTGGCACTGAGCGCATAATGACTGTTCATTTAATTTTATCCCCTGCAGAAAGCATCATTGCGATCTCGTCCATCAGGGCACCTGCGATCAGGCTCTTCGGACCCCTTATATTGCCATGCTCCTTCCTGTCGGGCCTGATAAGATACACACTGTTCTCATCCGTTCCCATGCCTCCCTGGCTGACATCGTTGGCAACTATCATGTCAAGGCCGGAGTTGGCGAGTGTCTGCAATGCACGGTGGAAAAGCTCTTCTCTGTCTATTCCTGTCTCCGCCTTGAACCCTATTATCCTTATTTCCGGGAACGCTTTCCTTGCTTCCGTTATCAGCTTGCGCGTGGGTGTAAGTGAGATTACGGGTGAGCCTCCGGACTTGATCTTCGTCCCGGCTGCCTCCAGTGTATAGTCCCCGATGGCTGCAGCGCTTATCAGCACGTCGTAACCTTCTGAGAGCTCCTCCAGCACGGCATCTGTCATCTGCCCTGCGCTCTCTGCGAAAATCTCCCGGATACCGCCCATGCCAAGCCTGTTCCTGTGAACGATTGTAACCTCGGCGCCCCTGCGATAGGCTTCCAGCGCCAGTTCGGCACCTGTCTTTCCCGATGCACGGTTGGTGAGGATCCTTATGGGATCAACAGCTTCTGCCGTCGAGCCGCTTGTGATGAGTATCTTCTTCCCTCGCAGGCTGTGGCCTTTTAACATCCGCTCGGTCTCAAGCACTATCTCTTCGTTGCTGCTTATCTTGGCGATACCCTCTTCCATCCTGGGCCCAACGATGGCTATCCCCCACGACCTTAATTTCTCCAGGTTATCTGCCACAGCAGGGTGCCTGTACATATCCTCATGCATGGCAGGCACCACCATGACAGGCTTGCCTGCTCCGATGGCAGTAGTTGCAAAGGTCGTTACAGGTGTGTCATCTATACCTGTCGCCATCTTTCCGACAGTGTTGGCAGTTGCAGGTGCCACAAGAAGTAGGTCGGCCCTGCCTTCTTTCCCAAAGAACTCCACATGCTCCACCTTTCCGGAGATCGCAGTGACTACCTCATTCCCTGTAGCGTAGTGCAGGGCCATGGGATTGATGATCCAGGATGCGGCCTCGCTCATGACCGCATATACGTCCGCTCCCCTGCGTATCAGTTCCCGTGCAAGCTCCACTGTCCGCACGGCTGCTATGCTGCCTGTGACCGCCAGCACTATGGTCCTGCCTTCCAGTGAGCCGGACTTTGAGGATCTGATCCAGAGGGTGGGATGTCTGTTTGGAATCTGGGGCATATTCCGTCCTTTTTTGATTAAATAAGTGGATTTTTAGTATTTAAGGAGGGTGGCCAGAACAGTTACATTTTTTCCGCAGGTCAAACCAGTTTAGTTTCTGTAATCCCTTATTATATGTGTGCCATATACTTATACAGGTTAAATAGCTGAAAAGCAGGTGCCTTTACATTGACCCCTCTGATATTTCCACGTCCTGGAACCCTTGAAGACAAGCACAAGCTTTTAGTCCTCTATCGTGAAGTTGCCACTCTTTCAGGCGGCATTATCCGGGAAGCCTCTGAGGTCACAGAGGAATATGTGGACAAGTTTGTCAGGAACAGTCTTACAGGCGGCATGATCTTTGTAGTCGATGATGCCGGGAGCGACAGGCTCATCGGGGAGATACACACCTACAGGCCTGCCCTCAAGGCTCTTTCTCATGTTCTTGAGCACCTGACAGTCGTAGTGCATCCCGACTTCCAGAGGAAAGGCATTGGGAGGACGCTTTTCAAAACAATGCTTGATAAGGTGAGGTCAGAACATCCCGGGGTTCTCAGGGTCGAGCTGATAGCAAAGGAGAGCAATTACGCTGCACTGAACCTTTACAGTTCTCTTGGCTTTATCGAGGAGGGCAGGATGGTAAAAAGGATACGGAGGCCTGATGGCAGTCTTGAGGATGACGTACTGCTGGTGTGGATGAATCCGGATTATAAAGGGATTCGGTAACATCGCAGAATCCAAAGATGGCTTTAGTGCCATTATTGTTCCGGAATTGCCCCTGAATTATTCCGGTATTGGCTGCCCCGGAGCTGGCTATATGGATACCTATTAATATATCATGTCTGAAAAATGCCATAAGTGGTACTTATGTGGTGCGATACTAAAAGAGTAATATCTATCCTTATAGTGCTCCTTTTAGCTATATCAGTTACAGGATGCACTTCAGATGACAATGGTGACGATAATGCAGATGGCAGTCTGTCCTCAGGCACTGGGGATGCAGGTGATGAGCTCACCAACTCCATAGGTATGGAATTCCGGTATGTGGAAGCCGGCACTTTCACAATGGGCTCTCCCAAGTATGCCGCTTCCCAGCCGGTACATCAGGTGAGGCTGCAGAAGCCGTTCTATATCGGCAGGTATGAGGTCACCCAGGAGCAGTGGGTCGAGATCATGGGCAGCAATCCTTCAGTATCACAGGGCAATAAGAAGCCTGTAGAGAGTGTGTCCTGGAACGAGGTTCAGGAATTCATAGCCAAGCTCAATAAAGAGGAGGGCACTGCCAAATACAGGCTGCCTACAGAGGCAGAATGGGAGTATGCGTCCAGGGCAGGCACGACCACTCTTTACTCGCTCGGCGAGATGGACGAAAAGGAAGGTCCCTTCCTGAGAGACTATGCATGGTATCAACCCAATTCAGGGGGAAGCACTCACAATGTCGGTGAAAAGCTTCCAAATCCCTGGGGACTGCATGACACATACGGCAACGTGGCCGAACTCGTGCAGGACAGCTGGGGAGATACCTATTCGGCTGCAAAGGAAGACGGCAGTGCAGTAGTGAAGAGCGGAAGCACACTTGTGGTCGCCAGGGGCGGAAGTTACTCCAGCAAGGATAATGCGCTTGAATCTGCCTACCGTGCAAAGAAGGACGCCCGCGATGGGGATGCTAATACCGGTTTCAGGCTCGTGATGGAGGCCTGAGATCCTTTTTTTCCTGCCTTGCATTCGCCGGAATTAACTATCCAGTAGCTGGATACAAAGTTGATAACAACAGGGTCGTGTGAACAATTGCATGGATATCATGAAACAGTAAAGGCGCTGTGGCCGGATTCTGCCGGTTTGTATTCTTTATGCAGGAGCCCTCATATCCCCCAGCGGGTCTGCTTCTGTTTGCAAAGGTGATGCTCCCGCTAACCGGGAAAGGAACAGGGATAGATAGGCTTTTTATATAGAAATTTCTATTGATGTTTTGATGGCAGAACAGGGCAAGCCTGAAAAAGGCAAACTTACGGGCAACATCAATTCCCTATTCAGCAGGTATACGGGGAAGGAAAAGCTGGAGGAAGAGATCAGCCGGCTGAACTCACGTATAGCTGAACTCGAAGCGGAGGCAGGCATCCTGCAAAAGCGCATGGATAAGTGTGCTGAGAGTGAAAAGAGAGCTGTGGCAGCAAAGCAAGCTGCGGAAGAGAGCCTTAATGCCGCAGAAGTGAGAATCGTCACCCTTGAGCACGAGCTTGAGTCCCATAAGGGTTCCGCTCCTTCGCAGGCAGGCTACAGGCTTGTCGAAACTCTCTCCCTGCGCAGGGCAAAGGATCACTTGCAGTCCTTATCCTCATTAAGGTCATCCTCTGCTGACCTGCTGACAGCATACATGCCTCCCGGGAGATCCCTGTCAGGGGAGGCATACAGAGATATGCCTGCAGCCCTGATCGACCCGGAGGCTCTGCAGCTTATCCAGAGAACTGACTCTTCCACAGGATGGGTGCTTTTCTATGACCCGGGTCACTTGGTCAACGAGTTGCTTGTCCCCCCGTTCCAGGTAGGACATGCTGAATGGTCTGCAGGGAGCTCTTTCAATGTGGAGCCTTTGCTGAAGCTGATAGAGCGGGAGGAAGCAGCCCTGGTGATTGTCGCCCATGCAGGCGAGTCCCTTGTAGCTTACTCCCGCGACTCGGGGGAGACAGACTTCTACGAACTTGTCCGGAGCAACGTTAAGTCCAAGCACTCGAAAGGGGGATTCAGCCAGAGGCGATTTGAGCGACTCCGGGATGAGGAAGTGGTTCATCATGCTGAAAAGGCACGGGCTGCCCTTATAAAGCTGCTTGGGTCCCTGCAGGTGGCTCCTGATTACTTCCTGCTCGGAGGCGATGAACAGCTGGCAAAGGCGATAAGCTCAGGTGTGGCGGAAGATACACCGCGGCTGGTGTCGTCTGCAGATGTGCGTATTGAAAAACATAATATCAATGAGATAATGAAGCAAATGCTCGTTCTGAGACGTTACAAGTTGTGAGTGTGTACTGAGAGCAGGCGACCAGATAGAAGATAGGCTGAGGCGAACCCCATGATCACAAAGGATGAACTGTCAGGTATAATTGATGCGCTTGGCGCTTTAAGCGAGAAGGAAGTGTGCTCCGTGGCACAGGAGATATCTTTTATCAGGAAGGAGGATTTCTCGCCGGACATTATCACTCAGATGTGCCGCGAGGCACTTGATGAGCATCTGCTCGAACTCATAGGCCCTGCTGAGATTCGTCCCACGTCAGCACAAAAGGCAGCATCGGATGGTGGCACTGAGGGACCGGCCTGTTATATTCCCGGTCCGAATGCGTTCCCTGATGTTCCATTCGAGCTGAGTGAGGCCATCGATATCCTCATGATCACAAAAAAGGAAGTGGACTGGGAAAAGGTCTCATCACGCTTTTCTGCAAGCCTGCACGCTAAGGCTATGCAAATGAGCGAGGACATCTCCTCTCTCCCCGGAGGCAGGCCGGCTGAAAAAGAGCTATCCTGTCTTTCCGAGCGGTACAGCAATCTGCTAAATCTCTACTACGATTACGATTCCTGGCTGCCTGATGGAATGGGCGACATGGAAGATGAACTGCAGGATCTTAGCATGAAGCTTGAGGATCTCAGGGCTGCACAAGGTATTTGATACTTGGATTTAATCAGGCTAACAGATCCATATGGCAAGAGACAGACGAGACAAGTATTACTGGAGGGCCAAGGATGAGGGCTTTCGTTCACGGGCATCCTATAAGCTTTTCCAGATCAACGAGAAACATCATATCATTAAGCAGGGAGATACCGTGGTCGACCTGGGAGCTGCACCGGGAGGCTGGCTCGAGGTTGCAAAACAGATCTCCGGCGGAAGGGTCATTGGAGTGGACCTGCAGAAGATCTCTCCTATCGAAGGTATCGAAACAATAAAAGGTGACATCACCTCCGACAGGACCATTGAGAAAATAGTGGGAATGGTAGGTGTAAGAGGTGCTGATGTCGTTATCTGTGATGCCGCCCCCAATCTTTCAGGCAACTGGAGCCTGGACCATGCAAAATCCATAGACCTGACCACTTCGGCCCTTGGCTGCGCCAAGAAGATCCTCAAGCCTGGCGGCAACTTTGTTGTCAAGGTCTTCCAGGGCGACATGTTCAAGGATTTCGTTGACAGGGTGGGCAGGAATTTCTCCTACGTACACTCCTATACCCCGGATGCGTCCCGCTCCCAGAGCGCAGAGATATATGTTGTCGGGAAAAAGTTCCTCACATCTCCTGTCCGCAAAGGCGATGAGTTCGATGTGGAAATAAACGAGCTTGGCGCAAGCGGTGACGGTGCAGTGCTGATCGATAATTTCGTGGTCTTCGTGAAGGATGTCAAAGTAGGCGACAATGTGCGCATAAAGATCGAAGATGTGAAGCCGAATTTCGCATTTGCTAAGGTCATGGGGCAGAAAGGTGAATAAATAAATATTGTTTTTATACCATCTCATCCATATCCTCTTATATCAGTTGCTCTGTCAATTGCTCTGAGCCTGTTTCGGTAATGTCCGGGTGAATATCATCGATGGCACTGGAAGAACTGTTCTCAAAAGGTGTTCCCAAACGCAGCATCCTGGCCATTCTAATCGTCCTCGTTATTCTGACAGGCTGCATCTTCATTGGCGATTACTCAAAGAAGCGCACATCCGCCGAGGTGGAGGCACGGTGGGAGCAGGCCCTGATCCACAGGCAACAAAAGGATTTCGGGAGCGCGGTCAGTACATATAACAGCGTTTTTGGGATCATCTCCTCGTCCGACTATCCTGATGAGTATGCAATGACCCATTACCATCTTGGAAAGATATATGAAGAGATGGCCCTGTATGGGAACACTTCCGCCAACCTTCAGAACAGTATCTCTTCTTATTCAAATGCACTCGCATTCTTCTCAAAGGAAGGCAGCCCTGCAGAGCATGCTCTTGTACAGTATAGCCTTGGAGATGCATATCTCCGATTATATGATTCAAGCGGCGATCCTGAAAGGCTGGACACTTCAATAACCGCTTACAAGGAGTCTCTCAGTTACTACACCTTTGCAAGGGACCCGGTATATTACGCCTCAGCAAATAATAAGCTTGGGAACGCATACAGGAAGAAGGGCCTTTCAGGCGGGGAAACGAATACACTTTCTGAAGCTATCGGCTTCTATAATGAATCGCTGAGGGTCTTCAGGAAAGACACCTACCCGCAGGAATATGCAGGCGTGCAGAACAACCTTGGTAACCTCTACATGGAGATGGCTCGCATGGAGGGCAGTCCTGATAAGCTTAACCTGGCTATAATTTCCTACAACAATGCCCTTGAGGTACTTACCCTGGAGAACAATCCGGTAGAGTATGTCACAGTCCAGAATAACCTGGGAAATGCCTATTTCGAGTTATCCGCGACCAGGGACAGGTCTGAGAACATTGAGAAGTCTGTGAATGCCTATCGCGAATCCTTGAAGGTCTTTACCATAGACCTCTTTCCGGTAGAGCATAAGGGTGTTCTGGCTAATATCGCCAGGGCCTATAAAAGCCTCTAAGCTGACAGCATATGAAGTCCTGCTTCTATGAATGGGTTTATTTAAGTGGAAAGCATAGGCAGGCATATACTAAACAAAATATCCTTGAGGTGTTGTCATGATAGATATGCATACCCATACGATTTTCAGTGACGGAGAGCTTATACCCAGCGAGCTTGTAAGGAGGGCTGTGGTCCATGGCTACAGGGCGATAGGCATCACTGATCATGTTGACTTCTCCAACGTGGAGCATGTCATAAGCAATGTTAAAAAGGCCAAGTACCTGGAGGATGAGTACGATATCCGGGTGCTGGTGGGTGTCGAGATCACTCACGTGCCGCCTGCCAGGATAGCGGCCCTGGCAAGGAAATCCAGGCAGCTTGGAGCGGAGATCGTTGTGGTCCACGGTGAGACCCTCAGCGAGCCTGTCATGCCGGGAACCAATGCTGCGGCAGTGGAACTGAGCGACGTGGATATCCTTGCCCATCCGGGATTCATAACAATTGAAGAGGCTGAAGCCGCATGTGATAATGATGTATGTCTTGAGATCACCGCACGCAACGGCCATAACAGGACTAACGGCCATGTCGCACGCATAGGTATGGAAGCCGGCGCGATACTGGTAGTGGACACCGACGCCCACAGCCCTGAGAATCTTATTACCCGGGACTATGCCAGGAAAGTTGCCATGGGCTCCGGACTTACGGAAAAGCAGGCTAACGGGGTGCTGGACAATTCCCTGCGCTTCCTGAAATATTAAGCACCCAGATCGTCTCAGCCGGGAGTGCAGCATGCATGGCAGGATACTCGACATCACTGTAGGTATCTCAAGGGACACCCCGGTATTTCCGGGCGACCCTGAAACCCGGATAGAAGCTGTTTCTTCAATACCGTCCGAAGGGTATGCGGTCTCAAGGGTAACATTCGGGACCCATACAGGAACGCACGTGGACTCACCAGCTCACATCTTTGAAAATGGGCTAAGTATTGACCGGGTCCCTCTCAGCTCCATGATAGGTAAAGCACTTGTCCTGGACCTCTCCGATGGGACCGCCGATATCTCTCAAAGGGAACTGAAGGCAGCTTTCATGAACTCGTGTGCTGAGAACACAACAGGTGTTGACATCCTGCTGCTAAAGACCCGCAGGGTCAGTAATGGCATGTGCCAAAGCACAAATGGTCACGACACAGGTATCCGCGGACTCATGCCTGACGCAGGGATCTGGGTGGCAGAGCAGGGGTTCAAGCTTATTGGTACGGATACTCTTTCTGTGGACGCGGGCACTTCTCTGGACAATCACAGGCTCTTTCTGGAAAACAACGTTGTCATCCTGGAGAATATTGACGTTTCCGAAGTGTCAGAAGGTTCATATCACTTCATCTGCCTTCCATTGAAACTGGAGGGCTGCGATGCAGCACCTGCCCGTGTTGTATTGATAGAAGGCGGATTCTTCTGATATGGCTGTTCTCTTATAGTCTGAATAAATGCAACTATTTATATATTACCAATTTTATTATATATGTGAGACAGCTGAGAATCAGTTTATAGTGCAGAATGTCCTTAATGTCCAAACCTGACAACGGTTAAATAACAGCATTAATATACTATAAACTATATACTCCTGTTACACGATTGCTACAACGTTTGATGAGGGAAGCGCACGAAAGCAAATCAAAAACAGTCAATGCACAGTGACAACCGTGCACAGGTAGGTATAGGTACCTTAATCATATTCATTTCCATGGTACTGGTAGCGGCAGTCGCATCAGCTCTTCTGATCAAGACCTCCGGCGTACTCCAGCAAAAAGCTGCCCAGACAGGTACTGAAACAACAAGAGAGGTTGCTTCCAACATGCGTGTTGATCGTGTGGACGGCGAACGTGCGGCTTATTTCACGGTGACCGTAAGTGGTGGTTCTCCCTCTGCTACTACTATCTATATTGATAAGGGCGCAGTGGTAGAGTGGATATCCGAATACGGTGCTTTCTACATATCTGTGGATGGCGTTAATGATTCGGTATCACATGGTTCCTATTTTGAGCACCGTTTTACCCAGTCCGGGGCTTATCCCGTTACAATTAATGGCAGCAGTGCAGGAATCGTTATCGTAAGCGATACCCTTGAATACGGGCAGGTCACGAAGTTACATATATCTGTGTCTCTTGGACCTGGAAGTGAGGATGTGGACCTGTCGCAGATCATTATTTATCTGTCAGATGGAGCTCATGTTTCCAATGTGAGGTATGACATCTCCGATACCAGCGCTGCCATACACAAGCCCACGGCAGAGTATTTCTCTGTTGAGCCGGTGCGCATCCGTGACCAGAGTACTTTCAAGGCCACCCAGCCTGTACTAAGGACCGGTGACATCATGGAGATTGTCGTTGATGTCCGCAAAGTGTTTGGTGAGGAAGACCTTGGTTATGAGGGTATAACTCCCAGGACAGAGGTATCCGTCCAGATCAGGCCCGAAGCAGGTTCTCTGGTGTTCTTTGATTTTATAACACCCGGAGCATACTTCGATCTCAAGTACATCTCGCTGAAGTATTAAGGACATCTTTTTAGATGTTCCCTTGATCGTTTTCCTCTTTCAGGAAATGATCCTCTCAAGTACCTCAAGTTTATCAGAACTGGGATGGGGTACATTTCCTGTATGAAAGGACCAGTTCAAAAACATAGTCTCCATTAACGGTCTTTCAATGACTATTCCATATTGTCATGAACCGAGTATGTGCCAATTACCCCGCTAGCTTTTGCATGCAGTCTTCCCTGCCTGAACATTATGTTCTCACCGCTGATGATGAACGGGTTCCTATGCCCGCTGTCATATCGGACAGGGATGGTATTATTCTCAGGCAGCCATAGGGAATTGCTCAGGTTCCCGTCTGCATCGGGGTCAGGGTCCACGCCCATAGCAAGGAATCTTACCTTTTCCGGCAGCAACAGCCTGACAATACACATAGAGCCTTCAATGCTTCCCGAGACCAGAAGGTTTTCCGCATGACCATTCTCTATAGAGAGCAGTTCCACCGAAAGACCGTTGATCTGATCTTCAGTAGGGTATCCTGCAAAAAGGGTGATATGCTGTTCCAGGAAGCAGTGTAAGGAAGATGATGGTTCCTGTGAGTACCAGATAAAACACCATCTTCCGGGGAACTGTATCGATAGCTCTTGCATCACGCAGGGTTCCCTGCCTTTTTACAGAATCTCCTCCTTCAGTCAAGCCACTCGCAGAACTTGTCGAGGGCTCTTCTGCGGTGTGAGACCTTGTTCTTCTCCTCGTCTCCAAGCTCACCGAAGGTCTTCCCGTTGTAATCAAAAATGGGATCGTACCCAAATCCGCCTGTCCCTCGCTCCTCAAGCGCAATAGTTCCTTCCACGGTCCCGGTAAATACTACCGGCTCCTTACCAGGCTCGCAGTAGCCTATCACCGACCTGAAGACCGCGGTTCTGTCCTTCTCATCCTCCATGAGCTTGAGGACTCGCCCGTTGCCAAGATGCTCCTCCACAAAAGCCGAATACGGCCCGGGAAATCCGTTAAGGGCTTTGATGAAGAGCCCGGAATCGTCCACCATGACAGGCATGCCCAGCTTCCCGGCTGCCCAGCTGGCCCCATAGGCCGCTATGGGTTCCAGTTCATCCTCCTGCAGCTCCGGATAGCCATCACTGTTCTGGATGACCTCTATGCCTTTTGAGGTAAGTATGTCCATGGCCTCTCTTAACTTTCCCTTGTTACGTGTAACAAAAACGATCTTACGCATATCTTCCTCTCTTCTCTATTTCTGTAACCCTTTCAAGTATCTCGTCAGCACCCGAAAAAGAGCGCCTGTAACCCCTGCAGAAAGCTTTGGCCAGTGATTCGTGGTCGCGATGGGTGCTCTCAAAGGTCTGGAACAGCACATGCACGTCCACTCCCCTTGCTTCTACTGCCGGGCTCATGAAAGCCAGCCCGAAATCTATCATGTAGAGCCTGTCATTATAATATATCAGGTTCGATGTGGTCAGGTCTCCATGTATGATGCCGCCTGTATGAAGAAGTCCTACAAGCTCTCCTAGGCGCTCGCTCAGTTCCTCGTTGATCACATGCTTCAGGGCTGTTCCGGGAATGTACTGCATCCTGATCATCGAGTTTTCCACATCGTGAATGATCGGCGTAGGCACTCCAAGGCGCCTTGCTTCTGACATTATGCGGCTCTCGGCTCGGTTCCTCTCCTTCCGTATGCGCTCGTCAAGCTCCGGAAGACGGTATCTTTTCGGGATCCTTTCCTTGACCACAAGCCCGTTCTCCATTCTCACACTTGCTTCGGCACCGTTTGTAAGCTCCATTATACCATCGCCAACTCTTAAAGCCATCCCGATCACTCCAGCCAGGTGACATCCACATCATCCGGCCTGAAATTAGGATTGACATGAGAATTCTCTATACTCAGGACATCTCCTGCCTCGTACATCAGAAGGCCAAGATAAGCTATCATTGCCCCGTTATCACCCATGAACCTTTTTTCAGGCACATGGAATGACACTCTCCTGTCATTGCACATGATATCCAGCATTTCCCGGAGTCTCATATTGGCTCCCACCCCGCCTGCCAGCAACACCTCGCTCTTGCCGGTATGCGCAAGTGCCCGCTCGGTGACTTCCACGATCATCGCAAAGGCAGTTTCCTGCAGTGAGTAGCACACATCCTCAAGGGAATTACTCTTGAGTGCCTCAGTGGCTGCTGTGGAAAGTCCTGAGAAGGAGAGATCCATACCCTTTACTACATAGGGCAAAGGTATGTAATTCGTGGACTTCTTCGCAAGCTGCTCTATCTTGGGGCCACCGGGATGAGTTAAGCCCGCGCTGCGTGCGAACTTATCGAACGCATTGCCAAGACCGATATCCAGCGTCTCGCCGAAAACCCTGTATCTTCCCATCCTGTAAGCCAGCACTTGGGAATTCGCACCGCTGACATACAGGGTCACAGGGTCCCTTGCAGGTGTTTTCCAGCGACCTACCTCTATGTGGGCCAGACAGTGGTTAACGCCCACAAGCGGCACGTCGTACGTTATAGCCAGCGTCCTTGCAGCCGTTGCCACAGTGCGCAGGCATGCTCCGAGCCCCGGTCCCCGGGAGAATGCGATGGCATCAATATCAGAAGGTGAGACTCCTTTCTCCTTTGCTCCTTCCAGCACTTTCCTGATGACCATGGAGGCATACTTTGCATGGTGCTGGGCAGCTTCACGCGGATGGATGCCCCCGGTAGCGGGGCTATAAATATCTGTAGCTTCTGCAATGACATCTTTCTCATTGACTATGGCTGCGCTGAGATTCCATGCGGTACCCTCTATTCCAAGGACTGTTCCTTTCAAAATCTATTCTCCAGCGCTTAATGGTCAGCTTCATAATATTAATTTTGCTGTCCTCTTCGTCTTAATATATAAGCACATGTAAGTGCAACGCCGGAGAGGCCCAGGAGTGTATCGGAAAGCATATCCTTTTCGGTGTTATCACTATTGTTTTCGTCATCTGTCAGAGATACCATGTTACCTTCCAGATCCAGTAATAGTTCCTGAGGCTCTCTTCCCTGCCTGGCAAGGGCGAACTGTTTGCCCGTAATGGCAAAAGGTGAGAATCCGGGGGTCTTTGCCTCGAAATAGAGGTAGTTGTCATCGAAACCCGTCTGTTCCGTGGCAAGCTCCTCCCAAGCCCCGCCGGAGTACCTGTTGAGCTTTACTGTATAGGGGTCAATGGCGTTACTGAGAACCCAGGCCTGGCTGACACGGAAACCTATGACAGGCTCCATTATATTGTTCTCCGTAGCATATCCTGTCTTGCCGACCCAGATATTGATATTCCTGTAGGTGAGGTCCGGGGCTGCGTTCGCTGCAAAGCCGGAAGTGTTCTTCAGTACTTCAATAGTGGTGCTTATCTTGCCCGAGTTCTTCAGTGACAGGTACCTTATATACTGTATGTCATTCACCTCGTTGTCAAACTCGAATGTGGTGACCGTATCTTTCATAGTATTGACTGCAAGCACATCCTTGAAGAGGATGTTCTCGGCGCTCTCTCCACTGGAACCTCCGCCACCTCCTCCGGAGCCAGGTGATGAGGTCTGACTTGTTGTTACACTGATATTGGACCATTCACCGACGTTGACAACGAAGTCAATCGCCCTGAGGCTATAGGTGCATGTGGTGCCCGGTGGCAGGCCGCTGTCAGTCAGGGTTGAGCCAGAAGTGGTAGTGAGTGGAGCGCCGTTCCTTCTGATTTCCACATGGTCGGCATCAGCCGAGTTTTTCCATGCAAGGGTAACTGACGTGGTAGTCCTTGAGCTTGAGAGACCAGTAATGACAGGCGCAGTATTGTCCTCAACAGGGGCATATACGCTCAGGTGGGTGATGTTTGTGGTAATGGTATGTGCGGAACTGTTAACCGCACTTCTGAAAGGCGTCCAGTTTTCTTCAACAGGGTCGTACCATGCAATAGCAAGTTTGTCTGCATTACCCACGAAAGTCGGGTCATATCCAAGGGTAAGGGAGACATTCTTCCTGAATTCGTATGTGCTCACAGGCTCAGAGTCATTCATCACTCTGATATCAATAGCAGGGCCTGTAAAAGTGGATCCGCTGCAAGGGTCCTGCCCTCTGACAACAGCCGCAGCCAGGCTTCCCGGATTGGCGGATGTGCCTGTTATGTTGAAATTGAGGAGCGGGTAGGGGACAGTCCCAATCCCGGGAACCGGAAGCATTGCTTCATCGCTTCCACCTGCAGGGAAGATCTCTCCCACGCTCAGGTATATCGTGGTGTTATTACTGAAATACTTCTGATTGGAATAGTTTAGGATGGAAGTAATGTCCACGGTATTTATACCATTCAAAAGTGGGATATTGTCAATATTGAATGCTCCGTTCGAGGCAGGATGATAACTGTTGTTGATCTCCCCGTTGACATAAACCGAGACATTGGTCGCTATTCCGGCATTGCCGCTTATGTTAAACGTATTGTCGGGCAGGTAATATACTGTGCCGGAAGCCGGTGAGGTGATGGCAGGCTGGCTTGTAAACACGGTGAAGTTGATGGCTGTGGAGATTGTCTCTCCTCCCATCTCACGGGCAAACACTGTTATATTGTGGCTTCCGTCTGTAAGGTTAAGTGTAGTATTCAAATAATACGCCCTGGTCATAGTAGAATTTACTGCGCTGTCGATTTTGTAGCATATGTCACTGTATTTGTGACTTTTTATGTTGATACTGGGGTTGTTGCACTGGATTACTTCATCTTCGGTGATTCCCTGAAAGGTGATATAATTATCTTCTTTGAATGACAGGACCAGGGAAAAACTCTGCGGCTCCGGCTGCGTATGAATCTTCGCAGCATTCACATAGATTGTATAATTTCCTACAGCAGGGGTGGGTATATTTATGCATTCTACGTTGTTCGTATTGTCAGGTTCACTTCCACCGTTTCCAAGGTATGGGCCTGCTGGTCCAATGACTGCGAGATCAAGGTCGTTGACAAGTGCCTTTGAGGAAGGTAGACTTGCAGGATAATCAGTCCACACAAGAGTGGCCTGGAAGGGCTCCGTTGAATAGTTTACGCTATATGTTACATTCCACGAATCCCCGGTATCATTTAACCTCAGATTGTCGTGGTATTTTAATACCACCGAGTTTTGAGGAAAGAGTGAATTTTCCACGTCGACACGACCCCAGCCCTGAGAATTGTCAGGCCTTCTTTGAACTTCCTGATAACTCCCGGTGCCGTACTGTCCGGGGGTCATGTCATAGGCACCATTGATCAGAGTAGCTTTTATCAGTGCAGCACTAGGATTTTCCAATCCTTCAATGTCTGTATAATATTGCCTGGTAAGTGCAGCAGCTCCGGCGGTGATGGGTGTGGACATGCTTGTGCCACCCATATACAGATAATTATTGTCAATGCCCCCCCAACCTGTACCAGTTGCTTGACTTGATCTTGTTGATACTATGAATGTTCCGGGAGCAACTAAATCAGGTTTGGTTCGATTATCGTTAGTTGGTCCACGGCTGCTGAAGGCTGCTATGCCTTCTCTATTATTGGCCATGTAGTCATTAGTTATTGGATTTACAGGGAAGAAGTAGATCCATGAACCGCTTCCCCAGGTAAGATAAGGAGTTATCCCGAAGTTATCTCCTCTCTCGTTCTCCGAGGCACCGATGGTAAGGCAGTTCTTAGCGGTTCCCGGTGAACCAATTGAATTCTGATCTATTACTCCATCTTCGTTACTATCTTTTCCACTGTTGCCTGCTGAGAACAGTATCAACATGTCAGGATGTTCCCACATGAATTGGTCTATGTCTTGAGAATAGTCAGTATATTCTCCATCCGATGATACTCCCCAGCTATTGGTGTGTATCCTTGCTCCAAGGAGATATGCTTCATAAAACATCTCGTAAAGGTCATCTGGAAGTGCCAGATAAGCGGTACCGTCTCCGGCAGCCTGGAACACAAGCTTAGCTTCGGGTGCCATTCCACTATACTGCCCGCCAGAAAGTGCCCCATTACCCAGTACGGAACCTGCAACATGGGTCCCATGCCCACTCTGATCAGCAACGCTTCCGTCACCCTTTGAATCAATGATCTTTAATACTCTTCCTCTAAGATCGAGATGTACTGTATTCTTATTTCCAGTGTCAAGTCCCGTATCGCACACAGCTACTATCTGTCCGTTACCAGTTAACCAATAGTTATCACGTGTATCACTCGCTTTAATAATACTGGCAGCTATATCATTATGAACAGTAGGTTGCACATACTCTTCGATCCAGCTGACCTCTTCGATGGAAGCCACATAAGGTATCCTGGAAGCTGGAATTTGTACTTTCAGAACAGTTTCCGAAGCTGACATGATATCTCCATCCAGTGATGCTATTGCAGAGGCTACCTTTTCATAATCTGCAGAAGAAAAGATGATTATATGGTGTGTGTTTTTAATTTCAGACCCGGCTTCTGAGACATATGTATTCTTATCATCCATTGATTCAGGCATATATTTGTACGATGGCTTATACTCTCCAATTCACTTGACAAAGTCAAGTGAATATACCTGATTTTTTACACTCTCATTCATCTTCATAACAAATGCGTTATTTGGGACATAACCATAGATGGAAGCACCTTTTGATTCAATATCCTGTTTCCACATCGATCGCGTGGGACCAGTAAACTGTACAATGTAGTATTTTCCCGAGTCTTCTATGGATTGGACGGTGTAATTCATGGATTCGGGCTCAGCACTTTGCACAGGCTTTCCTTCAATTATATCTGTGTTTACGTGTCCTGCTCTCAAAAGCAGAAGACTGCCATCATTGAGATCTGCATGATATGTATCACCTGCAGCACACAGGGAAGTTGTTAGAGTTATCAGAATAAGCGTAATGAGAATCTTGTTTTTAGAGCGCATGAGCCTACACCCGGGTTGTATATTACACAGAGTATAATATTAATAATATATTTATTTGTACTGCTCAATACAATTACTTAAAATAATGCTGTCTGCAATGGACCTGCCATAAAAAGAAAGGTTCTAAAAAAGGGTTACTGCTCCCTGAGAAGGAAGCAGGCAAAGACGAATATCAGCAGTGTGGCAGTAAAAGAAAGAGCAGGTAATGCTTTTTCAGGCTGGCCCACATCTGTTTTTGAGTCGCCCGAACTGTTTTGAATGCCGACCCCGCTTTCTGCCGAATCTGTGGAGAAGAGGGCATCAGGTGTGCTATGCAGTGCTGTATCTTCAGGGAAGCTCTCGCCTGTGATCGCAAAAGGAGAGAATCCCGGTGTTATTGCCCTGAAGTAAAGGTAGTCTGCATCAGAGCCTGTCTGCTCTGTGGGGAGCCTGTTCCAGGCATTGTCTGCGTACCTGTTCAGAGCAATGGACGACGGGTCGATGTTGTTACTGCTCACCCAATCGTTATCGACTCTGAATACAATTATGGGGTCCTTTATGTTAGATCCAGTGGCATATCCTGTTTTGCCGAGCCAGATGTTGATGTGCCTGTAGATTACTCCTTCAGGCGAAGAGCCGGCAAAAAAAGACCTGCCCTTAAGCACTTCAACAGTTGCAGTTATGGTTCCCGAGTTCTTCAGGGATGTATACTCTACATACTGGACATCGTTAGCCGGATTCTTGAAATCGAACCTCACAAGGTCCTTGCCGACAAAGATGGAGCTTACGTCTTTCAGTTCTATGTTCTCGGCTTTTTCTCCGGTTGAACCTCCGCCACCGCCTCCACCACTGCTGGATGCTGGAGTTGATGTGGACTGTTCCACCGTCAGTACAACTCCCACAGTTACGTTCTCAGCCGGCATTACAAATGAATAGCTGGTCCCTGGGCTTAGTGTACCTGTCTGCACGGTTCCGCTGTCACCTGTCACACTTATAGAGGAAAACCTTTTGCCAGCCTCAATACCGGCAATTGTCACATTCACCGCTTCATCCGCTTTTGCTATGGACTTATCGGCAGTAACATTCGCAGTGCCACCTGTGACCGGAGCCACAGTGATCAGATAGCTTGCGTCCCCAATAGGTGCAGCGGCCCTGTTCACGACTATGGTATAGGACTTTTTGGCCGATGCGTCCTCAGCGGTCACTGCAACCGTGACAGTAGTCTTGCTTCCGGCTGGCTGAAGCGCAATTGTTTTAGCCGTACCGCTGTTTGCATCTTGACCATTCATCTTCATCGATGCTTTCAAGTCCGAGAGGACTGCGGTTACGTCAATTGAATTCACTCTGTAGTCGACGCTGACATTGTAAGAGATAGCGTTAGTACTGAATGTAGGGGTCAATGTACCTTTACTGACCATCAGAGCGGCCAGGTTTGCATTGGTACTCGGGGCCGCTGTCTTGACAACAGTAACCGTATATTTCTGCGTAGTCTTGTCTGCGGCTGTAACTGTGTACACTACTGGGTTTGTGAAGTTCTGCGCCACGCCGCTATTGGGAGATATGCCCGATCCTGTGTGTTCAATGGTCGGTACCAGTGATTCAACATTTGTTCCATAGGGAACTGTTAACACTATTGTCTTCGATGCTTCGTTAACGACTCCCACGACATCCGGATCGAGTCCGTTGAATCTGAAGCTGGTAATTGATCTGGCCGAACTTGGAGCTACTGTTACCGTGACTACGTAGCTCTGTTTTGCTCCGTCTGAAGATGTTACAATATATGTTATGGGTTTGGTGAAGTCCTGTGCAAGCCCGGAAGCAGGTGAAACGCTGGCTGCATTGTGTACTATTGAAGGTACCAGCGATTTCAAATCTGTTCCGTAAGGCACTGTAAGAGCAATGGTTTTTGCATTCTCGTTAATAACACCGGGCACGGCAGGATTAAGTTTGGAAAAACTAAAACCCTTAATAACAGGTTTAACATTGAAGTCCCACCCGTAAGAGAATGCCTGCCCTTTTGCCGTCAGGGCTGTGATAGATACATTGTAGTCACCGCTTTGGTAAGGAGTAGCTGCATTGTACTGTATCCTGTAGCCGCCATCTATAGTCACAAACGAGGATACAGGCACGGGAGCACCGTTGATACTCATACGTATGGAGCTTTTGTTTACTCCCCCAGGATGGACGACATCAGCTGAAATCATGGTTGTACTGTTGGCAGTAGAAGAACCTGCTGCAGGATACTCATTGTTATTGCAGGTGAAAGAAAGAACAAGTGCGAAAGGTTGTTTTGGCTGAGCTTTCGGTTCAACGATGTTGTATCCGCTGACTGTGACCGTATAGTCTCCACCTGTAGCACTTTTGATCTCGACTCCCTCTACATTGTTCACACGGTCAGGTCTGCTGTTACCGTAATATGTGTTCGCGGAATCAGAGATCTTCAGATCCAGATCGTTGACAAGTGCCTTTGAGGAAGGCAGACTTGCAGGATAATCGGTCCATACAAGTGTTGCTCTCAACGGGCTCCCTGCTTCAATATAACTATATTTAGTAGTCCATGCTCCTGAAGTTCCTATGCCTGTCTTATTATCATAGTATGCAATGACCTTCGGATACTCCGGGAAGAGTGAGTTCTCAACATCAACGCGTCCCCATCCCTGAGAATTGTCAGGCCTTCTTTGAACTTCCTGATAATTTCCGGTGCCATACTGTCCGGGGGTCATGTCGCGGGCGCCATTTATTAGTGTAGCTTTTAACAATGCGGCGCTCGGGCTTGTCAGTTTCTCGTTGTCTGTATAATATTGTCTGACAAGTGCCGCTGCTCCTGCGACCAGAGGAGTGGACATGCTGGTGCCGGTCGAATATGCATATTCCGGATAACCAGGCATGCTATAGAGGTTGGATATACTGGATTTTGTAGATGCTATATATGTACCCGGAGCAACAATATCAGGTTTTATCCTGCCGTCATCTGTTGGCCCACGACTACTAATGGCAGCGATTCCTTCAATGTTATTGGCCTTTATGTCTTCTTTTATAGGAGAACCGTAAGAGCTCCCCCAAGTTGTTGAGGTTAATGAAGAGCGATTGTTCTCTGAAGCACCAACCGTAATACAGTTCTTTGACGTTCCAGGAGGGGTGATAGAGTTTTGGTCAACTACTCCGTTCTTATTTGTATCTACTCCTTGGTTACCTGCAGAAAAGAGTATCAGCATATCAGGGTGATTCCACATGAATGCGTCAACCTGTGATGAAACCAGGCTATAGTTACCGCTATCCCCTGTGTAACCCCAGCTATTGGTATGGACTCTTGCTCCCTCATTATACGCCTGCCGGAAAAGTTCACTCAGATTGGCCAGAACACCTGTAAGATTCCCGGCATCATCAGCTGCAGCTTGGAATACCAGTTTTGCCTCCGGCACCATGCCTTTATACTTTCCACTCGATGATATGCCGTTCCCAAGCAGAGATCCCGTCACATGGGTACCATGTCCTGTCTGGTCTTCAGCGCCATCACCAACTAGGTCAAAGATTTCCACTATTCTTCCTCTGATGTCTGTATGCATTGTATTATCGTTCACACCAGTGTCAAGCCCCGTGTCACACACGGCAACTATCTGCCCTGTCCCGTTCAGCCTGTAATTGATGTGCACCTGATTAACGTTGATTATTCCTGCAGCAGCATCATTAAAAACGATCGGCACCTCATGTTCTTCGATCCAGCAGATACCTTCTATGGACGCGAGCTCATCGATCATATCCCTGGGAATATTGATTCTCAGGAGAGTACCGGAGTACTCCATAATGTCCGCGCCGAGTGAAACGATCTCTTCCCTGATCTTTTCGCTCTCTTCTTCATCAAAGAGGACTACTATCAGCTCAGATCCCGGGCCAGCAGATGAGATCGCTGGCAGATCCTTGTTGGTTGTAATGTCCAGCTGATGTTTATAGGATGCCCTGTAGTTTCCTGTCCATTTAACAAAATCGAAGGAATCGATATGCTCTTTTTGTGAGGGGTTCATCCTTACAATAAAAGCATTGTTAGGGATATAATCAAACAGCATGGCTCCGGTCCCGGCAAGTTCCTCTTTCCATTCTTCAAGTACGGGTCCGTTGAACTGTACTATATAATAGCATTCGAGGCGGTCATCAATGTTTGCCATATCAACTGAATATGAGGCGATCGATGCAGCAGGTTCTTCATCAGTTGCTTCGCCGTATACGATGGGAAAAGTATCCGTATGTATAGGACCGGCCTTTAGAAGGATCAGGTTCTCATTGTTGACATCAGATGTGACATTCTCATTTCCTCCCGCCAGTGGAAGAATGAGGAAAAACAGGATTATACCCCACAGGAACAGTATTTTTTTGTGCATTGCCAGACATCCGGTTTTTAGTCGACACAGTGGACTTTTTTGTAACTGTCCACATATCTGCACTCAAACGTATATAAAATCAGATATGTATTTTTCTCGATTTATATTATTCATCCAATTTCAATTGAATGATGGGGTTGTTTCTTACAGAAGATTACGCAAACCTTCGACTATGGTTTACTTATCTTAAGGGACTATAAAAATAAGTTGATTGAATACAAAATAGAATAAGGTCACAACCGTGGTTGTGAACCGTAAAAGGAACCTTATTTCTTGAACTCGGTGTATCCGCACTTTCCACAGGAGCGCCTGTCCTTGTGCTCAGCGAGGAATACGCCTTCTCCACAGCGGGGGCAGAACTGGTTTGCGCGCTCGATGGAGTTTCCGCTTACCTTATAGTAATCTTTTGCAGCCATTATCTCACCTTGTGATTACTCTTCCTTTGCTTCTTCGGGAGCTGCGTTCCTTTTCAGCACATACTCGTTTTCGATCTGCTTCATGCGCTCTTCGTTTTCGTAGATCTTAACGTATGCCTCCAGTGCCTGCTTACCGAACTCATTTCCCATCTTATGGACTACCACAAGATCAAGAGGTACGTTCAGCATAGCTGCTATCTTTCCTCTGACAACGCTTCTTGCAGGAGTTGGTCCTTCATAATTTACGCTGAAGTTCATCTCGCGCCTGTTGAGGAGCGCGTTGGTGTTATCCTTGGTGATCTTTAAATCCATCCAGTTTCCTCCAAATAGTCTCTGTATCTTTATTATGGCCCTGTGCTTCAATGATTTTTGCTAACAGGTCCCTTATCTCTTCTTTTTTTGATTCTGTGATTTGTACGAGCACGACACCCTGGTCAGGTTGTCCATACAACACTGCAGAGCCTTCGGGCGCCATTATCATGGCAGGTACAGCTGCAAGGTCTTCTTCGCCGCGCACAAATATCCTCACGCGGCAGTTAGATGCTATCGCATCGCCTACAGCGTCTATCAGATCCCCGGTTATCACCCCGGCA
Organism: Methanolobus chelungpuianus; assembly: GCF_024500045.1. NCBI lineage: Archaea > Methanobacteriati > Methanobacteriota > Methanomicrobia > Methanosarcinales > Methanosarcinaceae > Methanolobus > Methanolobus chelungpuianus. Next base: position 442,954 of record NZ_JTEO01000002.1, read on the forward strand.
GGATTGTCAACGGATATTTCTCTGAAGCCTTTGTGCTTTGTGCCCACCACGACCCGGTCAGAAGCCGGTCCGCGTTTTGTCCGGTCATCCACTATAAGGACATCCGGTATAATATCTGAACTGAGCAAGTGGAAGGTAGTAACATCACCCACGGATATAAGTTTTGTGGGACTACCCAGGTCTTTGGATAGTTTTCTGATGGTGTCATCACCACTGCCAGTGTATAAGATGCCAAAGAGCTTGCGAAAAAGCGGCCTGACAGATTCAGGCAAACTTATCTGCGCGCCCAATCAGCGCACCTTCAATGCATACTTGTCCGCTACCTTGACATCTATCTTTTTAGCGATCTCCGAACGCTCCGGGTCTATGATAATAACCATGCCGCTCCAGTCCGAGCTGAGATTACTGGAACCACAGATCGGGCATGTCTGGCCTGATAGTATACGATGACATTCACGGCAAACCTGTTCTCCCATCTACCGATCCCTCCGGATTACTGTGCCTTCTCTGAGCTGGGTTTTTTGTCTTCTTCCAGCCACTCTATCTTGCCGAGGGAATGCTGCCTCATTGTCAGGCCGATCTTGCTTTCCCTTGGCTCTCTTTCATTGATGCTGACAGCAACGATACGTGCCCTTACCCTGTCGCCTTCGCCAAGGGACCTTCCGCCGTTCTTGCTGACAAGCCTTCCATTCTTACCGTCGTAGGACATGAAATCATCGGTTATCTGGCTCACATGTAAAAGCCCGTCCATTGCACCGATACTTACGAAGGCTCCGAAGTCAACCGTCTCAACGACCTCGCCCTCAATGACCTCCTGGATAACAGGCACGAACACAATAGCATCAAAAGTAACGTCATAATATACAGCACCGTCACCAACGAGGATGTGTCCCTCTCCAATGGCATCGATCTCCGTGACAGCTACAATGGCACCTATGGCCTTGTCTATCCTGCCTTCGAGCTTATCCCTTAAGGCATTCTTCACATTTGCCCTCACATCTCCGCCCAGAAGGTCAGGAGCCACACGAATAGTGTCTGCGAGTCTCATCTTTTTATACATGTGATTAACTCCAATGAACTGTATGATTGTTAATTGCTATTAATTTACTTTAACTCTTTTTAGTTGAGCTATATCTCATCTGCGACATTGCCAAGTCTGTTCTTCTGGCGGAGACAGATAATGGGAACATTACTGCTTTCCAGTCTCTTCTTAAGTCCGATGTCATTTGTCAGCACTGCTGCACCAAGCTCAATGGCCAGTTCGACGATAATATCATCAGCATGGCCGGTAGCTTCCAAGATCTCACACCTCTGTGAAAGCGAAAGCGCGATCTTTGCAGCTGTCCTGTCCTTTCCGCGGAGCTTGTTCCCAAGTTTATCCAGTTCCCTTATCACAGCAAGCGGTACGATGAACCTGTTATATCCCAGTCTTCTGAGTTCCTCGAAGATGTCGACCCCGAACTGGGCAGGTATCATCAGGCCGTTTGTGTCGATAATTACCTTCAACCCTTGATTACTCCTACACCAATGAGGCGCCATCGGGAGCCGACACGCCTGCTGATGGCCACTGTTGATCCTATCTCTGCGCAGACAGGCCTCTTGAGCTTTACCTCTGCGATGTCCTTCCTTGCGCTGGTTACTGTTCCTACGGTGGTCGCAGTGCCCACATTGAGCATCAGTGGCTCGCTGGTCTTTATCGGGCCGATCTTTTCCTCGTCGGTGACACCTACAACCCTGTCAAGCAGTTGCAGATCAAGTGCAAAGGACTCATGCGTTGGCGGCAGTGTTCCGGGTATGCCTGCAACCTGCCCTGTAAGTGAGTCGCTCTTGGTAAGAGTGGGATCAAGACTTGTCCCGACCGCAAGAAGACCTCCTGGAGTAGCCTCTTTCACATTTTCCTTGCCGGCAACTATACGCGTTATCTTGGTCCTTACCGGCTTCCACCTGGTGGTTCCCTCACTCTCTATCTTGATACCCGGACATATCTCCAGCTCGTCACCTGGATGCAGGACTCCTTCTGTAAGGGTGCCGCCTATGACTCCTCCTGAGATGTTCGCGATGGCTGTTCCCGGCTTGTTGATATCGAACGACCTTGCAATAAGCATGTGGGCAGGCTTATCCTGTTTGTGGACCGGAGTGGGTATCATTTCCTCCATTGCCTGGATAAGGGCATCGATATTGGTGTTCTGCTGTGCAGAGATAGGGACAATGGGTGCGTTCTCAGCTACCGTGCCCTTCACGAACTTCTTGATCTGGTGATAGTGCTCTATAAGTTGCTCCCTGGAGACCAGGTCTATTTTGTTCTGCACGATTACCAGGTTCTTGATGCCGATGATATTGATCGCCATCAGGTGCTCCTTTGTCTGCGGCTGCGGACAGGGCTCGTTTGCCGCGATGACAAGTATGGCTCCGTCCATGATAGCTGCTCCTGAAAGCATAGTTGCCATCAGCGTTTCGTGTCCCGGGGCATCCACAAAAGAAACTGTCCTTAATTCCTCGGATGGTTCTCCGCATCCCTCGCACCTGTCCGAGACTGTGTAGCACTGGGGCTCAGGGCAGTTAGGGCATTTCCTGAAAGTGGTATCTGCATATCCAAGGCGGATAGATATGCCGCGCTTCATCTCTTCGCTGTGCGTATCTGTCCATACACCGGACAACGCGCTTACAAGTGTGGTTTTTCCATGGTCGACATGACCCACCATGCCGATATTAACACAAGGTTGACTCAATTTTTAAATTCCCTCCCGGTTGGGTATAAGGTCTCAAAGCATAAAATTACGGATGATCTGATCGACTGTAATTTAGGTTTGTGGTATCATTTCATTTATGCTATTTAAATGATTTCTACCATCTCAAAATACATCTGTTTCTATCCAGGGTCCTGAAATCCTTCTCCCTATTATTTTTATCATGTATATAACTTACTGTGGCAAAATCCGGCATAACTGCAGCCAATCCATCCTTCCGGCATGATGGCTTCATGTTCGGGATCTGACTACAGAGGAAGGTTCAGACTGCAAGGTCAAGAGCACCGCAGGGCACCTCATCCCTCTGGAATATCTTCTCTATCTTGATCCCGCAGGAATTATCCTGAAACTCATGGGTTCAAGGGAGATGTTAGTGCAGCGCATTTTCGGACGTATAGTTGCCGCAGCCCTTTCCAAGGAACCCTGTTCCGTTTCCAAGCCGGGAGGTCCCCTGACCAGAAGCCCGTGACCTGCCGGGATAACCACTCTCGAATAGCCGGTCAAGCTCTGCAATTCCTGTGGGGATTCTTTTGAAGGGCATTGCTCATTTATATAAGCACAAATATATAATTTGATATGAATATTGCAATTTTCTACACTACCAGATGGCATAGATATCAGAACAGCAGCTGCAAAAATAGGATTGACCTGAGCGGGGCTCAGGTGATTATCTTATCAAGCTGACCGGTCTCTATTGCCCTTCTGACCTCAAGGGCCAGGCGTCTGCCGGTGCTCATGGGCTTGCGCCAGGTGGTATTACCATAAGGGTGTCCAACTGACATGTGCACATTGGTGCCGCCTCCGACCCTTGGAGCGACGTCATATATGTAGAAATTGAGATCCTTGTCCACGCAGGTCTGCAGGCAGAAGGGACCTATCACACCGGGGTCGTAATGCTTCTTTGCAGCCTCGATGTATTTCTCCGCAAGGGCGAACGCCTCCTCCAACAGTGATTCCCGGAGTGTTGCGGAATTGTGGCCGCAAACCGTGTACTCAGGTGTGAGCTGGTGCGGTGCAAGCGTCATTTGCTGCGGAGCAGGCAGCCTTACGTGCCCGTCCAGACTGGTCTCGAACCTCCAGTCTACTCCAAGCAACTCTATGTTGCTCATCTCCGACTCAAGGGGTGAGTAGAACATGTCCAGGTTGAACACGGGCCCGATAATATATCTCTCTATCCTTGCATGCTCGAGGGCTTCCTGTGTGATCACTCCCTGCTTCAGCAGGGCTTGGGACTTTTCAAGATACTGCTCATAGGTCCCTGCCGTGAAGAATCCCCTTTCCAGTTTCTTGACAGCATGGGGAAGCTTGACCATCACAAGCTCATCGATATCCTGCGGGTCCTTAATCCTCTCAGGGAAGGGAAGCCCGGCCTTCTCAAGCAGCCAGTAGTAGTCCCTGTCGATACCTCTCTCCTCACTTCTGAGCATGTTCCTGCTACCTACGAGCGGGACGCGGAACTCATTCTCGATATCATCAATGCCGCAGTAGGACGTGAATGAGCGGTTCGGGATGAAAAGCACGTTGTTATCAACCAGTTTCTGCTGGTTCTCAGGACTTATCACTTCATTGAACTTCTTCAGGCACACAGACTCGTCCACTATCCCGCGGACAGCTTTTCCTTCAGCATCTCTCTGGGACCTGAAATACTTTGTATAGGTCTTGTCACGTCCCTGCTGGCAGACCGCAAAGGTCCTGAAGCCCTCCTCGATGGCACCGTCAAAGATGTCCAGCGCGGAATGTGAGGCAACGGAGCCTATCTTGATATTGTCGGTATCATAACCTTCTATTATCTCTATGATATCTTTCCTGTTGATCATGTTTAGCCTCGGTTTTCTCCGCAAATGTTCTTGACATTTATAAATCTGTTCACATTATCAATCGCAGTTATCAATTGCAATTCTAAATCGTATGTATTGTTGTCCTGCCAAATGCTTAAGTTCTTCTTATGCGCCTGAGACCAGGTACATTATCACCGGTGTTATGAATGTCTCGATAAGTGCTGCAAGGAAGATCAGGGGTACCATCCAGTAGAAGAAGAACTTCATCCCTTTCAGGAACTCCTGTTTTATATCCGAAGGCTTTCCGGCAATTGCGCGTAATACTTCAAACCCTATCCTCATACCTATCGAAGTTGAAAGAAGCAGTAAGGGTATCTCGATTATTCCATGCGGGACAAGTCCTGCTATAATAAAGGCAAGTCCATTGTCGATAAGCAGCATCCTCACTATAGTACCTATTATGAATCCGTTGAATACCAGCACCAGGAAGGGCACAATACCCAGCACTATCCCGAACAGCACGGCGATGAACATTGCTATGGTATTATTGATGAAGATGAGAAGCATGATCTCCAGGGGTGAGAGGCCTTCAAGCATCTGTACAAGCTCCTCAAGACCGGACACCGATTGCATTGCAAGTTCGGGGTAGAGCCCGTAAGCTATATAGCCTGCTGCAATGGACAGGGCAAAAACGAGCGTGCTGAGCATTATATATGGCTTTAGCTGATTAAGGAATATCTTTAGTTCTTCTCTTCTTTCAGTGCTAAACATTCTGTTACACTCCCAACATCATCCTGATGGTGTTCCTGCAGGCAGGTGCCAGTCCCAGCATGATTATTACCAGTTTGAGGAAGGTCTTCAGGGTCTTTGAATCCTCATCTTCCTCGAACTGTGTATCAAGTATATATATTACTGGCAGGAAGATTAAAAGTTTTAGGGGATACATCACAAGTGCCGTGCCTGTCAGGTCAATGAGCAAAGCAGGCACAACGTGTTTTTCATAATACCCAAGGAAGTCCACTCCTGCGAAAGTGGATGAAGCATCCAGCAGGTGTACTCCGAGTATGGAGAGATTGAGCCTGTTAGTGAATATTTCGCTCCCCGATCGACGGAATATCAGGTATATGAGATACAAGAGTACGCCGGCAGAAGCAATAACAAATATGGGGACCCATGGTCTCACGATATCTTCAAGATAAAGCAGGTAGGCTATGTTGACAACGAACCATGCTGACCCGAGTAATGCGAACACGGTCTCAAAGCCCTTATTTGCGGCCTTGCTCACCACTTTTGCAATGATGAGGAAGATCACCGTTATAAGGAATACCAGGAAATAGATGTTTGGAGTTATAAACAGATAACTGATTGGCGGTTCAAGCACGCCGGTATCCTCTATTACCCTGAGCGATGAACCTGCCAGTATGAAAGGGATCACTGACGCTGTCAGCCTGTCAGTGATATTGACATTCATTTTCCTTAGCAGTTTGACAATTCCGAATATGCATATTCCTAGTATGATTGCCCAGGTAACAGTGTTAACAATATTGTAGCCACTGTCATGCAGTATGGGGTCGATGTAATATTCATTGATTAGCTGGCTTATTTTATCTATCATTGGAACCACTTGTAATCACAGCAGCAGGATAATATAGGAATATCCTAATACAACAAATGTTTAATAGTTTATGGGAAAACTCCTGATAGGAGATCTATAGTGCTTTAGATTCTGAAAGCAACATATAATAACTTATAGTCGAATTTACTACCTTTAACTCTAACCAGCAGGTATAGAATTGATCCCCATGCAAGATGGAATGAAAAAATGGATGCAGCTCCCCCGGGATGTGCTGGTCGGCCACGACGTCATATACGATATAAAAGACGTCTGCAGAGATCTCAAAATGGGAAAGGATCCTCTGATAGTCACAGGCTGTACTACGAAAAAGATAGCCGGAGATATTGTTTTCGATCAGCTGAGCGATTGCGGTCAGAATGTCCGGATGGTGGTATCAGCAGAGGCTTCCATGGATGAGGTCGACAGGATAAAGGCCGAGGCACTTGAACATAACTCATCTTACCTTCTGGGCGTTGGCAGTGGGAAGTCTATAGATGTCGCAAAGCTTGCTGCCACACAGCTGGATGTTCCTTTCATGAGTGTTCCAACCGCCGCTTCCCATGACGGCATAGTGTCATCGAGAGCCTCTATACGCTGCAACGGGAAGACAAGCTCCATCGAGGCAAACGCTCCCATGGCCGTGGTGGCTGATACGGCTGTCATATCAAAGGCCCCTTACCGCCTGCTGGCTGCTGGGTGCGGGGATATCATATCGAATTATACCGCTGTCAGGGACTGGGAACTTGCGCACAGGTTGACGAACGAGCCTTTCAGTGAGTATGCAGCAGCCCTATCAAGGATGACCGCCAAAATACTCATCGACTCGGCTGATTCGATCAAACCTGACCTTGAGAGCTCTGTGAGGATGGTCGTCAAGGCGCTTGTATCCAGCGGGGTCGCCATGAGCATTGCAGGCTCCTCAAGGCCGGCTTCGGGCTCGGAGCACATGTTCAGCCATGCGCTGGATATGGTCTCTCCAAGGCATGCCCTGCATGGTGAGCAATGCGGTGTGGGTACGATCATGATGATGTACCTGCACGGGGGCGACTGGAAAAAGATAAAGGAGTGCCTTGAAGTGATAGGGGCTCCCACAACGGCTGAACAGCTGGGTATTGAAGATAGGTATATATTAGAGGCGCTTCTAGTTGCACATACTATCCGCCCGGAAAGATATACCATACTCGGGACGGGTCTCACACCTGCAGCCGCTGAAAAAGTAGCACGCATAACTAAAGTAATCTCATGATCAATCTTTCAGGTGACTATATGACCGATACCGATACTACGATAACCCTTGTTGGCTCAAGGCTCGCAAAAGAAGGAGAGGATTTCATGTTCCTTGGCGAGTCACGTGAGTGCCAAAAATGCAAACTCAAAAGGACCTGCCTGAATCTCGAACCCGGAAGGAAGTACCGGGTCGTGAAGATAAGGAGTGATACTGTACATGAGTGTTTCATACACGATTCCGGTGTCATTGCCGTAGAGGTTGTATCTTCTCCCATAGTGGCTGCCATCGACTCCAAAAAGGCCATCGCAGGTGCCAGGATCAGCTATGAGCATCCGAAATGCAGCAGCTTTGATGACCGTCTCTATGATCTGATAAACCCTGAAGGTATCAATAATGGTGATAAGTGTACAGTGGCTAAGGTTCTTGAGAGCATAGACGAGGGACTTTCGGGCTGCTCACTAAAGAAGGTTGAACTTAAGTTATAATCACGCGAAAATATATTTATCACAAAAAATCGTAGTAGTAGCGTAAACAAAGAAAAGGTGAATAATTCAAGATTGAGGTAAGCAAATGTCTGGTAGGGAAGATGAAGTCTTTCATCATGATTTTTATACTGAGGAACGCTGGAAGAACTGGCTGAACCAGGTCAAGGAAAGCAATTTCAAGTTTGATGAGTCCGCAGAGCCACAGGGAAAAGAGGGAGCTATTTTTGTCAACATGGAAGATGACATTATTCTTGCCTGCCTGAAGATAATCGCAAAGCATGACAGGAACCAGCTCTCTTCAGATGCTGCCCTTGATATGCTCTCTAGGGTGAGGGATATAGCTCTTGCCGAAATAGATCCTATATCCGAGGATGCGGACCTTATGATCGATTCGCTCCAGACCTCCCTTATGGGCAGTTTTGCGGCATGTGAGTGCTATCTGCGTAAGGAATACGATGAAAAGGACGACATTAACGACCTTGTAAAAGTTGCTCTTGAAGCCGAGGCATCGGATGATATAGAAATATCCCTTGCCACAGTGGCTGAGATAGGAGCGCTCATCCTGAGCGGCAAGGAACTGTCCGAGAAGACCATGGAGGATATACCCTACGGCCTTGTGGCGGAATGGCTCGATGGCATAGAATCCATAGCAGCCGCGATGGTGGGCTCCGACAGTTATAAGGATGACGAAGAGGATGACGAAAGTTAATCCTCATACCCATATCTTTGATCCTTATCCTGTTCTGCTTTCCTGCTCTGACCGGTGGTACTTTCATTGTTCCTGTGCCGAGATATTTTCTAGTACTTGTTTTTCCTGGCAGGCATCATGACCCTGAAATCCTGCTTTTCTGGCACTTCTCCTTTGAACCGCAAGGTCGCAGTCCTTGATCTTACGCATGCAGGAACTATCGTAGCCAGGAAACTGGCAGAACTGGGTCTTGATGTCACAGCTGTGGATGTCTATAATACAGTGTCAGAGGATGTCCTGCTTTCCATGAGGCAGGATCTCTGTATAACCGTTTCCAAAAATCCTATTCCTGTCAATCCCTTCGGCCTTATAGTGAGCCCGGTCCACCTGGACCCCGGCTACCAGATGCTTGTGGATGCGGGGGAGCAGGGCAAGGTGATCATCAGTCACCACCAGGCCGTCGGAATGGTCCTTTCCACGAGCAGAGTACTTGAAGGAGTTAAAGTCATAGAGGTCACCGGCTCCAAGGGCAAGACCAGCACTGCATCCCTTCTGGCGGACATGCTCTCAAGGAAAATGGCTGTAGTTCTGCACACTACCCGCGGCTTGGAGCTATGGGCTGATGGCAGGTCCCGGCTATTGCACCTTGGTCTGAGTATAGCACCAGGGAGCATCCTGCATGCCATTGACATAATGGGCTCCATGGATATTCATCCGGACTGCTGCATCTTCGAGGTTTCTATAGGAGGGACCGGCTACGCTGATATCGGCGTGATAACCACCCTCGAGCCCGACTATGCCATCGCAAAATCCACCTCCAAGGCAAGCGATGCAAAGATCAGGATGCTTGACTATGGAAAAGAGGGTAGCGTCTTTTTCCTGAAATCCAATGACCGCAAGTCACTCGACAAAGCCAGGGAGCTCGGCAGGGAATTCTTCACATTCACGGATTCCTGCTCACATGATCCGCAGGCCGACCTGCAGCTCACTTTTGACGGGAAGGGCATCACCTTGAGCACGGAGGAGGTGAGCCTGGCTGCTGAACTTGACCCCTCCTACAGCGCCTCATCCTATACGCTGGCCTTTGCGGCTGCCGGCGCTGTGGCGCTGCATATGGGAATATCTCAGGACTCTGTCAGGGATGTGATAGGAGGCTTTACCGGCCTTCAGGGCAGGATGCAGGAGAAGGATGTCAGTGGCAGGATTCTCATCGATAATTCCAATTCCGGAATGGATATCAAATCTGCCGAGCGGGCCCTTGACTACGGTCTCTCAAGGCTTGCCGGCGAAAACGCAGGAAAAGTGCTGATGGTGCTTGGCGAGGAAGCTGCACAGGTCTGTGAGGGTCTCCCTCCCGAAAAGGTGGCTGAGTTCATCGGAAGGCGCATTGGGGATATTGAACGCCTGATACTCATCGGGGAAAGGATGAAGGATATCAGGCATGAGAGGATAAGCCATGCTGCTCACCTGGAGGACGGACTCGGGCAATTGATTGGGATATCCGTGAAAGGTGATCTGGTGTTATCCTGTGTGAAATGCTTCAGGTAAGTTAAGTCCTCTTTTGCAGGTCAGACCATATCAACAGGCTTTTATCTTGAGAACATTATCGATATGGCATTCTTGCAGTGAACTTGCCAGGCAGGGATTCAAGATAAGGTTCCCTCCGATTTCTCTAGGGTAAGATGCTGTCAGCTTCAGAAAAATTGCCTAGACTTAAGTATACTATTTCACACTTATCCCGACAAAGTTATTAACACATTTCACTATTCATACTAATCAAAGCTGACAATGGTATTCACTATGATGGGAAAAGAATTATCGATCATACATCCGCGGCCAAGTTCCATCGTGGCTGCGTTATACACATTACGTGACCTGAATGTAGATGTGGCTATACTGCACGGCCCTCCCGGATGTTCTTTCAAACATGCAAGGCTTCTGGAAGAGGACGGGATCCGCGTTGTGACAACAGCCCTTGATGAGAACGGCTTTGTTTTTGGAGGGCGCCAGGAGCTTTCGTCCCTGCTGGAAAAGGTCAACGAGATGTTCAAACCCAGACTCATCGGAGTGGTCGGGACATGCGCCAGCATGATCATTGGCGAGGAACTGCGTGAACCTGTGGAGGATGCCAATCTGGACGTACCGGTCATCGAGGTGGAGGTGCATGCGGGTTATCCTGATAACACAAAGGGTGTGCTGATAACTCTCGAATCTGCCTGCGAGGTGGGCGTCATAGACAGGGAAGAGCTTGAGAGACAGAAGGTCCTTCTGCATGAGGCCACTCAGGTGGAAAAGCGCCACGGTGCCGCAAGCAGACAGTATCTTGAGCCTTCAAGGGGTGATGTCAAGTACAAGGTTGCTGAAAGGGTCATCCGGCTCCTGCAGGAAGGCAGGAAGTGTATCACCATCATGAACGCCAAGAAAGAAACCGGCTACATGTTCGCAGACATCACCGCTGCTGTGAACGAGGTCGCCCTGGCTCTGGGGAAGGAAGGCAACGTGGTCAATATGGCCAACGTTGATGATTCCCTCGGGCTTCCAAGGGTGCGCCACCATGCAAAGTGCATAGCTGCCGACCTTAAGGAGAGAGGTATAACAGTCCACGAGATAATCGGCGGGATGGATGAGTACCCGGTAACAGGAGAAAGGGTGAATGAGCTCATCAAGCAGAAGTACAAGGATTATGACTTTGCCCTTATCACAGGAGTGCCCCACGCAATCCCTATGGAGGCTCTTGAGGGAATGGAGGTAATCTCCGTCACCAATGGTCCAAGACAGGTCCTTCCCCTCAAGGAGATGGGTCACCAGCATGTCATCGTGGAGATAGACCTGCATCCCAAGACCCTTGGGGTCAACCATATAGTGGAATCCGAGTTCGGCGCAACCCTGCGTGAAGTTGCAAAGGACATGCTTGGCAAGTGATATCTCAGGAGATGCTCATGACGACCAGTGCTAAGAACCAGAAAAGGATAGCTATCTATGGAAAAGGCGGTATCGGCAAGTCCAGCACGGCCTCCAATGTTGCAGCCGCATGTGCCGATGAAGGCTACAAGGTAATGATAATAGGATGCGACCCCAAGAGCGACTCGTCCATCACCTTGCTTGGAGGTAAGAGAATACCAACCATCCTTGACCTACTGAGGCAGAACATCGATGTCAGGGAGAAGGATATAGTATTCGAGGGATACGGCGGAGTAAAGTGCGTAGAGGTAGGCGGACCTGAGCCCGGTATCGGATGTGCCGGCAGGGGTATCATCGTGGCCATCCAGAAGCTGCAGAAGGCATGTCCTTCCATGAGCGATATGGATCTTATCATCTACGATGTCCCGGGGGATATCGTATGCGGTGGTTTTGTAGCTCCCATACGCAAGGGTCTCGTTACCGAGGCCTACATCCTCACATCCGGTGAGTACATGCCTCTCTATGCTGCAAATAACATATGCAAGGGCCTCGCCAAGATAGACACGCCGCTTTCCGGCATCATCTGCAACTCCAGAAGCGTCACACGCGAGGAGGAAATAGTGCGCAGGTTCTCCGAGGAGATAGGCAGCAGGCTTGTAGCTTTCATCCCCAAGGAGCAGATAGTCCAGGACTGTGAGAGGGACGGCTTCTCGGTGCTTGAAAAAGCCCCCAGGTCGGACATCGCCCATGTTTACAGGAACCTTGCAAAGGCCATCATGTTCAATGATCAGTCCATCCTTCCCGGCTCACTTGACGATGAGCGGCTCAGGGAGCTCACAAGGTAAGGCTATTGATTTTGTTAATTTAGGATATCTCCATGATTCAAAACTCTCCCAGGGACGGAAACACTGAGACTGAAAAGGTACCGGCTTCGGCGCTCAAGGATATGCCCAGGATACTCCTGTCGGCAGGCAGTTCCTCCTCCGGCAAGACCACAATAACCATCGGCCTGCTCGCAGCCCTCACCGAGGCCGGCTATAATGTCCAGCCTTACAAGGTGGGCCTGGACTACATCGACCCGAGCTACTATTCAGAGATAACAGGCCGGAGGGCCAGGAATATTGACGGTTTCCTGATGGAGGAGGGGAGTGTCAGGGACGTGTTCGTTCATGGATGCGAGGTGGACGGGGAAGCTGATATAGCCATTATAGAGGGCGTGCGCGGTCTCTACGAGGGTTTTGACAGCTTCACGGATGTAGGCAGCACCGCACAGATAGCCAAGATCCTCAAGTGTTCGGTGGTACTAATTATCAATGCCAGGAGCATTACCCGCTCTGCTGCGGCGCTGGTCGGGGGTTTCAGGGACTTTGACAAGGATGTCCATATTGCAGGTGTCATCCTCAACAACATCGGCGGCCCCAGGCATGCTAAAAAGGCCAGGGAGGCAATAGAGTTCTACACCGGCATCCCTGTGATCGGCATAATCCCGCGCAACAGCTCGATGAAGATATCCATGCGCCATCTGGGTCTTGTGCCCGCGATCGAGGAGCGGCGCAGGGCCGATAATTTTGACGAGCGCACGAACTTCATCAGGGATGCGGTAAAGGAGGGTGTGGATATCGACCGCCTGCTGGAGACCGCGCACAAGGCCCCGCCGCTGGAGAGGCCGGAGAACACCGTCTTCCTGCCACGGGAGATCGAAGGTGAACGCCCGGTTATCGGCGTGGCCCTTGACGAGGCTTTCAATTTCTATTACCATGATAACCTGGAGCTGTTACAGCTTGCAGGTGCTGATCTGCGATACTTCAGTCCCATACGCGACCGCAAGCTCCCGGAGGTGGACGGCCTGTATATCGGCGGCGGCTATCCCGAGCTTTTCGCTGCCGAGCTTGAGAACAACTTTTCGATGAGGGAGGATATACTGGACGCCTCACGCAGCGGACTGCCCATATATGCAGAATGCGGTGGACTGATGTACCTCACGGAGAAACTGACCACAGGAGTGAAAGGCAAGGGAACCTACCACATGGCCGAGATGCCCGAATCCACCCATGATATGGTAGGAGCGCTTCCCGGCCATACACTCATGGGCCACAAGCGCGTGGTCAGCTATAACATAGGCTCCCTTTCCATGGACTCTGTCATCGGCAGGACAGGCAACTCCTTCCGCGGCCATGAGTTCCATCATTCCGAGGTCGCCGATATCCCGAAGGATGCAAAATTCGCCATAAAACTCTCCCGAGGCACCGGCATCATCAACGGCTGGGACGGGTTGACCGTGAACAATACACTGGGCTGCTACGCCCATCTGGTGGCGAGCTCGTACAGGGAGTTCGCGGGGAGTTTTGTGGATTTTGTTGTTAGGTCTTCCACTCTGTAGAACATGGGGAACCTTACACTCCCTTCTTACCTTTCTGGAATAAGAATATATACAATATCGGCAGAATGCCTGCAGTGTTTAGTACCAGCATTGCGATGAACCAGTATTTCTGCTCCTTTTTCGCTGCTTTCCACAGACCAATGCCTTTCCATAAAAGCTCCCAGATCGCAAGGACGATTATAAGGGCCAGAAACCAGCCCGACCCTTCTGTTGCCAGGGTTGACATATAACTCATAGTTCCCACCACAAAACAATTGGCTTTTACCTGCTAATAACTTTTCCGGGAAACTTATATAGCAAACAGTCAGAATTATATCGGGTGACATGTCTGGATCTCAGGGACATTGACTGGAAAAAGCTGATCGCATCTCTTGTGGTATGTCAGCTTGCAGGCCTGCTCGGGGCCATATTCACAGGTCCGGCAATCCCCGCATGGTATGCGGCCCTCGAAAAGCCTTCCTTTGTGCCTCCGGACTGGGCATTCCCGGTGGTATGGACCATCCTTTTTCTGCTCATGGGCATCTCCCTGTACCTTGTCTGGAATAAGGGTTGGGGCCGTCGCGATGTGAGGCTGGCGATGGGCGTGTTCGGGCTTCAGCTGTTCCTCAATTTCCTCTGGTCGGTGCTGTTCTTCGGCATGCGCTCGCCTCTGCTGGGGCTTGTCGGGATCGTATTCCTCTGGCTCGCCATTGCAGCCACTACGTGGCGGTTCTACAGGATATCAATAACTGCAGGACTGCTGCTCTTGCCCTACCTTGCATGGGTATCTTTCGCAGCCCTGCTGAACTATTACATATGGCTGCTCAACCCGTAGGATCCTGCCCTGCTTTCTGGCTCACCCTTATCACTACAAATTCGGCAGGCCTGAGAGGTGCGAATCCTATCATGATGTTTACACTCCCATTATCAATATCATTTTGCGTAACTGTTTCAGCATCGCATTTCACAAAATAGGCTTCCTGTTTTGTCCTTCCCTGGAACGCTCCCTGCAGGAACAGCCTGTACAGGAAATTGTCCGTTTCACTGCGTATCCGGGCCCATAGTGTCTGCCCGTTAGGCTCGTAGATCGTCCAGCGGGTGCCCCTGGAGATACTCTCCTCGATGAACAGTGCAAGCCTGCGCACGGGTATATATTTCCACTCCGAGGCCTGATCAAAGGCCGATTCCCTTGTGCGGGCGCCCCATACAACTGTCCCTGCTCCCGGAAGCAGGCGCATGCAATTGATGGCTGACTGGTTCAGCTGATTTACCTGAAATTCATTAAGATCATGGGCCGGTCCCATAATGCCGTTTACAACAGCGCCTGTTCCTGCAGCAGCTTTCCAGACACCTCTCTCGGCATCCGTGCGGGCAAACACCCCGGCAACAGCACCGGACACAGGTACGGATATGGGTCCGGCAGGGTCAGGAGGGTCCGCCACCCTGGCCTGAGGGAAGAACACGGCAGCGTTCCTGCTGGTAATGAAAGATGTCCAGCCTGCGATATCTGGAGGTTTCTTTGAGGGATCCGGGTCTGCCAGATAAAAGGCCCGCCTTTGTTCGCAGAGCCTGACAGCGGACTCAATGACACTCTTTGCTTCGTCTTCGGGCAGTCTTGCAGTGTCCGGGATCACCAGCAGGTTGAATATATCAGCATCAAGGAGCGCATACATGCCTGTCCTGCTCTCCTGCGATCCGATGATCTCCTTTGCACCGGGCAGAGTGCTGCCTGGAATGGGGCGGAGCATGGTGTATTTTGTGGAAGCCTTTGCTGCTTTTGCAACACGCACCACATAGGCCTGCCTGCCTCCGTTCTGGAAGAAGAGCCTGATAGCATAGCTTAGCTTGCTGTCAGGATCCGTTCCTCCGAACAAGCGCTCATACTCCCCAAAGCCGGAGACAGTGACGGCTTTATCTGCCTCTCCCTTTGGAGTATATCCTACAAAAGCGGTGATCGAAGTGTCCACGGCCGGGATCGTGCGGATTGCCTGCATCTCTTCGGTGTAGCAGCCTGGTTTTACCGGTATTGCTACGGGCATTGTATCATCAGCATCAAGTTCACTTAAAGTACATCTTTGAGCCCACGTGCCGCGGTATAGACACTACCCACTCCGCAAATGTAGTGGGCTATCCTTACGGCTTCCATGACCTCTTCCTTTGTTGCTCCCTGGCTCAGGGCCTGCATTGCAAGCACCCTGACCCCGTCGGCTGCACCCTCGGCTGCGTCCAGGGCCATGGCGATCAGGAATTTATACTTAAGAGGGATGCCGCTATCATTAAATGCGGCTGCGCGGCCCTTGCCTATCAGTTCGGACAGTTCGGGATCTGCATTCTTTATTATCTCCAATGGGTCTTCTGTCATCTTGATATCTCCTTTTATTCCAATGATCCAGTAAATGGATAATGTTTTCCCCCAATAGTTTATCATCCTCCTTCTTTTTTATTTTATCATATCTGGATACAATAGAAGCTTATGTAAAAAAGCTGTAACGGCAGATCTCATAAATAGCGACCTGTGATCCTCACTCCACTATTGTTAAATAGCTTGTCCTATATCTCAACCCTGTATCTATTTTCCAATTCCACAGGTGACATTTTTGATAGGCAGACTCGTAAAGGACCGTGTCCTCGCAGCCAAGCAGGCAATAAATGAGCTCTATAACACAGGATATTACGGCCGCCCCAAAGGTGATACCCTCGAACTGACCCTTATTGAAGCTGCGTATCTCCTTTACAAGAAGAAACTGGATATCGAGCTCAATGGCAGGATTCTTGGGTTCGAGGAGTTCTTCACCGAAGCTTCAAAAATGCAGCAGTACTTCGAGCTGAAATATATCGTTTATAAGGATCTACGGGAGAGGGGCTTCTATGTGCAGCCCAGTGTGACGGATTTCAGGGTATATCCGAGAGGAGGTCATCCCGGAAAGACTCCTGCCAGGAGTTTTGTCTATGTGAGGTCCGAGCGCATACCCATGCCGCTTCCTGACCTTTTCACATCCCTCAATGCAGCCGACAACGTTCACAAACAGATGGTGCTGGCGATAGTGGATGAGGAAAGCGACCTGACGTATTATGAGGTCAAAAAGGTGAACGTAAAGGGCGCAATGCCGGCCATCTCCTCCCAGGGGGATCTTATCAGGGCTACCCTGCTTGAAGACCGCGTGA
Source organism: Methanolobus chelungpuianus (assembly GCF_024500045.1). Lineage (NCBI taxonomy): Archaea > Methanobacteriati > Methanobacteriota > Methanomicrobia > Methanosarcinales > Methanosarcinaceae > Methanolobus > Methanolobus chelungpuianus. Next base: position 459,920 of record NZ_JTEO01000002.1, read on the forward strand.
TCGTGTGGGATGCATCTTCCTCGCAGCACCTCCACCTAGATGGATTTTATGGCAAGCCGCTTGACGATGAGCGCCTGCAGTTGTCCCTGGTGGAGTCCGCATATCTTATGCAACGCGGTCTTATCAGCATTGGAAGCAGTGATACTGCTGGTTTCCTTGATATTGATGGCTTCTCGGTTGTGGCTTCATCCATCGAGCCTGATTTCCTGCGCAAGTACAAAGCTTATGCCAATCTGCGGGACAGCGGACTTGTGCCAAAGACAGGGTTCAAGTTCGGTACTCACTTCAGGGTATACTCTCAGGTCAGTCTCACGGGGAAGATGCCACACTCGGAATACCTTATACATGCGATTCCCTGGGACCATGTGTTCATGCTGCCTGTAATGTCCAGGGCCGTCAGGCTTGCCAACAGCGTCAGGAAGAGGATGCTCTATGCTGTAGAGGACAGGGACACAATCGCCTATGTCGATATCGGCAGGATAAAGATGTAGCTTATCAGCAAGCACCGTTTAAAAGCTGCAGGCGGTTTCATCATGCGGTGTCATACTTATGCTTATATAAGATAGTGTCTCTACCTTCAAAAGATGTTTGATATAATAGCCGTGGATATCTCAGGCCGGCATAAGCTCGACGGATACTACCTGATGGTCTGCGCGGCAGTGGCAGCATCGGTCACTGCAGACCATATAGAGAAGGTCAACCAGGTCAATGTACGTTCCTTCAGGAGTGAGTCCCCACCCGATGTCCCGTCAGTGGTACGCATGATGGAGGAAACGGTCTCAGAGATAGGTTTCAGTGGAACTATCGTCACGGAACCCGGCGATATGTTCAATAAGCCCCAGTGGCTTGTGGACAGTATGTTCTCAGGCAATTTCAAGTACGAGGAATCACTTAGCGAAAGGCGCTGCATGGAGCTCGCACATCATATATCCCTGAGTGCCAGGCGTCTTCTTCTCCGGGAGCTTGACCTCTAATACCTTATACATTGAGCACAGATATTCCATTACCTATGAAACGAGCCATACTGGTAAAGAGGAACGACCCCCGCAGTGACGAGCGCAAGAATGAGCTCCAGTTGTCAGAGTTGAGGGAACTTGCCCATTCAGCAGGTTACACTGTAGTGGGCGAGATAGTGCAGACAAGACATCCTGATCACCGCTACCAGATAGGCAGGGGAAAAGCCGAGGAGCTGGCGCTGCAGGTCCGGGACATGGATGCGGAGAAGGTCATCTTCCATAACCCGCTTACCACCATGCAGATATACAATCTATCGGAGACATGCAGGCGGGAGGTCATCGACAAGTTCCAGCTAATCCTCGAAATATTCGCAACGCGGGCCACAACCCACCGCTCCAAGCTGCAGGTGGAGCTTGCAAGGCTCGAGTACGAGCTCCCCAGGGCGAAGGCTGTCATTTCAATCCTCAAGAAAGAAGAGAGGCCTGGTTTCATGGGCCTGGGAGGTTATGAGAACTCATATGCCCAGGATGTGAGAAACAGGATCAACCGTATCAGGGATGAACTGGAAAGCATGGAGAAGGACAGGGATTCCCTGCGCAGGCTGAGGCATGCCAAAGGCTTTGCACTTGTGGCCCTCGCAGGCTACACAAATGCAGGTAAAAGCACACTCTTCAATTCCCTTGTAAAGGAAGATGTCATGGTAAAGGACATGATGTTCACGACCCTCGTACCCACGACAAGGTCGCTTGACGTGGAGGGCAGGAGCGTCCTGCTGACAGATACCGTGGGCTTTATCGAGGATCTGCCTCACTGGATGGTGGATGCGTTCCGCTCCACGCTCAATGAGATATTCCTTGCCGACGTGGTCCTTCTGGTTGTGGATTCCGCTGAGCCTCCGGAGACCATCCGCAGGAAGCTCCTTGTAGCGCATGAGACCATGTGGGAGCAACTTCAGGAGGTGGAGATAGTCACGGTCTTCAATAAAACCGACATGCTTAGCCAGGAAGAACTGGATGGGCGTATGCTCGCCCTGGGGTACCTTGCGCCAAACCCGGTTGCAGTCTCTGCCAGGACAGGCGTTGGCCTGGATGCCCTGAAAGAGGAGCTGCGCAGGCACCTGCCCAGGTGGGAAAGGATCAGTATTTCCCTGCCGCTGTCTGAGGAAGGCATGTCCATGACTGCCTGGCTGTTCAAGGAAGGAGTGGTGCACAGCATCTCTTACGGGGATTCGATCGATATTGACCTTGAAGCCAGGGATGGTGTGATAAACAAGGCGCGCTCGTTTGCGAAAGAACATGCAATGGTTCCTTAGTCTGAAATGGGATCAATGCGCAAGATATATATGCCATAATGTTGTTTGTATCCTTGCGAACGGGTAATTTCTCTATGTACCACCAATCCTATCCAACCACCCAACCAACCAAAACTTCTATCTTCCCGTTCGCTTAAACCTCTTTTTTAAAGCCATTGTCCGGCTGAGATAAAAATACTTATAACTTTCGGACTCTTAAATGCTAGCATGCGATTCGATCTCCATGTACATTCTCATTTTTCCAAGGACAGCAATGCAAGCCTCGACGATATCCTTGAGCATGCATCAAGGAACGGGCTCGATGGGTTTGCTATATGCGACCATGATTCCATTGAAGGTGGTATGGCGTGTGTCCGGAGAGCAAGGGAAACAGGCTCCGGCCAGATAGTCATTCCCGGTATCGAAGTAAGCACATCTGAAGGACATATTCTGGTCCTTGGCGTTAAAGAAAGGATTGAAGCCGGATTAAGCCCGGAGGAGACGATAAGAAGGGCACGGGCGCAGGGTGCTGTGCTTATCCTCCCTCATCCTTTCAAAATGACTTCCCACGGGATAGGATATGTGGAGGGACTTGCCGTAGATGCCGTGGAGGTTATCAATTCCCGCTGCCTGACGGATGGTCCTAACAATAAGGCCCGTGAAGCTGCAGAAAAGCTGGGCATTCCGCAGGTGGGCGGCAGTGATGCACATGAAGCTGCGATGGTTGGCAGGTCCTATGCAGAAGTGGATGTCTCCGAAAGGAGCGTGGAAGCCGTCCTGGATGCCATACGCCAGGGCAAGACACGCGCCGGTGGATGCAAAACCCCTCCTTCCTTTGTGGTCAAACAGATGTTTGCAGGCCACATGAAGAAGGCTAAAAAGCGCATGGTCAGGTTGATGAAGAAATAAATATGGAAGGAATACTTAGAATACAGGGTCTTTTCCTCATAGGAATTCATATACCTTCTTCAAAGCATCTTTTTCGACATCCCCTCCACATTTTTCCACAATGTCACCATATGCCTTGATGAGCTTGAGATATTTCTCATCGCCTGTAAGCTGGTATCTGGTTGCATGGATGCAGGCCTCTATAACCCCGTAGAAGCCTCTGTTAGGGGCTTTTACCCTGCATGTGTTCATACGGGCATGGACCGGCACAAGTTCGGCAACCAATGCTTCTGATGTTATTTTGATGTTCATGCACTCAAAGGCAACCCAGCTCAGTGCTTCTCTCAAAGGGTACATTGTATAGTTCTCATGGACTGTTTGCTCAAATGCGGAATCCTCCAGGTCGGAGAATGTTGATAGTGCAAAAAGCATGGGGTCATAGCTGATGTTTGCGACCAGGAATTTTCCAGCAAGTACGTTCTCGTATGTGCTCGAACCCTTGAAGAGCCTGACATAGAGCTTGTCCTTTCTGCGGATAATGCCCATAGGTGCTGCATTCGGGGTCCAGCCATTGCATGTAGTTACAATGGTCTCACATATCCCGTCGCATATCCCGAAATCATCCAGATCGAAATCCTTTTCCAGCATTAGTACCTGAGCCCTCCGAGCAATGAAATGAACAGGCCCGCGATTACTATATCGGCAGTGGACCCCGGGTTTATCTTCCTTTCCAGGAGTTCCCTGTCCATCTCCTTTATCAGTGGCCTTACAGCATCAAACTCATGTCCATTATTATATATTTTATGCAGCTCTCTTAAATTCTTCATCTTCTCGATTATGGATCCGGCATGCCCGGATACATAGTTTGCAGTCCGGGCATCGAACTTTGTGGTGATGAATGTGTCCTCGTTCCCGGACAGGATATGCAGGAAGGTGTACACAATAACGTCATTGATATCGGCACCAGGTCCGGGAGTAATCCTCCCATTCATGCCCTTAATGATCATTTCCGCACACTCCGCACACCTGGGGAAGCCTGAGGTCCATTCATTTGCTATCATGTCATAACCCCTGGCAATCTCCATAAGATCGTAAAGACTCACGTTTTTTTCCAGGAGTTCTCCTGCGGCGCTGCTATCCCGTAGGTCGTACTCCTCCGCTGGATTGACACGCACACCGGCGGTTTCAAAGCAACTGTAAAAATCCACAGCATCCTCCACGCACGTTCCCTTTACGATCTCATGGGCGCATGTCGTCAGTTCGCTGATAGCGAATGTATCTTTCCCGGCAAGTATCTTCCCGGCAGCCATGGCAAGCGGTACAAGTAGTATGATTGCGCCAAAATGGGTATTGCCGCCCTTCTGCCATCCTGTGCTCTCTGTTACGGCATCTTTTATAGCTCTCCCAATGCCGTATTCTCTTCCCGAGGCCTCCTCTATCACCGGGTATATGCTCACAGCAGATGCAAGGAAATGCTCGTAGCGGGTATCCTCATAATCATCCTGCCTGTCGATGTTGCCGGGTTTGGGGGATGCTGAGACTTCCAGGCACATCGCAAGCTGGGTGCAGCGCGCAATGTATGATGCAAGTCCGAACTTTCCCATGCTGGCGGTTAACACGGGGTTATCCTCAGTTCTTAGGACCGCTTGAGGACTTCCTGGCCTGCTCAATGATGTAGTCTCCAAGTTCTTTTTTGAGGCGCATGTACTCTGCGTCCGAAAGCCCCAGGGTTTCCAGCACTCCGTCCCTGAGGAAGCAGGGTTTGGATATCTTGCAGCACCACACGAGGCTCCCAAAACATGTGCTGTCTCCGTATTCAAGCATGGTCCCCTTTGCAAAGTCCATCTTGATGTCTGCGAATTGCTGCGGGGTCAGCCCCAGCTTCTTTATGTTACTGTGCACGGGGCATGACTTCACAGGCAGGCAGCAGAATGTAAGCCCTCGCAGGTCACCCTCGCCCCTGCACACATGCTTGGGTGCGTTGTACCATCCCATGTCCCTCTGGACGGCGGATATATCCCTGACAAGGCTGCTGATGAGTCCTGGATCCTCCAGCACTCCCCTTGCAACAGAGACCATGTCTGCCCCCCTTGAGAACATCTCTTTTGCATCCTCAGTGCCGGTGACAGAATTATTGCATATGAGGAACATGCGTGTTGAATCGCGTATCTCCTTGATGAGTTTGAGGTCGGCTCCCTGGCCTGCTTTCATTGCATCGAGGTGCAGTATGTCCGCTCCTGCTCTCTCGATCGCTTTCACCAGCATGATATCCTCTACCACGTTTCCCCGTATCTTTACGGAGAGCACGACACCCGTTCCTCTGATCTTTGAGATCCATTCGGTCAGCCTGGGTATATCATTGAGCAGTGCCTGGCCGGCGCCTGTATCTGTCATTTCCTCCTGCCTGCAGTGGGCGTCCAGCTCAAGAATGGCACCCATGTTCTTGATAGCAGTTGCAGCTTCAATCAGAGGTCCAATACTTGTGCTCCTGACATTGATGCCAATAACTGCACCGCTTTTTACTGCCCCGATCTCTTCTTCTATGAGCCTGAGTGGATTCTCTGATATGAACTCCTCTCTTCCTCTGGCAAGCATCTTTGAAGCAGCTTCCTGTGTTCCGGGGTCCAGGTTGTACCCTCCGAGTATCACAAGTCCTGCATCAGAAGCATACTGGTTTGCGAACTTGCTGTCAGTCATACCGCCCATTGGGGCCAGTGCGATGGGATTCCTAAAGGACACGTATCCCACTTTCAGATCGAATGGTTTATCAGGCACGCTTTACCTCGTTAATGTTATTGTATTATGCTGCTCAGTAATGAGCGTTTTGATATTAATATGACGCTGAAGCTCGCCCGGAATAGGTATTCCATCTCTGTAGCCCTCTTTCTGTAAAACCTGTCAAAATCTATCCTGAACAGGTCACTGTTAAATAGTATTGCCGCACACTTTAAACTTAGCAGCCCATTGCTGCGGGGGTTTTCATATGAAGTGTGTTGTTTGCGGAGTAGAAAGCGAGAACAGGTACTGTCCAAGATGTGGAAAGGTAATGGCCGATCTGGTGAACATTGTGGGTGAGGAACGCTGGAGCAAGATCTATGACTGCGCTTATATTTATCCCTCGGTGTTGCGTGTTGCAAGAGGGGAACTTACTGTGAATGATATTATCCAGTATCTGGAGGAAGAGGACTGATTGATGTACCTGCTGCTCTGTAAGCTTTTGCCGGTAGCAGGCATGCAATCTTCCCCATGATCCAAAGCATTTTCTCTGTCTGAAGATTGCTAAAAACATCATCTACCTCCTTATTTAATTTCCCGTGTGACAGGAATGCGCATAGAAAGCGTCTTATACTTAGAAGTCGGTTACTAATCACCTTATTTCAACATATATATATCGCATGTAAAGAGGTAGACCAATGTCCACAGAAAACCCATTTGAAAATTCAAGAAAGCAGTTAGCAAAATGCGCTGCAATTCTTGGGCTGGATGAAAGCGTACATGAAATGCTCAGGCACCCGATGCGCGAACTGCGCGTCACCCTTCCCGTCCGTATGGATGATGGTACCATCAAGGTGTTTGAAGGTTTCAGGATACAGTACAACGACGCCAGAGGTCCTACAAAGGGCGGTATCAGGTTCCACCCTGAAGAGAATATCGACACCGTAAGGGCACTTGCAGCATGGATGACATGGAAGTGCGCAGTTGTAGACATTCCACTTGGCGGAGGCAAGGGAGGAGTTATCTGTAACCCCAAGGAGATGTCCGATGGCGAACTTGAGCGCCTCAGCCGCAAGTATATCGCAAGCATCTCCCAGATCATCGGCCCCAGGAAGGACGTTCCTGCACCTGATGTGTACACCAACCCCAAGATCATGGCATGGATGGTTGACGAGTTCTCAAAGATATCCACATTCAACCAGCCTGGCGTAGTCACAGGTAAGCCCCTTACAATGGGCGGCTCACTCGGCAGGGGAGACGCAACCGCAAGAGGAGGTCTCTACACTGTCCGTGAGGCAGCCAAAGTGCTCGGGATCGAACTCAAGGACGCAAAGATCGCGATCCAGGGATACGGAAACGCCGGATACTACGCAGCAAAGCTCGCAAAGGAAATGTTCGGCTGCAAGATCGTCGCTATGAGTGACAGCAGAGGCGGCATCATGAACATGGACGGTATTGACCCTGAGGCTGCAAACCAGCATAAGGTAAAGACCGGATCTGTCGCAGGCCTTGCAAACACCACCCCGATCAGCAACGAGGCCATCCTTGAACTCAATGTGGACGTGCTCATCCCTGCAGCTCTTGAGAACGTCATAACTGAGAAGAACGCACACAAGGTCAACGCCAAGATCGTCGCAGAACTGGCAAACGGCCCAACCACTCCTGCAGCAGACGAGATCCTCTTCCAGAAGGGTGTCCATGTAATTCCTGACTTCCTCTGTAACGCAGGTGGAGTAACAGTATCATACTTCGAGATGGTCCAGAACTTCTACATGTACTACTGGAGTGAGATCAGGGTCCACACCCGTCTGGACAGGAAGATGACCGAGGCATACAAGGCAGTGTATGCAGCATCCCAGAAATACAACATTGACATGAGGACTGCTGCTTACGTTGTTGCTATTGAGCGCGTTGTAGTTGCAATGAAAGACCGTGGATGGATCTGATCCTTCTTGGATCCAATCCTGCAATACAACCAGTAACATTTATATGGTCTGCATTCACAGACCATATAGATCCTTCCATTTTTAGGTCGGACCGTTCATATCAGTTGTATTGTTGTTGATGGGATTATCATGAAGATTGCAATAATCGGCGGTACAGGCAGCATAGGTAAAGGTTTTGCCCTCAGGTGGGGACAGAAACACCAGGTGATAGTGGGTTCAAGGGAGCAGGAAAAAGCCCGGGCCAAGGCAGCAGAATACAACGGCATATTGAAGGACTATGGCTTCAAGGCAGACATAAGCGGTGATGTCAATGAAAAGGCAGCCTCAGAGGCCGACGTCGTGCTCCTTGCCATCAGGTACGGGCAGATAGCTTCCACCATAGAGCAGATCAAACCGGGACTTGAAGGCAAGATAGTCATATCCGTGGTCGTTCCCATGGAAAAGGATCGCTGTATCATTGTTCCTGAAGGAGTCCCTCTGGAAATACCGACAAACTCCAGAGAAGACTACAAGGCAGACTACTTCTGTTATGTCACTCCTCCTGCCGGAAGCGCCGCACAGGAGATAGCTCCTCTGCTGCCGGAAAGAACCGAACTGGTATCTGCTTTCCACAATGTCCCTGCAGCCAAGCTTGCCAATCTTGACATCGAGCTAAATTACGATGTCGGCGTGTGCGGTAACAGCATGCACTCAAAGAATATCGTCTTTGGCCTTGTCAGGGATATCCCGGGAATGCGGCCCATGGATATCGGCCCCATTGAAACTTCCTCCATGGTGGAGTCGATCACCCCGCTTCTTGTCAATGTGGCTATACGCAACCACATGAAGGATGTTGGTATTAAGTTCGTCGATTAATACCACTTTTTCATGTTTTCTTTTTACTGCCACTGACCTTTCAGTTTATCCAGTTTCCACGTTCTGCCAACTGCAGGTTTCTCAAGGTAGCACACTGCATCCTGTTCATAGAGGTTTGCGATCACTACGGCATGAGCCCCGAACGATGCCTCGCGGACGTTGATAACCTTGACCACATGGCTGAATCCCTCATGGTCCGGCAGTATGTCTGTAAGCATGTTCCTGGAATCCCTGAAGAAGGCCTCATTGAACTTCGACCCCTTCGCATCCGGGTAAACAGGCATGTAGATGATCTCCTCTTCAACGATGTCCTGGAAGAAATGGGTCCCGTAGGAGACCTCCGGGGTATGGCCCGCTTTCTCACGTGCGATCTCCACCAGCAGTGATGTGTGTTCTATCTCGCTGTATGTCGCATTCACTCCAAGCTCAATATTGCTGCTGCCCCATCTGCCCGGGCCCATGAGTATGAACTCTGATCCCATGCCGCCTATCTTCTCATTTATGCGCCCCACGACACGTCCGATGGATCGCTTCAGGTCCATGTCCGCTGCTTCATATGCCTGGGGGTCGATGTACACTATGTATTCCACATTTTCCACCTTTCCCTGGTTTATCAGCATGCCGGACCTGAAAAGTATGTTCTCGTCCTTTATATTGTCCGGGATCTCTATGTTCTCATCGCTTCCGGGAGTTGTCATGGGCCTGCACTGGACTATGTTTATCCTCACGTTTCCCTTTTGATCGAGGGATGCCGTGAACTCGATGTCTACAGGCTGTTCATAGACTTCCTCCACGATCCTGAGTATCTGTCCCATGATATCGACAAATCTTGTGTTCTTTATCAGGTTATTGAATGTGAGCACTACTTCCTGTGAACAGTCAATGGTATTGGTATAGGGGTCAGTAAGATATCCGTCGTTCATGACAGATACAAACATCCTGAGGTTGGGATAATCACAGCGGCTGACAAGGTCGTAGAAGGGTATGGTTATGAGGTCTTTCGCATCGAGATCCAGAACATCCACATCCCACTGCGAGTATTTTATCAGCTTCGAGCCGGTCTCAGGGCGAAGTGCCGGATGGCTGACCGCTATCATCCGGGGATAATCCCTGCCAACACGATCCACGGAGCGCGTCCCAAGTCCAAAGACAAGTCTGATCAGGCCTTTCTCGGGGTCTATGCGCTTTGTCCAGCGGAACAGGTTCTTTGAGAAAGCAACTCCTGCAAGCGCCGGGAAGAAGTATTGTCTGTAGGACATACCGGACACACGCTGCACCAGTATTGCCATTTGCTCATCATGGTAGTGCAGCCCCCTGGTCCTGCGGTATGCAAGGGCATCCGGGTTGAGGGCGCTGGCATATACAAGCTTGACCGCATGCATGAATGCTTCCAGGCGCTCTTCCGGGCTTCCCTGGTTGGCGCAGAACTCGCTCCTGTACTTGCCCGCGAATGCGTTCCCGTAACTGTCTTCCTGCAGGCTGCTCGACCGGACTATGATGGGCGCCTGTCCGAAGTAGTCCATCAGATCCTTGAACTGCTCCATTATCTCTTCGGGGAACTTTCCTTCCAGGAACCTCTTTTCGACTTCCTCGAACTCATCCTTGGTCATGCTTGAGCTATCGGACAGGCGGACCTTGAGACGGAACAGGTCGTTGTTTATCATGAAAGTGAAGAAGACATCAGAGCCAATGTAGAACGAATCATGCGCCTCGATTATCTCTGAGAACTCCTCCTTCCTGTCGCTGTTGAGGACTATATTGCGTGACAGCAACATTCCCACGGCCTTTCCTCCGATGCGCCCGGAGCCTATCATCCTGTCCCTTATGCCGAGCAGGTCCTCAAGCGTGAGATATATATCTGCAAGGCGATTGAAACGGGGGTGTTCGCCTATGATCATCCTTGAGAGCTCCTGCCTGAGCGCCGTAAGCTCAGGATCAGGAATCGTGTCAAGTATCCCCATCTCATAATGGAACTTGAGCTTCGTATACACGGTATCCCAGGGGGCCGTACCACGGCTTCCCATGCGGATGACTTTCCTGCGATCGATAGAAGATATGCTGGCAGCCTTCCCGCTGTCGAATATGGGCTCCCAGTTCTCCCCGGTGACCACGTGGGGCAGGAACATGCTCTGTGAGTAGCGGTCATAGACCTTCAGCGGATGGATGTATGCCCTGTCACCTATATGATAGTAATCAAGAAGTACCTGTGTTGTTTCCCTGATGCTTGCCACGGTGGAATGACTGTGCTTCCCGCGTGTGAGGCAGAAATAGCCTATGGTTTCAAGTTCGAACAGGTAGGGGCATGTGGCTTTAAAGAAGTTGGCCACCAGTTCGTCGGTAGCCCACTCCACCATGAGCGAGGAAAGGTTATCAAATACATAGTAGACCTTCTCGCCATAATGTTCTATTGTCCTGTGGACCTGACTGCTGAAAAAGTCAAAACCGTTTCCGGGGTCTATCTTTACTATATCGAGTCCTTCCATTGGCTCAAGGATAGGGTCGTGAGGCGCGAATCTCACGTAGACGCACTTAGATCCCGAGCTGATGGCCTGGCGGATGAGCTTACCCGCAAAATACCTGTAGTCTTCAAGCTCCTCCACTTCCCATACCACGTTGTCTCCAAGACGGTATGACTGAAGTATTCCGTCAAGCTGGGGAACTCCGCTTGTGATCTTCTCCTTGTCTGCGTACTTAAGGACCCTGCTTTCTACCGTGCCAGTTTCGTTCACACTTTTTCCTTCCTTCTTTCTACGAGTAACCGGATATCGGTTAGTTGATATGTATATATAGTACTTTTGTTATTAACCATAACATTCTTTTATATTTACAGGGAAACTGATTTCCTTAGTCTCAGGGTAAATTTAAGTATTCCATGACATTTCTGAGCAAATTTAATATCCCATAAAGGCTAGTGCATATGCATGATACAGGATATATTGCTCCCTTTCCTTCTGGTGGGACTTGCGGAACTCGGTGATAAGACCCAGCTTGCCGTACTGGTCCTTTCCACCAAGACCCGCAGGTATGCATCACTACTGGCAGGTGTGATGCTGGCTTTTATCCTTACTGACGGGATAGCCATACTCTTCGGTAATTACATCTCCCAGAGAATTCCTATGGACTATGTACGCATAGGTGCGGGCCTGATGTTCATTATATTCGGTTTGATGACCCTTCATAACAGGAATAAGAATGAAGAGGAAGGCTCCTATGAACTTAAAAGCCCTTTCATGTCAGGGTTCTGGCTTATCCTTCTTGCTGAGATGGGAGATAAGACACAGCTTGCAGCAGCCCTGTTTGCCACACAGTATAATCCGCTGCTTGTGTTCATCGGAGTAATAGCGGCACTGTTCATTCTCTCTGCCACGGCTGTTTATCTCGGAAAGATGGTCATGGGGAAGGTGGACAAGAAAACCATATCCACCATTGCCGGTGTCCTGTTCATACTGATAGGTGCTTCATTCTTCCTTTAACAGGTAGTGTGAAAACACTATCTTCTCATTTTGTTCAAGCTGAACAAGGTTAATAAGTGATTAGCATCTATTTTTCATCGGGAGGTTTTAACATCGTCATTATAATGAAATGCAGGGACCTTGGCTTCAACGACGATTTCATAGTCATTGACAATGATCCGGAAACCGTGAAGGAGAAAATGTTCCAGCACATAATGGATAAACATAAGGAAGAGTATGATCTGCTTTCTGATTTCCATCAGGATGAGATCAAATCCAAGATGGATTTCCTTATAAGGCGTGGCTGCGGCTGTGGTGTCCTGAAACTTTGAACTAGCTGTCAGTGGCCTCATCCTTTTTCTGTTTTGCTATTATATAGAGCCCTGCTGCTGCAGAGGGAAGGAGTATACCCACGACCATGCTGATATATCCCGTTTCTATATCGTTCGGACTTCCTGATGGTATGTGGCCGGATAATGGGTGGAATATGACATATGCCTCGGCAGTCAGAATAAGAACGATCGCAGTGAGCAGGATAACTCCTATCATCAGGTATCTGTTGTATCTCGTCTAACCACCAATAAATAAGTGGGACCTGCTCAGTAATAAATGTTGCCGGACTGCTCTGTTGGATCGCAGTTTTCCACAGGGCCATTCATTTATTATTAGGGCCTGTTATCTATTTTACATGCATGGATAGCTTTATATCATATCATGGGACTTAGTTTTATTCCGTGAGAGAGGAAGGGCGGCCGCCGGGCCTCTGGCCTGAGGAAAGTCTCCCCACCATCTGAATACACGAGTGCCTGTGAAGGGCACCGGGCGAGAGCCCGGGCAGTTGCAATGCAACTCATGCAGATCCTGCATGCTGGCACAGAAACGATACCGCGCCATGTCAATGCAGTGATGCCGGAAGGCTGAGGTCGCATGGAATGCGGATGGAACGGCGAATCCTCGTGGGTGCAAGTCGGAGAGGGATAAATGGTGTTCAGACCATCCCTCGGTAAATGACGCTTAGCCGAATGCCGCCAATGCAGCTCTAAAAGAGCGCACTGTCCCGCCAGGCAGGATGGTGTGCTGCATCAACAGAAGGGAGCTTATTCTCCTCACTCACTCAAATTCCACACTTTTTCTTTTGAGAAACCAGCGCGGCTTGAAATTAATGATTAGCCACTTCATATACTGTCTGTAGTCCATCCTGAACGCAACCACTTCAAGGAACCTGTCAACGACACTGGCTTCCCGGGTAAATATGCTGAAGGCCCTTTCAGGAAAACGGTGCATGATGCTGGCAAAATAAAGGGAATACCTGAGATGCTTCCCAAATTCGGAATGGCATTTGTCCTCATAGCCTTTAAGGCTTGCCGGTCCTTCACCTGAGGCCAGTGCATCTGCCACGACCTCTCCCGCTATCTGTCCTGACCTTATGGCATAGGCAAGACCTTCTCCTGTAAAAGCGTCAACAAACCCGGCTGCATCTCCTACGAGCATCATTCTCCTGTTCACAAGCTTCCTTTTGTATCCGCCACAGGGGATGACATGGCCATTGAGTTTGTAATTGCCATTAAAGTTGTTATCCTGCAGGTATTGCTTCATTGTGCCTCTCGGGTCAGGCAGCAGGCTTGCAAGCCCACCCGTACCGACGGAATAATGCCTCTCATGCGGGAATATCCACCCGTATCCCATTCCTGCAACTCCGAAGCGCAGTTCTACTGCATTGCTGATGTACCTGTCAATAGTCTCGTTGGCCTCAGGTATCTCTGTGACCATGCATACGCCATATTCCTTTTTTTCATCCTTCTTACGGACCAGTTCCTTCAGTGTTCCCTGGGAGCCCGTTGCCAGGATAAGGTATCTGGACTCATAGGAGGCTTTTGCAGTCCTTACTGTAACACAGTCCTCGCTTTCCTTAATGTCTATGACCTTCTCCCCGTTAAGAACTCCGATACCTGTTTCCCTGGCTTTCTCGAGAAGGAAATGATCAAGCTTGCTGCGGCTTACAATAACAGAGAGGCGGTAATCCTTTGAACGCTCGATGACCTTATCGCGGAAGCAGATCCTGGCCCCGAAGATCTCTCTTTCGATAAGCTCTCCAGGAAGCTCGAAGTCCAGGAATGAGATGGCATGTTCGGAAAGGGCGCCTCCGCAGGGTTTGTACCTTGGGAATGCTGCCTTTTCGATCAGTAAGGTTTTCAGGCCTTTCTTTCCTGCTATTCTGGCTGCAGCGGAGCCGGAAGGGCCGCCACCTACTATTATAAGGTCATACATGCTGTTTCTCCGGATCAGTGATTGGATTTGTCCGAGAACATTTCCAGTGCCTGAAGTACTTTCCAGTACTCGACTCCCGTATTGAAGCACCCGTCATTGGACATGGGGATGCCGTATGTCACGATGTTCTTTCCCTTAAGTCCCATCATGACCTTGTTAAGCTCGTAGTCACATGCTATCAGAAGTGCACCGTCGTAATTCTCCTCTTTGATAACATGCTTCACGAATGAGGAGCCTGTTACAATGTAAAGCCTGTATCCAAACCTTGCAGCGTCTTCCTTCAGTTTTGCGAACACGCACTTTCCACAGGAGATGCACTGGATCCCGGTCCTTGCGGATGATGCAGGGCATTCCAGGAAACGCATACAGTGAGGTGCTATTATCATGCGGTTCTTCGTTTTTGCGAATTTGTTCTCATTTGCTATGTTCTTCAGGGAGACCATCCATTTATCAAGGACCTTTGTATCCGACAGCCTGAAAAAGAAGAACTTAAGGGGCAGGTAGAAGAAATCAAGCACCCCGGCAAAGAAGCCTGCAAGCCATACATTCCTGTTCACGCTCAGCCTGCTGACCGCAAGGGCGATAGCTGCCAGGACCACTGAAATGAGGATCAGGACTGTTATGATCTCCCCAAGAAGCCTATACATCGCATTCCTCCATTTTCCTGATGACCTCTTCAACATCCACCTTTGTATCGAAACAACCGTCTCGTACGAGGGAAACGCCTTGGACTACCATGAAAGGTGAAGCTCCCTGCATCGACTCCGAGAGCTCGGGATAGCAGGCCACTCCGATGCAACTATCAGGCTGCTGGGTCTTAATGATCTTCTTGACAAAACTGCCACCAGGTATCACATACACTTCGAAGTGGTGTTCTTTGGCAGCTTTGCAGATAGTTCCGATATCGCAAAGGCCGCACATCCTGCATTCATATCCGATTATGGGATCGCAGCGGGCCTTGCATTTTGGATGGCGCATGCATTGAGGCAGGAATATTACCCGCTTACCTTTTGTGTTCCTGAACTTCTCAAGCATCACCGCATTGCGCACCTCGACCAGTATCTCATCAACAAGTGTTTCCTTTATACTGAAAATGCTGCAGATGAATTTGGCCGGGCCGTAGAACATGTAAAGTATCAAAAGGACGAAGTTTGGAAAGAGTATCCTGTGCTTGTTGAAGCTGTACACTCCCAGGATGAGTGCAACCAGTATGCCTGCTATTGCAAGCAATGCAATGGTAACAAAGAACTTTCCTAATATCTCGTACGGGATTTCCATAAGTAAGCAGAATAAAGAAAATGACTATATTTAGATTATCCTCAGCGTTTACTATAAAAAAAGTTAGAGTGACCCCGGGATCACTCTGGTGCATCGCTGAGGTCTATTCCCATTGCCTGGGCAGCAAGAACTACGACATCCTCTACTTCAAGCTGCTTTGCGCCGATGGCGTCCCTTCCGTCGCTGAGGTTCCTCTTACAGAACGGACATGCGCTTGAGAGGAGGTCTGCCTTTGTTGCAAGTGCATCTTCAACACGCGTTGAAGCAACACCGAGTGCAAGGTCCGGGACACCTGCTTTCACACCGCCGCCGGCTCCGCAGCAGCGCTGGTTCTCTTCTATCCTGTCCATTTCGACAAGTTCGATGCCAGGGATTGCCCTGAGCACTGCCCTTGGTGGCTCGAATACTCCCACATGGCGTCCGAGGTGGCACGGGTCGTGGTAAGTGACCTTCTTGTCAATGGACTTCTCCCACTTGATCTCGCCCTTTTCGATGAGTTCCTGCAGGAACTGGGTGATGTGGACCACCTTGAACGGGAGCTTCTGTCCGGTGAGCCTTGGCCAGTCAATCATTGATGCCCTGTAGCAGCCGGCGCATGCGTAGAGCACTGTCTTTGCGCCCTTGGCCTTGATATTGTCGATGTTCTTCTGGGCGTTCACCTTTGCTGTATCATTGATGAAGTACTGGCCGGTCCTGATAAGTGCAGAGCCGCAGCAGATCTCATCCTCGCCAAGCATTGTGAACTTGATCCCCAGCTTGTTGAGCAGGCGTGCTGTTGCAAGTGCAAGCTTCCTTTGCTTGAGTTCGGCTGTACATCCTCCGAAGTAGAGGATCTCTGCCTTGTCCTCGACCTTGACGTCTTTCGGGAACCAGTTGACCCTGTTCTTGTTGTCTTCCATGTACGGGTTCTTGTACTGTCCTATGAGCTTGAGGAAAGCACCCTGCTTACCGAAAGGACCGTTACCGCGCTTGACAAGGTTTGCGCGCATGGATTCCCAGAGTTCGACGGTGTTGATGGCGGACTCGCACACTGTTGCGCACATTCCGCAGGTCGTGCACTTGTAGACATCATCCTTGAACTTCTCTATGTCTTCTTCCGGTATCTCCTTTGGTCCGAAGAGCCTTGCACGCAGGCCGTAGGACTTGTTCATGAACTCTCTCCATCTGAGGATCTTGTCTCTTGGTGCAAGCCCTGGGTCCTGTTCCGATGCATCGTAAGTCGGACACCAGTTCACGCATTCTCCGCAGCGGCTGCAGGAGTCAAGTTCCATGAGCTGGACGGCTGTTAAATTCTCCGTATTAACTGAAGGTTTGCGCTTTGCCATTATTTACTCTCCTCCTTTGTTCGCAAGGAGTGCAAGCGGTATTGCTATCATGTGTATGTATTTGCTGAATGGTATATATGCGATACAGAAGAGCAGTGAGATTACCACGTGGAACAGGGCCATGGGCGGTGCAAGGGTAGTGTCGTCGATACCAAGGCTCCAGAATCTTCCCGTTCTGATACCGTCTGCAACGAATCCTGATATTGTGATCACTGTAAGACCTATGAGAAGGATCGAATCATAAGCAATGGTCGATTCCCTTACCTTGGCAACGAACAGTCTCCTGTATATTGCTATTATTATACCTGTGAGCAGGATGTAGCTGAATATGTCGTTTGGAACTGAGAGAATTTCCCTGAACACTTCTGGGCTCATGAATGCCGGAAGGGAATGTGCATATCCTACTTCCTCACCAATCATGTATATCATTTCCACAAGGAACATCGCAAGGGACATTACAAAAAGAATCATCCATCCTGCGAATATTGTGAAGTGCATGAACCATCTTAGCGGGCTTCTCCTCAATATCCTTCTCTGGAAGAGGATGTCAAGTACAAAGGTTTCCAAGACTGATTGATTATGCACATGTGCATGTTCGCTCATCTGCTGGACAAGCATTCTGGGGAATGCAAGGATGCTTCCGGAAGGCTGCTGTCCATAGCCTGTGGAACCCATCCCCCATTTTTTCAGGTTTATATACATTCCTATAATAAAAATACCAATAGACAGGTTAGCCATTATCATAACCTGCACGAATGTAAGTCTTAAGGCGTCAGATACGCCTGCAAAGTACTCCATGCTCATTTAGTTTTCTCCTGATATATCATAAACTATAATTATCATACTTTCAGAATCGGGGTGGTTTTTACTTATAAGTAACCGGTATGGTTTGCATGAGTGTAGTATCGATATTATTTAAAGATTTGCATTAAATATATCTGCATCAGGCGACAGGGTCTTCAAAAAGGAATAAGTATGCGGGCATGTTCATGTTTATATTTTTCATTGTCTTCCATCCAGTGTCCAATTACACTTATATGCAGGCAGCACTATAGAATGCCCTAAATTCAGAGCAGTCTTAAAACATGTCCCCTGATATCAGAGTAGTGCTTGTAGAGCCCCTTTACCAGGGGAATGTCGGTTCTGTGGCCCGTGCCATGATGAATTTCGGTTTCAGCGATCTCGTACTTGTGAATCCCTGTAAACTGGAAACAGAAGCAAGGGCAATGTCCTCGCATGCGTGGAGCCTGCTCCAGGGTGCTACTGTTGTTGGATCCCTGGGGGAGGCAATTGATGGTGCGAGTGTTGTCATAGGGACCACCGGTATTTCAGGTGTGAGGTTTGACCGGCATCTTAGGATCCCTGCCTATTCTCCGCGGGAGGTGAAGGACCGCCTCTCGGGTAGCCAGGGCACTGTGGCAGTGCTCTTTGGCAGGGAGGATCACGGCTTTAACAGGGAGGAGCTGAAGCTGTGCGATATGATCATGACGATCCCCACTTCGGAGGTCTACTCGGTGATGAATATGTCACACGCTGTCGCTGTGGTCCTTTACGAGCTGAGCAATATCGAACATGGGGAGAACAGGCTTGCTGACGCGTTTGATGTTCACCTTTTCTACGATCACCTGTTCGAGCTGCTTGATGACATGCGGTATCCTGCACATAAAAAGGAGAAGACCAAACTCATGCTGAGGAGAATATTCGGAAGGGTGGGGTTGCTGGAACGGGAAGTACAGACCCTGAGGGGTGTTGTCAGACGCATTCAGCGCAACCTTGACAAAGACCAACGACACTGAATTGTGTTTCGAAATATTCATATTACTTAAGGTCCATCTTGCATCGGCTTGGATTTATAAACATAATATTCTGTGTAAAACATGACTGAAGGTAAGTGGGACGAAAAGTTCAGGACTTTTCTGAAAAAATATTATTGGGACAGTATTCTCCAGCTTGCAAACGATTATCCTGACCAGCGCAGCATTTACGTTGATTTCTCGGATCTGGAGATATTCGACAGGGAGCTTGCGGACGAGCTTCTGCTCCGGCCCGATGAGGTTCTGCCCTGTGCCGATAATGCGCTCCAGAGCATCGACCTGCCCATTGAGAAGTCAATGGACAGTGCAAAGGTCCGTTTCGTCAGGATACCCAACAAGGTTCCCAACAGGGACCTGAGGAGCAAGCACCTCCTGCAGCTCGTAGCTATCGAGGGCATGATACGCAAGGCAACGGAGGTCCGCCCCAAGATAGTGGACGCGGCATTCAAATGCATGCGCTGCGAGCACGTTACGAAGATACCCCAGACTGAACTGAAGTTCGTGGAACCCCTGGAATGTGAGAACGATACATGCGGCAGGAAGGGGCCTTTCAAGCTGGAGATAAATGAGTCGGTCTTCATTGATGCCCAGAAACTGCAGGTCCAGGAGTCTCCCGAGAACCTCAGGGGAGGCACGCAGCCCCAGAGCCTGGATGTGGACGCGGAGGACGACCTGGCAGGTATAGTCAAGCCGGGTGACCGCGTTGTGATCAATGGTGTGCTCCGTTCCCACCAGCGCACTACCAGGGAGGGAAAATCTCCTTTTTACGATCTGGTGCTGCACGCCAACTCCATCGAATATACCGATCAGGAATTCGATGAACTGGACATAAGTCCTGAGGATGAGGAACAGATCATAGCTTTAAGCCGCAATCCTGACATATATCATAAGATAATAAAATCGATAGCTCCTTCCATTTATGGCTATGAGGACGTGAAGGAAGCCCTTTCACTGCAGCTCTTCTCCGGGGTGGCTAAACACCTGCCGGATGGATCCAGAGTGCGCGGTGACATCCATATGCTTTTCGTGGGTGACCCCGGTGTTGCAAAAAGTCAGATGCTGCGTTACATGGTAAAGCTCGCTCCCAGGGGTGTCTTTGCATCAGGTAAGAGTGCTTCCTCAAGCGGTCTGACCGCAGCGGCGGTAAAGGATGACCTGGGGGACGGACGCTGGACACTGGAAGCAGGTGCCCTTGTAATGGCCGATATGGGTATAGCTGCGATCGATGAGATGGACAAGATGAGCTCCGAGGATAAGAGTGCGCTGCACGAGGCCATGGAGCAGCAGACCATCAGTGTAGCAAAGGCGGGCATCCTTGCCACACTGAAGTCCAGGTGTGCACTGCTTGGTGCCGCAAATCCAAAGTACGGGCGTTTTGACAGGTACGAGGGCATAGCCCAGCAGATAAACATGCCGCCTGCGCTCATGTCCAGGTTCGACATGATCTTTGTGCTCCTTGACACTCCCAATGAGGAAATGGATACCAAGATCGCAAAGCATATCCTCAAGTCACATTACGCCGGCGAGCTTTCCGAGCAGCGTAAGAACATCCCGGCAAGTGGGGTCAGTCAGGAACTTGTGGACGAGCATATGGAAGTAGTGAAGCCGGATATCGACCCTGAGCTCATGCGCAAGTATGTTGCGTATGCACGAAGACACATCTATCCCATAATGGAGGATGCGGCACGTGAGCACCTGGTCAAGTTCTATATGGACCTGCGCAAGATGGGTGAAGGCAAGGATTCGCCTGTTCCTGTGACAGCGCGTCAGCTGGAAGCCCTTGTGAGACTTGCGGAGGCAAGTGCCAGGGTAAGACTGAGCAACGTGGCAACCCTTGATGATGCAAGGAAAACGACCCGCATTGTCTATTCATGTCTTAAGCAGGTGGGTGTCGATCCTGATACCGGTGCTCTGGATGTGGACATTATCGCTTCGGGCACCACCAAGAGCCAGAGGGATAAGATTAAAGTCATTAAGGAAATCATTAAAGCGGTGGGTGACAGGCATCCGGGAGGAAAGGCACCTCTGGAGGAAGTCTTCGCTGAAGCTCAGGCACAGCAGATAGACCGTCAGCATGCAGAGGAGCTCATAGCGAAAATGAGGCGCTCCGGGGACCTGCTGAAGCCTGATAACGACCACATAAAAGTAGTATAATTGATGTGATTCTATGTATCTTAAGATCCATAAGGCCGGAGAAAGCGTTATTGTTGCAGTATGCGACAGGGAACTGCTTGGAAAGAGCCTCAGAGAGGGAAACCTCAAGGTGACGATATCCGAGGAATTCTATAAGGGAGACCTCGTATCGGAAGATGATGTAATGGCGGTCATTACCAAGGCAGGCAATGTCAATCTCTTTGGCGATAAGGCCGTATCCTGCGCTGTTAAATGCGGTATTGTGGATCCTTCGAGCGTGAAGATTATCGATGGTGTGGCGCATGCCCAGGTATTCAGAATATAGAATTGCTGTGAGGTTGGTTTATGAGCGATGCAGAGAATAGGAACGATACTGTTCCTTTAAAGACCTATGACGGGAATGAGCTTATAGCTAAAGTGATCGAAAAACACAAAAAGCTGTTAGATGATTACGGAGCACAGTTCAGCGAGATCGATGGCAGGGTTCGTTCAGCAAATGAAAGGATCACATCCTCCAAGGAGAAAAAGGAGCACGTTGCCACCAGGACCGAGGTACTGACTGAGAAGAGACAGTTATTTTATCATCAGGCCGAGAAGGTGCTTGAGGAAATGGGATCGTCATATGGCAACGATCCTCTTGTCCAGAAAGAGCTGAAGCTTGTTGCAGAGGAATTCCCCAAACTGAAGGGCACTCTCTCACCTGAAGACGAAAAAAAGCATGCAGATCTTATCTTTGCCAGTATTTCCTCAGTCCACTCCAATCTTATAAAAGCCCGTGCTGCTGTAGACTCCTTCAGGGGCAGGATAAACGAGGCCATGGATGCGAATGCTGAACTTGCCTCCCTGAAGAATCCCGAAGAGAACCCGGACCAGGCCCGGGAAGATGCTGAAAAGGAACTCGGTGAACTTGAGCAGAAACACAAATGGCTTGAGAACCGGATCAACAGTCACAGGGAAGCGCTTGCCCACTGGGAGAGGGTGTCTGTAAGTGCTCCAGGTGAAGCAGAGGTGAAATCATGACCGACATCTCATCAATGACAGAGAAAGATCTCAAGGGCAAGGCAGACGAGCTCCGCACCCAGATAGGGCATCTTGACCGTGAACTGAAATCCATCTACAAGCAGTTAAAGCTCCATCGTACCAATATGGATGAGATGAAGACCAAGCGCGATGAGCTCAATTCAAAAGTGAAGGAGCTTGTTGCAAAGGCGCGCGACGCAAAGTCCAGGAGGGATTCCCTTAACGCCAGGATATCCTCGCTCAAGGCTTCCCGGAATGAGGTGGAGGACAAGAAGCGCCAATGCTCGGGCGAGATATCCGAGCTCAAGAGCAAGCGTGACAGCCTGAACAGTCTCTCTAAGGGCAGTGTGGAAACGCTTTCAAAGGCTTATTTTGCCGATCTGGACACTTTCTTCAATGCAGATATCCCTCTCAAGCATGAGACGGACCTCTTTGACAGGCTCGTTGCAATGAAAGAACGCCTTGATGCGGCTTTTGATGCCAATGAGGTCCATAAGAAACTCGTTGAGGCCTATGAAAGCTCAAAAGATGTCTTTGCATCCAGGGAAGACCTTGGAGGCGAGATACACGAGCTTGCAGAGCAGTCTCAGAAGTATCACCTTGAGATGATCGATCTCTATAAGCAGGTGGATGATCTGCGCAAGCAGGCTGATCTTGCACATTCTGAAATAACATCAAAGATATCTGTCACTGCACCTCTGAGGGAAAGGATAGACCCCCTCAAGACCAGGATGGCCCAGCTCAGGGAAGAGCTTGGTGTCTACCTCGGAAAACTGGAGGATATCCATCTTGAGAAGGATGAGAAAAAGCAGGAAGAGCATCTCGTGGTGGCAAAAGAGAAACTTGACAAGAATGCAAGACTGAGCCTTGAAGACCTCAAGGTGCTGATGGAAAAGGGTAACCTTAAGTTCTAAACCCTTTTCTTCCTTCTTTTAGGAAGGTCCCTTATCTTTTTCTGTGAACGGCAAGTCCGGTCAGTCCGACTAACGCAATCGTGGCAAGTGTCTGAAACATACCATATCCGGGCATGGGTAAGATATCATCGCCACTGCTGTTTGCCTGGGAACCGTTGCTTTCGTCCTGCTCCTGCCCGTCCCGGACCTCAGGTGCAGGAAGCTGTGGGTCAAGATACTGGTATACCGGAGTGAATGTGACCAGTTCTCCGCTGGGGCTCGAATATACAGTATCGAGGGTGATGTTAAGGATCTCCGTATCACGGGAGTACACAAGAGTATCCCTTTCCCGGAAGATGCCTTCCCTGAGGATCATTCCGTCCAGTGACAGTTCCAGCCAGACTTCATTTGTTCTCTGGTTGACGCTTTTAATTGTAAGGACATAGCCCTGATCAAACGTCCATGCTTCTCCTGTGGTGAGGAAGATGCTTTCCCCATCCATCAGGACAGTATCCTGGGCCGCTGATGTGATGGGTAGGCTGCATATCAGGATCAGGGCTAACAGGAGCTTCGCTGCTGCCGACCTGTACATTAAAAGCAGTGCTGGCTCAAGTCTTAGCATACCTGCAACGCCCGGCAATGATCTCTTCTCTTGTATTGTTTCTTGTTTTTACAAGAAGTGCTCCTTTATCAGTGACACCGACAGCCTTGCCCTCAATGATCTTCACAGGCGTGGTGACGGTCACTTCCTTTCCGATGGTGTCGGAAAGGGATATCCATTCACTGACAATGTTCGAGAACTGCTGGGTCTTGAACTTTATGTACTGCTGTTCGAGCTCATAGAGCAGGTCCTTGATAAGCTCTATCCTGTTGACCGGCTTACCTAGCTCTGCCTCAAGGCTCGTGGAACTTTCCTTGACGTCCTCCCTGAAATCCTTCATTCTGACATTTGCATTAATGCCTATTCCCAGTACCAGGTAGTCAACCTTCTCGACCTCGGCATCCACCTCGGTAAGTATGCCGCAGACCTTTTTCCCGTTGATGAGCACATCATTGGGCCATTTTATCCGGGCATCAACCCCGAATCTTCTCAGCGACTTTGCAACGGCCAGGCCTGCAACCAGTGTGATCCTGGGGGCGTACTCTAGAGGGATGGAAGGCTTAAGGATCAGTGAGAACCAGATCCCTCCGGGGGTGGACTGCCATTCGCTGCCCAGGCGGCCACGGCCTTTTTTCTGGGTCTCTGCAATAACCATTGTCCCCTCTGGATATCTGTTAGCGATATCCTTGGCAATGCTGTTCGTGGATTCGATCTCGTCGTAATACACGATCTCTCTCCCGAAGAGACTTGTCTCAAGCCCTATCTTTATCTGTTCCGGGTATAGCATGTCAGGCGAGGATATCAGGGTATATCCTATCTTCGGAGAGGACTGGATATCGTATCCTTCCTTTCGGATATCCCGGACATACTTCCAGACCATTGCCCTTGTTATCCCGAGTTTTGCCCCGATCTCCTGCCCTGATACCGCCTTGTTCCCTGCAGCTTTAAGTATCCTGATTATTTCGGTCTTATTGTCATTCACAGATACTCACCAGTGAATATTTGTTTGCTATTATATATTATACTCACAGGTTTAATTATTTTGTCTGCTTCTGGGCGTTGCTCATGTACGAGCCCACGGCTGCAGTGATGGCCGCGATCTTCTGTTCCTTGTTCTCGAGTGCGGAAGCCAGTGTTGCTCCTTTTGCGGAGTCTTCAATGACTACCTGTTTCACGTCCTCTATGATCTTGTAGTCGTCAATGAAGTGTGTCGTAAGTCTGCCTTCCCTGAACACCGGATTGCGCAACACGGCCTTATGGAAGGGGATATTCGTGGTCACACCAACAACTACATATTCATAGAGTGCGCGCTTCATGCGGTCTATTGCTTCTTCCCTTGTCTGGCCCCATGCGGACAGTTTCGAGATCATGGAATCATAATAAGGGGATATCGTATACCCCATATGGACTCCGCTGTCCACGCGTATTCCCGGTCCGCCGGCTGAACGGTATCTTCTGATCTTGCCCGGGGACGGCGCAAAGTCATTGAGCGGGTCTTCTGCATTGATGCGGCATTCTATGGCCCATCCGCGTATGGATATATCTTCCTGTTTGATCGACAGTTTCTCTCCGCATGCAATGCGCAACTGCTGTTTAGCCAGGTCGATGCCTGTTATCATTTCGGTTATAGTGTGCTCGACCTGCAGCCTTGTGTTCATTTCCAGGAAATAGAAGTTGCCTTTGGAATAAAGGAACTCGACGGTCCCCGCATTCTCATAGCCGATCGCCTTTGCCGCCCTGACCGCAGTCTCTCCCATCTGCTTGCGCAGTTCGGGGGTCATTACGGGGGATGGAGCCTCCTCGATGAGTTTCTGGTGCCTGCGCTGGATGGAGCATTCCCTTTCCATCACGTAGACCGCATTCCCGTACTTGTCAGCCAGTATCTGGAACTCTATATGCCTGGGCTCTTCAACGTATTTCTCAATGAATACCGTAGGATCCCCGAAGGCAGACGCCGCCACAGACTGAATGGACTGAAGGGCATGCTTGAAGCCTTCTTTGGAGTGGACGATCTTCATGCCTATGCCGCCACCTCCGGCGGATGCCTTGATTATGACAGGATATCCTATAGAGCTAGCTATCTCGATAGCTTCTTCCTCACTGGCGACAGCCTTGTTAGTTCCGGGAACCACTGGGACGCCTGCCTTTACCATGGCATTCCTGGCGGCTATCTTGCTCCCCATCTGCTCTATGGCATGGCTGGAGGGCCCGATGAACACAATGCCCGCATCTTCACACTTTTTGGCAAATGTGCTGTTCTCCGAAAGGAAACCGTAGCCCGGGTGTATACCGTCCGCCCCGCATTCAAGGGCAACCTGTATTATCCTGTCCATATTCAGGTAACTCTGGCTCGAAGGCGCAGGACCTATGTAGTACGCCTCATCTGCATATTTTGCAAAGAGGGCATTCCTGTCCGCTTCTGAAAAAACCGCCACTGTGGCGACTCCCAGCTCCCTGCAGGCACGCATGGCCCGGATGGCTATCTCGCCACGGTTTGCAACAAGTACTTTCTTGAACATGTGCACTCTCCCTTACTCTATGCACATAATGACATGGCCGGAGCCGACCGCATCACCCTCAGCAATGAATATCTCTTTGACGATGCCGCCATGAGGCGCATGTATGGCGTTCTCCATCTTCATGGCCTCGATGACGCACACTATGTCGCCTTCACTGATGTTGTCTCCGACATCGACCTTTACGGACAGCACCATTCCCTGCATGTGGCTTGTAACTGCCCCGGGCAGTGATGCAGCATCCGGTTTGAACGCTGCCTCAGAAACGCTTACGGCTCCTCCCACGGGATTGACCTTGACATTGAACATTTCGCCGTCCACTTCCACCTTGAACTCTGTGGGAACGAATGTCACTTTAGAATCAGTTGCACATGGATGCTGCTGGGTTTTAACAGGCACAAGCTCCTCTTCCTTTGCCTCACCTTTGAGGAAAGCAGGTGCTATCGCAGGATAGAGGATGTATGTGAGTATGTCCTCCTCCTTCTTTATAAGGCCCATCTTCTCGGCCTCGGCCTTCATCTTCTCGTATTCGGGTTCAATGAGGTCTGCCGGCCTGCATGATATCGGTTCTTCGTTGCCGATTATTTTCCCGACTATAGCATCATCGATCTTCTGCGGCGGCCTTCCGTAAAGCCCACGCACGTAATCCTTTACTTCTTTCGGGATGACCTTGTACCTTTCACCCATCAGGACATTGAGGACAGCCTGTGTTCCAACTATCTGGCTGGTGGGTGTCACAAGTGGCGGATAGCCCAGGTCAGCCCTCACCTTTGGCATCTCCTCAAGCACGTCCTTGTATTTATCCAGTGCATTCTGTTCCTGTAACTGGGACACAAGGTTTGAGAGCATGCCTCCGGGGATCTGGTAAAGCAGCACGTTGGTGTCTATCTGCTCTGAGATCGGGCTGAGGATGCATCTGTACTCTTCCTTCAGGTCCTTGAAATAGGCAGAGATCTCTGAGATAAGCTCCAGGTCCAGTCCGGTGGCGCGCTTCGTCTCGGCAAGTGAGGCAATGATGGATTCGGTAGGCGGTTGTGAGGTTCCCCACGCAAAGGGTGACAGTGCCGTATCCAGGATGTCAACACCGGCCCTGCAGGCGGCCATGTAGCTCATGGGCGCCATGCCTGAGGTACAATGGCTGTGTAGATCCACAGGCAGGTTGACCTCGGCCTTGAGTGCTTTCACAAGGTCGTAGGCCTGCTGTGGAGATATAAGCCCTGCCATATCCTTTATACAAATGGAATCACACTCAAGTTCCGCAAGCCCTTTTGCAAGCTCGACATATTTGTCTATGGTGTGCACGGGGCTGATGGTATAGCATATGGTTCCCTGCACATGGGCGCCTTCCTTCTTGGCGACTGTAATGGCTTTTTCCATGTTGCGGATGTCGTTCACGGCATCAAAGACCCTGAATATATCAATACCGTTCTCATAGGCCTTTTTCACAAACTTCTCGACAACATCATCCGAATAATGCCTGTAGCCAACAAGGTTCTGCCCGCGCAGAAGCATCTGGGCAGGTGTGTTCTTCATATGCTTTTTCAGTTCTCTCAATCGCTCCCAGGGATCTTCATTAAGATATCTTATGGAAGTGTCAAATGTTGCACCGCCCCACATCTCAAGTGAAAAGTATCCAACTTCGTCCAGCTTGTCGACAACTGGCAGCATGCTGCGGGTGCGCATGCGGGTGGCTATGAGGGATTGATGCGCATCTCGAAGAATGGTTTCTGTGATTTTTACTTTCATGTAAATCCTCCGGGAACATATATTATAGTATCAGTGCGAATACTGGATCAGGAAGTCATCTGGTGCCTGGTCTCAGATGAATTTCTATCTTATATATCATGTTCTTTTATGTAGTTTCTGGTATACAATGCACTATGTCATGAACATTTCCTGAGCCAGCATTAGATTTCATGCAGTAATATATTTTTCAGATAGGTTTACATTATCTGTACTTATTTTGGTTCCTGCTTACATTGCTGTTGATTAAAAGGTCTGCAAAGCCCTGCAATTCTACTCAATGGACGAGGCATCCGCCATCTCAGAACGGTCTGCAACAGATGCACAGGAAGCCTTCGTCTTTTTTCAGGAACAGACTGCTTCCATGCAGGAACTCTCAACATCTGTCCAGGATCTTACGCACGTGGCAGACAGCATGCAAGCTGTGTTTTTGCCAAGAGGAGGTGCACATAGCCTCGTCTGTCTCTTTTAGCTTAGATAATGTGTAATGTTTTTATATCAGCACTTTTATCTATACTATTAATATTATATTTTGAGTATACTTTATGCCCGGGTGGGCCCTGTTGAATATATTGATTATTGCTTTGATGAGGGTCAAAAATGCTAGGAATGAACAACAAACTGAACAAAGAGATTGCCCATGTGCTTGAAAGCATTAACAATGGTCATCTTAATAGCAGGATAGATCTCGATCTGTCCGGAAAGGACAAAGAACTTGCTGAGGCGTTCAATGCTTTTATTGACAATGCCATGCACTGGAGAGAAGCTGCAGATTCCCAGGCACTGGTCACCACTGAGGTCAGCAGATTAATGAGATGTGTCCAAGAAGGCCAGCTTGAGGCCAGGGTAGATGCTTCTAAGTTTGATGCAGAAGCAAAAGAACTGATTAATGATGTGAATGGCCTGATGGATGCCATGGTGAAGCCATTTGTTGCTGCATCAAAGTTCGTAGAGAAGATATCCAAGGGAGACATCCCCCCGAAGAGCACAAAGGAATTCAAAGGCGCCTTCAACGATCTTAAGAACAATCTCAATACCTGCGTGGACGCCATTAATGCTCTTGTTGTTGACTCTGCAAGGCTTGCAGAAGCAACTGCCGCCGGCAAGGTCGATGTGCGTGTGGAAGCTTCCAAACACGGCGGTGATTTCAGGAAGATCATTGAGAGCATGAACAGCAACCTTGATGCAATATCAAAACCGCTCAACGAGAGCACATCCGTTCTTCTTAAGCTTGCAGTCAATGATTTCGAGAACGGTGTGACAGGTGAATATCCGGGTATCTTCAAGGACAATGCATACGCTGTCAATGAGGTCAGGAACAGGCTGCTCAACATCGAGCGTACCTTTGAGTACATGGCTGCGGGTAATTTCAGTGACCTTGAAAGGTACAGGAAGGTGGGCAAGCGCTCAGAGAACGACAAGCTCCTCCCGAACACTATAGCAGTGATGGAAACGGTCAAGGGCATGGCAGACGAGTTCATTGCACTGGGTAAGGCTGCCGAAGAAGGCGATCTGGCACACAGGACCGATGCTTCCCAGTTCGAAGGTCTTTTCAAAGAGGCTGTCGTGACTGTCAATGAAGCATTTGATGCTGTGATCACACCTCTGAATCTCACTGCAGAGTATATTGACAGCATATCCCGGGGAGAGATCCCTGACAGGATCACGGATGACTACAAAGGCGATTTCAACGTGATCAAGAACAACATAAACGCATGCATTGAAGGCCTTGAGGGGCTTCAGGAAAGCAATGGAGTGCTGCAGCTCATGGCGGATAACGACCATACACGCAGGGTGGAAGGACAGTATCAGGGCATCTTTGCAGACGTGGGTACTGCCACCAACTCTATCCGTGACAGGATCCGAACGGTCATGTCGGTCAACAAGAAGATCGCTGTAGGCGACCTCAGCGATCTTGCGGGCCTTAAGAGGATAGGCAAGCGTTCGGAGAACGACGAGCTTATTCCCTGTTATATCACCATGATGAGCAATATTGAAGGGATCGTTGATGAGTTCATAAAGCTTGGCCATGCCAGTGAGGCTGGGAATCTCGATTACAGGGCTGACGGGTCTGCTTACCAGGGAGCTTTCCAGGAAGCTATCAACACTGTCAATGGGGCAATCGATGCGCTTGTCACCCCGCTCAACGAAGCTATCAGGATCGTAAATGAATATTCCGGAGGCAATCTGGATGCAAGGGTAAGCTTTGAGACACAGGGTGATTTCAAGGTTTTCGCCAGCGCTCTTGATACGTTCGGTGAGAACCTCCAGGCAATAATAGAAGATTCCAGCGAGGTGCTGGGAGCGATCTCAAACAACGATCTGACCCGTGCAGCTCAGGTGGAAGGTGTCGGTGAGTTCAAGTTGCTCACGGACGGTATCGAGAACACAAGAAGGTCCCTGAACGATGTGGTTTCCATGGTGCAGGGCACCTCCAAGAATGTAGCTGCAACCGCAGAGGAAATGTCCGCATCCGTGGAAGAGCTGACCTCTTCGTCATACCAGATCGCAGACACGGTCTCAGAAATATCCAAGGGAGCACAGAACCAGGCATCCAAGACTGAAGAGGTTTCCCGTGCAATGGTAGATATGACCATGACAGTGCAGGAAGTAGCCACCAACTCACAGAAGGCGGCAGAGACCGCGAAGGAATCCAATGAACTTATCCACGAGCTGGGTGTGATCGCAAAAGACCTGTTGAAGAAGATGGAGGGAATCAAGGAAGCCTCTTCAGATTCTTCTGAGGTCATCATGGAGCTTGATGGCAAATCCAAGCAGATCGGCGAGATAGTCAGTCTTATTACAAGCATTGCCGACCAGACCAATCTGCTTGCGCTCAACGCAGCCATCGAGGCTGCAAGGGCTGGCGAGCATGGGCGTGGGTTTGCTGTGGTTGCCGACGAGGTGCGCAAGCTCGCTGAGGATTCAGGTAATGCAGCCAAGCAGATAGCTGGCCTTATACACCAGATCCAGGCAGGTACTGCGAATGCGGTGACAACCATGCAGCAGGGTGCTGTCGAAGTCTCCAATGGTGCTGCGGCTCTCAACGAGGCTGCAAATGTGATCGAGAAGGTCGTCAAGGCCGGGGATACGATAGCTCACATGGTCCAGGACATAGCAGCGGCAGCCCAGGAGCAGTCTGCCTCGATTGAAGAGGTGACCTCCTCAGTGGAAGAGGTTTCTGCCATATCCGAGGAGTCTGCAGCCGGTACCGAGGAAGCGTCGGCCGCCGTGCAGGAGCAGACAGCCACCATGCAGGAACTTTCAAGATCTGCAGAGGGCCTGGCACAGGTTGCAGGGGAAATGAAGGATGTGGTTGACAAGTTCCTTCTGGATGAGAACGCAGGCAGTGTCCAGGGACAGCAGCATGCCAATCCAAAGAACAGGGGAAGTCCCATTGCAGGTAAACGCAAGGGCCACGCCCTTCTATGATCATCAGGGGCATTAATATGGCTGATATGTCATTTGAAGGAAAAGGTAAAGCTGCCGACCTGCTCCAGCTCGTGGTGTTCGAGCTGGGCGGTGAGGAGTTCGGTGTAGAGATCATGAACGTGCAGGAGATCATCAGGATGCCTGAGATGACTCAGATCCCACAGTCCCCTGATTTTGTGGAGGGCGTGATAAACCTGAGAGGCAGGATCATTGTAGTAGTGAACCTGAGCAAACGTTTCAACCTGCAGTCTAGGGTAGCTGACGAGAACTCAAGGATAATAGTTGTGGAGGTAGGAAAAACTGTTGTCGGTATGATCGTGGACTCGGTCAATGAAGTGCTGCGGATCCCCAAATCCGGTGTGGAACCCGCTCCTGAGCTCGTCATGTCTAAAGTCAGTAAGAACTACCTTAAAGGTGTCGGGAAGATCGACAAAAGACTCCTTATACTACTGGACCTGGCCAGGGTCCTGACGCTTGAAGAGGTAGCTGAGATTTCCAATCTTGCCTGAAAGGCAAGATACTTTTTCTATTGATATTAAGTCATGCACAGCAGGATGCACATTTCCATGCTTATTGCTGAAGCTGCAACCTTTAAAGAGAGGTATTTACGGCTTTTACATATTTCTTCAGGTAGATGCAGACTCCTGAAATGATCCGGGACTCTGTGATCCCGAACCTGGGGACCCGCAGGTACATCCGCATGTGGGACGTCGGCTGCGCCATGGGGCGGGAACCTTATTCCATGGCAATAACGCTGCGGGAAAATAAGGGCATGATCTTCAGGAATATAAGGATCCGTGCAACAGATATCGGCAACAGCAACCCGCTCTCTGACATCATCGAGAGGGGAACATGTCCTCTGGAAGAGGTACAAAGGATACCCGGGCCAATATTCGAGAAGTATTTTTCTCCTGCTCTGTGAACCGGCTATTTCACTATACCGGAGGAAATACGTAAAAGTGTCTCTTTCACAAAACCTGATCTTCTTAGCATGAAACCGCTAAGGTAAGACCTGAAGCTGATCCTGTGCAATAATGTACTTCTTCACTTCAATCAAAAAGAACGCGTCAAGGTGATCGGGATGTTCCGTGATTTACTGGATGAAGGTTATTTTGCAACAGATCATACCCAGAAGCTGCCTGAGTACTGGAAGGCTATTTTCAACTGGTGGCAGCTAATGCACGGCTTTACAGGAAGATCAACATGTAATATCCTGTTGCTATTAATATTATGAGGATGTCATGAACATGTGATACGGATAAATTCCGGGGGTATGCATGCAATTCCTCATTTCTTTTTTTCATGGCAGTCCCTCTTCAGCGCCATGGAGGAAAATTTCATGTTCATAATATATAAATACTGATTTATCTCACATCTTCTGTTATCAATAAACAAAGTCGTGAGGCATTATCGTGGACACTGCTGAAAGTTTCCAAAATGAGAATGAAGCTACTGATTATCCTGCTGCGTCCGGAACAGACAGGGAAACGTCCTATCTCGGGATTGACCTGGGTACGTCGGTAATAACAATCTGCAACAATAAGGGGTCCACGTTCTCAGAGTACAGCCTGATTGCTCGTGATAATAATCCCGATTCAGAAAGAGATGATGAGGACAGGCTCTATGTTGGAAAGGCTGCACTCGAAAGAGCAGATCTTGAGTTGAACTGGCCTGTAAAGGACCTTCTGTATAAAGGAGGGAACTGCGGGAACCTCAGGGCACTAATTGAACATTGTGTCCAGGCTGCAGGCATTACTGCGGAACATGAGCACAGGTACGCTATGATAAGTGTTCCTCCGTGTGCTGATGCATCTTACAGGAGAGCGGTGGTGGATGCGGCAAGACCGCTTTTCAGAGGCCTGATGATTGCCAACGGGCCCTTCTGTGTTGCTTACGGGAATAAGAAAATCAACGGCTCAATTATCATCGATGCAGGCGCATGTAAAACCGATATCTGTCGCATTCATGATTGTATGCCTGAAGACAGGGATTATCTGAATGTCCCGGTAGCCGGAGAGAATATCGATCAGGAACTTGTCGACCTGCTGGCTGAGAAATATGAAGGCTCAACAGTGACAAAAGAACTTGCGAGGACGTGGAAGGAGACCTACGGGTTCGTAGGGGACGCGGATGAAGAGTGCAGGGTCGAGCTGCCGATCGGTGATTCAACGGAGGATGTGATGATCAATGAGGAGCTCCGGCTTGCCTGCGAATCAATCATTCCTGATATCGTCTCAGGTATCCTGAGAATTGTATCCGATGCAGAACCTCAGTTCCGTGAAGCATTAAGGAACAATATCTACCTTTGCGGCGGCAGCAGTAAGATAAGGAACATCAGCAGTTTCATTGAGAACGAGTTAAGGGAAGTCGGTGGTGGCAAAGTCTTCCTCCTGGACAGGCCTGAATGTGCCGGAGCCTATGGAGCTTGCATGCTTGCAGAAAAAATGCCAGGGGAGTTCTGGGAAAAATTGAGTAACCTTGATAATGCAAAAAAATCTGATGTGATACTATGAGTTCATTAAGCTGGTCAAAAAATGGGAAGCAGGCTGCAAAAGGTCGCACGAGTCAGGATTTCACTCCCAATATATATCGTAAGCCTGCGATCAATGAAGATGACAAAGACAAAAAAGGTGATTCCCAGAATGTTGACGGTCCCGGTATATACAACCAGAGGACAATCGTAAAAACTCTGGAGACGGATCTGGGACAGTTACAGGAAAGATATGAGGCCCAACTCAAGGAGTACAGGGAAAAAGAGGCTGTACTCGCCGATGTTAAGGCAAGGTATGATTCCCAGATGGAAGAGTACGAAGAGAAACAGAAGCAACTTGACACACTAAAGGAGGATCTCTCCAGGCAGGAGGAGTTGCTTAACCGCAAATGCACTATCCTCAAGTCTGCAGTGCAGAAAGCTGAAGATACCATTCCGACGGAGCAGATCCGTGAACTTGAAGAGAAGCGCTCCGAGTTCGAGAAGAATAAAGCCGAACTCGAGCAGAGACTGGAAGAGTTCGAAAGGACTCAACAGGAGTACGAACAGCAGTTTACCCTGCTTGAGAGCAACAGGTCTGAACTTTCCGGCATGAGGGCCCAGTATGAAGAAGAGCTGCAGGATTATCTTGGCAGGAAGAAAGAGCTTGAGAAGAAGGCACATTCTCTGGAGGAACAGCTTGCAGCAGGGAACGATGCTTCGCTGGGTATTGAAGGCCTGAACTATGGTACTGCCATAGATCTTGTAAAGTCAAAGTACTACAGTGAGCTGAAGGAACTAAATCGTAAGAAGGCAGACCTTGCAACCCTCAGGGAGGAACTGGAGAACGAGGAATCCCTGCTCAATGCCAAAAGTTCCAGCATAGCAGAGATAAAGGCACAGATCGAGAGCGAATTCAACAGACTGATACCACAGACTTCCGAACTTGAAGCTGCAATGGCGGCTTATGATGAGAAGGTCCGCATCCATGAGGAAAGGGAGCAAAGGCTTTCCCAGCTGACACGGAAATATGACCTCGACTATGCCACCTTCACCCAGAACCGGCAGGAGCTTGAGGAGTTGCTTGACCGGCAGGCAAAAGAAGAGCTTGACCTGGAGGAAAGGAAGATCGCAGCAAGCGAATCACGCAGGCAGCTGGAACTTGAGATAGAAGAGATCAATTCAAGGTCTGCCGAGTTCCGGGAAAAGGTTGCTGCCTTTGAGAGGAATACAGAGCTTTACCAGCATGATATTCTTGAATATGAGGAGAACCTGCGCATCTATACTGAGAATAATAACCTCTTACAGGAGTCTCTTTCTGTGTACGGGGAAGAGCTCAGGTCGTTTGAAGAAAGACGTGCCGAACTTGAAAGTCAGAAAATCTCCCTGTCAGGTGAAGAGGAATCCCTCCTGCAGAGAAAGTCCGATATAGACGACAGGCGCAGGGAACTCGAATCCGAGGAATCGATGATCGTTTCCTGGAGAGCTGAGGTCGAGTCAGAGAAAGCTTCCCTTAAGTCCGAACTGGAGAGCATCAAAACCAAACGCGAGGGTAATTCTAAGCTGGAGAGTGAACTGGAATCCGGATTCAGTGAACTGGAGTCCCGCCGCAGGGAGCTTGAAGCGCTTCTGGAAACAACTGAAAAGGAGATCGGGACACATATCACCCTTCATCGCCAGAACCTCGATATCCGCAAGGTCAACACCAAGCTTGAACAGCAGTCTGTCTACATAAAGAGTCTTGAAAAATCCATAAGTGAGATGCAGAGGGCTCTTGATGAGGCTACGTCGGATGCAAGGAAACACGAGATGTTCTCACATATCCTCAAAATGAACATGGAAATCTGACAATAAGAGTAGTATGTGTGCCTCAGAACTCATAGGGTTCATCACGAATCAGAAAGATTCTCTCATCACAGGCACACTTCCTGTTTTTTTATTTATCTTTAGTTCAGATCACTTCTTTTATTTCACTCACAAGCTTTGCAGCAACTGCTGCCGGGTCATCTGACTGGTAGATGCTCCTGCCCACTATGACCCAGTCGGCGCCGGCTCTGATAGCATCTGCAGCACTCCCGCCCTGCGTACCCACGCCCGGGGAGATTATTGTGAGGTCGCTGCCGATTATATTCCTGATATCCCTTACCCTTTCGGGCCTTGTTGCGGGTGCAACCACGCCGGAGGCTTGCTCATCGGCAGCCATCTTTGCTATAGCTTCGCCTGCAGCCTGCATGAAATCAAGTGCACCGGGGTGGCTCATCTCAGTGACCACGAAAATATCCTTGTTGTTGCTCCTGGCCACCTCCACGGAGGTCCTTAGGCTGTCGTGTCCCGTGAAGCCCTGAACGATGACAGCATCAGCGCCGGCTTTGAACACCTGCTCACAGATGAGGCGATTTGTGTTGGGTATGTCCGCAACCTTGAAATCTGCAATGATCGGTGCATATCGGGACAGTTCGGTTATTATCCCTAGTCCTGTTGCCAGTATGAGGGGGTAGCCCACCTTGATGGCGTCCACATGCCCGGCCACCACCTGGGATATCCTGAGGGCTTCAGCGCTGTCCAGTACGTCCAGTGCGAGTATGAGTCGTGTATCTTTTTCCATGTGAATCTCCTTTTCCGAACCTGCAGGCTTAGTCCTGTCCCTGTTCCTTTGCCAGCCTTGTCCTTGCAGCCGCAACCAGTATTGGCAGGGTTATCGTGGCATCGGAGTGTACTGTGACCGAACGTGCAGTCTCGCTTACCTTGCCCCACGAACGCGCTTCGTCGAGGGTGGCTCCGCTCAGGCCGCCGGTCTCCGGCGTGTCCATGGTCAGCTGGATGGCATATTCGAACTCCTGGTGGGTGATGAGCATGGACTGGAAGATGTAGTTCTTGGGAACGCCGCCGCCAATGAGCAGTGCGCCGGGTCTCTTAGCCTCGTAGCACAGGTCGATTATCTCCCTCATATCCTCGAAGGCGTCGACCTTCAGGGGATTCTTCTGCTTGTAGAGCCAGGCCTGCAGCCCGATCATGGAATCCTGGATGGCCGGGCAGAACACGGGCACGTTCATGTCCGCCGCAGTTCTGAGAATGGAGTCCTTGTCATCAATATGGTTGCCTATATGGGTCATCATCTGCCTGATGGAAATAGGTTCGCTGCCCATGTCGGCGAAGATTGCCTGCATCCTTTCCTCAAAATCCACAAAGTATGGCTCGGGAAGGTAAACGTCATATATCCTGTTGATCTCCTCGTGCTTGAGCTCTATATCGTCGCATTGGGCGCATCCCTTATAGTGGTGAAGCCCCATGGATTCCACGATCTCATGCACCATGTTGGCTCCTGTGGTCACAAGCACGTCTATGTAGCCGTCCCTGATAAGGTCAGCCACGATGCCTCTCATGCCCGCCGGTACCATGGCTCCTGCAAGCCCGAAGAAGCTCGTGGAACCCCCGGCCAGCATCTCGTGGTATATGTCCACAGCGTCAGCCAGCTTTCCTGCACCGAAGGCGCATCCGCACATTGCCTGGACAAGCGAGTCAACATCCATGCCCTCTGTGATCCTTGCCTGCTTTATCGGGTTCTGGAGTTTTTCCTCAGGTGAATGATGTTCCATTTGTTATCATCTCTGTTTTGTTGGTTCTACGGCAAGCTCCTTCATTAAAGTTTCTTCTTCAAATGCAGGTCAATACTGCTTCCCGGAAAAAAGAGTATTAAATACCGGCTTGAATTATTTTTCCTGGATGACTGCACAATTTAAATAATACATAAACCGCATATAAACTGCAATGAGTTCCATTCTTTCCAGAATAGTCCCGAAGCAAAGGAAGATGTCCACCCAGCTTGGCGGCCTGCTTATCATAGTGGGTGAGACCATGTTCCTGTTCTCGATACTTAACTTCCTTATGATAACAAGGCTGCAGTACTATAGTTCAGGGGATAATTTCTTCAGGCTGCTGTTTCCCAACTACCTGCTGTTCCTGTTCGGCCTGTCTGCAGTGGCATTCATCGGCATGTGGCTTACCTATGTCTATATTTTCCCGAGCAAGCAGAAGTTCTCCCAGGAGCAGGCCATTAAGGATGACCGCAGTCCTATGTATAATACTCTACTGGAAATGCAGAAGGATCTCCGCGAGATGAGGTCCACGGTGGAATCGCTCTCAGAAAGAGTGGACATGATGGCTGAAGAAAGAAAATAGTTTCCTGTTCAAATGACAATAGAATTCGAACCTCTCATAGACGAGCCTGCACTTCTTGTAAAGAGCGCCACCACTTCACTGGTGGTTGCAGACATACATCTTGGTATCGAATGGGACCTTTACAGGAGCGGTATATCAATACCCAGCCGCATGAAATACGGGCTTGAACGCATCATTGGCTATATAAAAAGCAGATCTCCTGACAGGGTCATCCTGCTGGGAGACCTGAAACACAATGTGCCGCAGATCTCGTGGCAGGAGAGGGATGAGATCCCTTATTTCCTGGAGTCCCTTGCGGAACATGCCCGGATAGACATCTTTCCCGGCAACCATGACGGAGGTATCGAGCATCTGGTTCCCAGGAGGCCTGATATCACAATACATCCGGTGCGCGGCTCAGTTATCGAGGGAGTTGCTTACTTCCATGGGCATACCTGGCCGGACCCATCCCTGCTTAGCGCGCAGTATATAGTGACAGCCCACAATCATCCTACTATCAGGTTCACAGACAGCCTTGGCTATTCCGTGACGGAGCAGAGCTGGATCAGGACAAGACTTAATATGGATGTACTGGGGGAGCATTTCAGGGATAAAGGGATGCAGGAGCGCAAGGTAAAAGACAGTCCCGAGCTCATAATTGTCCCTTCTTTCAACGAGCTGTGCGGTGGAGTTGCCTTTAACGAGTCTCTCCATGATGACCTGCTTGGCCCCATGTTCTCATCTGGGGCAGTGGACATTGACAATGCACAGGTCTATCTGCTTGACGGGACATGTCTTGGGGCACTGAAGAACATCCGCAGGCTGGAGGAAAGCAGGCCCGGCGCCGGAAAACGCAAAAGGAAGGTATCGAGGAAATGAGCTTCGGGAACATCTTTGATTCATTGCACCCGCGGATACAGGAGGCTCTCCGGAAGCAGGGCTTCGTGGCTCCCACGGAACCCCAGGAGAAGGTCTTGCCGTTCATTATGAAAGGAGAGCATACTTTCCTGGTGGCTCCCACCGGCTCCGGAAAGACCGAATCCGCCATGCTTCCCATATTCAACGCCATCCTTTCCAAGAGTGAGGAACAGAGGGCCGGCATCTCGGCACTCTATATAACACCTCTCAGAGCGCTTAATCGTGACATGCTCTCACGCATGAACTGGTGGGGTGCCGAGCTTGGTATCGACGTGCAGGTACGGCACGGGGATACTTCCCAGTATGAACGGCAGAAGCAGTCACGTAAGCCCCCGGATTTCCTGATAACAACTCCCGAAACCCTTCAGGCCATGTTCACCGGCTCCCGCCTGCGCAAGAATCTGGGATCGGTGACCCACGTGGTGGTGGATGAGATTCACGAGATGGCATCCTCCAAGCGAGGCACCCAGCTTGCCGTGGGCCTTGAGAGGCTTGTGGAGATAGCAGGCGAGTTCCAGAGGATAGGACTTTCGGCAACAGTGGGTAATCCGGATGAGGTGGCAAAATTCCTGGCAGGTACGGACCGCAGTGTCACTGTCGTATCCGTGTCGATGCTCAAGCTGCTGGAATTCAATGTGGTGAGCCCCTCTGTTACAGACGAGGACCTGGATATAGGCGGCAGGGTCGGCTCAGAGGCGGAGTTCGCTTCGCAGCTCAGATGCATACGTGATATTGTCGATAAGAACATATCCACGCTGGTCTTTGTGAACACAAGGCAGAGTGCAGAGGCTTTGGCTGCCGGTTTTAAGATGCTCGGCCTGCCCATCGGGGTGCACCACGGCTCCCTGTCGGTGGATGCACGTATCGAGGCAGAGGAATCATTCAAAAGCGGCGACCTTAGGGGCCTTATCTGCACCTCGTCAATGGAACTGGGGATAGATATCGGGAACGTGGACCATGTAGTGCAGTATGGCTCCCCGAGGCAGGTTTCCCGGTTGCTGCAGCGTGTAGGTCGCGCAGGTCACAGGATACATGAGGTTTCCAGGGGCACTATCCTGGCCATGGGCCCTGACGATGTGGCTGAGAGCATGGCTATCTGCAAGCTTGCGCTGGAAGGCAAGGTGGAGGCAGTGTCGCCACACATGAACTCCCTGGACGTACTGGCAAACCAGATATCCGGACTTGTTATTGATTTCGGGGATGTGGATATCGAAAAGGTGTTCGCCATTCTCCGGCGTGCATATCCTTTCAAGGACCTGAGCGAGAGCACTCTCAGAAAAGTGGTCTCACAGATAAACGACTATCGCATGGTATGGAATGAGGAAGGCTCCGATGTCCTTTCTCGAAGGAAGAAGAGCTGGCAGTATTATTATGACAACCTGTCCATGATACCTGACGAGAAGAAATACGAGATCTTTGATATCGTCACAGGGAGGCCGGTGGGCGTGCTTGATGAGGCATTTGTCATCAACTTTGTGTCACTCGGTGCTGTCTTTATTACCAAGGGGGACATGTGGCGGGTCATTGAGATGAACAGTGAACGTGACCGGATAAAGGTGGAGCCGGTGCGCGGGATGGGTGAGATCCCGAGCTGGGTGGGCGAGGAGATACCCGTGCCTTTTGAGGTTGCCGGGGAGGTAGGTTCCATCCGGGAGACCATCGCCGGGCAGGTTCTGGAGGGGCGCGGGGACAATGAGGTAGTTGCATCCCTGCGCAAGGCCTATCCTGTGGATGTCAATGGGGCTGAGTCACTGATCTCCCTTGTCAGGGAACATGCTGAGGGCGGTTTCCCTGTCCCTCATGCAGGTCTGCTGGTGATAGAGAATGACGGCGATGCTGTCCTGATCAATGCGTGCTTCGGACACAATACCAATGAGACCCTTGCAAAAGTACTCACATCCCTCCTGGCTGCAAGATACGGGAGCAGCGTGTCCCAGGAGATAGACCCTTACAGGATACGTTTACAGCTTCCCCGGAGGATACGGGCTAAAGAGATATCAGACCTTCTGGCTGAAATAAAGCCTGAGCACATCGAGCCTATCATAGAGATGACACTGAAGAACACTTCCCTGATGAAGTGGAAAATGGTGCATGTGGCAAGGAAGTTCGGGGCACTGGGCAAGGATATCGACTATGACAGGATAAGCATGAAGAAGCTGCTTGAGATATACAGGGATACTGCCATGTATGACGAGGTCATCCGGGAGATATTCCATACCATGCTGGATATCACGCGTGCCTCGGAAGTGCTGGAAGGCGTATCCTCCGGCAGGATCGCAGTTTTGGTAAGTCCTTCGACACCGTTGGGCAGGGCCGGTTTTTCCATGAAGAGGGACCTTGTGGCGCCTGAGAAGGCTGACAGGTCTATCGTGATGGCACTCAAGGAGAGGATCATGAATGACAGGGTGATCCTGTTCTGTGTTCATTGCAAAAAATGGACCTCCAGGAGGCAGGTGAAGAACGTCCCTGA
The DNA here is from genome assembly GCF_024500045.1 of Methanolobus chelungpuianus. Lineage (NCBI taxonomy): Archaea > Methanobacteriati > Methanobacteriota > Methanomicrobia > Methanosarcinales > Methanosarcinaceae > Methanolobus > Methanolobus chelungpuianus. The sequence goes on from NZ_JTEO01000002.1 coordinate 501,063, forward strand.
CTCTCTCGTATGCCCGGTGTGCGATTCCAGGATGATCGCATCGCTCAAACCCTGGGAGGAGGAAGAGATAAAGCTTGTGCAGAAGCAGCAAAAGACAGGTTCGGAGGAAGAACTCAAACGTATAAGGAAGGTTTACAGGAATGCCAATATTGTGATGACCCATGGCAAGCAGGCCGTGATAGCCCTTGCCAGCAGGGGTGTCGGTCCTGAGATGGCAACAAGGGTGATACAAAAGATGAGGCAGGATGAGGAAGCTTTCTACCGGGATATACTTGTGGCTGAGAGGAACTATGCCAAGAACAAGAGATTCTGGGGTTGAAAGATGCAATGATTATCATCTATGTTTAAACAAGCGTTTCATATTTGGCTGGTATCTGATGGATTAAATGCCAATAGGCATAATCTTTTATAACATTATACGAATATTATTTTTCATAAGTGCCTGGCTTCTCACGATTTTTATTGATAACTAAGCAAAAGCGGCATAAATCCAATAGTTTTATATCTGATGTCACGCAAATCAAGATGACTAAAATCTACTCAACAGAGAAGGTTTCATTATGAACATGAAAGAAAGGTTTATCAAAGCATTAAAAGGTGAAGAAGTCGATAAAGTTCCGGTAGTATCTGTAACACAGACCGCTATCGTTGAACTCATGGATAAGACCGGTGCTGCATGGCCAGAGGCACACACCGATGCGCAGAAGATGGCCGACCTTGCAATGGCAACATACACTGAGTGCGGTCTTGAGGGTGTAAGAGCTCCATACGACCTTACAGTTCTCGCAGAGGCAATGGGCTGTACAATCAACATGGGCACAAAGAACAGGCAGCCATCTGTCACAGACCACCCATATCCAAAGGGTCTTGAAGGCGCTGCAATGCCTGAGAACCTCCTTGCACAGGGCAGGATACCCGTAGTGCTTGAGGCCATGAAGATCCTCCGGGAGAAGGCAGGAAACGATTTCCCTGTAATCGCCGGTATGGAAGGCCCAGTTACCCTCGCATCCGATCTTGCAAGTGTCAAGAAGTTCATGAAATGGTCTATCAAGGACCAGGAATCTTTCCAGCAGATGCTCGACTTTGCATGTGACGCATGCATCCAGTATGCAAACGCTCTTGTAGAGGCAGGCGCAGATGTCATCAGTGTACCTGACCCGGTAGCATCCCCGGACCTGCTGGCCCCTGAGACATTTAACACAATCCTCAAGCCAGTACTGCAGAGATTCGCAGATGGTGTCAATGCACCAATGATTCTCCACATCTGTGGTGACGTTTCCCCTATTCTTGAAGGCATGGCAGACTGCCACTTCGAGTCAATCAGCATTGAAGAAAAGGTCAAGGATCTCAAGGGAGCAAAGGCAAAGGTTGCCGGCAAAGTAACGATCTGCGGTAACATTTCAAGCCCGTTCACCCTGCTTGCAGGTGACGAGGCAAAGGTCAAGGCTGACTCCAGGAAGGCTCTTGAAGACGGTATTGATGTACTTGCACCAGGCTGCGGAATTGCACCGGACACAAAGTGCTCCAACCTCAGGGCAATGGTTGCAGCAAGGGATGAATACTTCGCATAAATTCTATCGGCATGCATAGTTCACTATGGCATGCCTTCCTTTCTTTTTTATATGCCTTCTTACATGATTCTGCCTAGCTGCTTACTTCGGTCCTGAAGGTTCAAATTAGATCTGCTCAGTTTAGCATAGCATTTGCCAGATTTAATATTGGGATTTGAGATAGAAACTGGCTTAAACACTGCACTAGCAGCAGTTACTGTTATGCAGTTCAGTTTTATACTGGTGCGCGCAGATGGCATCATTTCTGCTGCCGGGGTCTAAAGGTCCTGATTAAGAAGTTAATGGAAATCTATTCTCAATATTATGTAACCACCCGCAACTGGGAGCATGACTCTCTGGAAAGTGGATTACAGTTGTAGGAATAGGTTATTCGAAAGACTTAATAAAAAAGAGAAAAGGAACAAGTTCTGAACTCAGAACTTGCCTTATTTTTGAGTTTACCACTTGTAGTTGGTTTCTGGCCTGAAGACCTTGACCTCTGCCTTGTACTTGGCGAGGCTGTCGCTCATGAAGGTGTCCTTCTCGTTGGTCAGTGCGTCGACAGATGCCTTTGCGTCTGCAAGTGCATTCTGCTCGAAGCGGGACATGATGAGCTTGCCTTCCTTCTTGGATGCTTCGAGGATCTTGATTGTCTCGACGACTGCGTTCTTTGAACGGAGGTACAGGTCGTTTCCGTCCTTGACAATTGCCTGGCCTACCTTGAATGCGTTGTCGTATGCAAGGATGTAGCCCTGTGGGTCTCTGTACTTGTCAGAGAGAGCCATCATGTCACGGAGCACCTTTGCGTTTCCGGTCTGGATTGCAGTGTTCATGAGGGCTGCGTCCATGTTCAGGGTCTGGGACCAGCACTGTACGCTTGTACCACCGAATTCACCGTGGTATTCTACGGACTCGTTGGACCACAGGTCACAAACCTGCATCGTCAGGTTACCCATGACATCTGCGTGTGCGCAGGTTGCGGACTTTCCTTCCTGGGCGATCGGGCATCCGGTGATGGCCTTGACTATGGTGTTCTCATAGCCGCAGTCCTTTCCTGGGCCCTGTGCGCCTGCTTCATATCCTACCAGTGTCCTTGAACCAGCAATTACTCTTGCAAGGATTGCGAGTGTGTGTGCGAGGTTCTTGTCAAGGAGACCACCGGCGATGAACATTGCAGTGTTTGCCTGGGCACAGTCTGTGTCACCGGCTGCAATTCTGCCTTTCTTGTCTGCGATCTTCTTGATGTCGGTCCAGATCATTTCCATGTCCATTCCGCCGAGGCAGCCGATGGCATAGATCATACCTGGTACATCGTTCCTGAGAACTGCGTAGTCGAGGATTTCCTTACCACCCATTGTCTCGATGGACAGGAAGTCTGCGCCGCCTTCTGCTACTGCTTCGAAGGACTCCATGAGTTTGTCGTACTTGTCGCCGATCAGTGCGAGCAGGTCACGGTCCTCACGGATGTCACCGGGGGTGTGCCTGAGACCGCACTTTATGCCGTACTCTTCGTGGTATTCTTCGAGGATTGTCTTCTGGACGTGAGCGATCTCGCCTCCCCAGGAGGGGTTGTTGGTCATCTGCTCGACGTGTTCTGTCTCGAGTGAGACTGCTGGGAAACCGATCTGTACGGCCCTTGCCATAATGTCGGTTGTCAGCTTGCGGTATTCAGAAACGAGTTTCTCCTTGGAGACACCGGCCTCTGGCCTTGGTGCATAGTTAACTTCTGCTGTAACGTATCCAGCACCGACCTGTAATCCGAGTTCGGCTTTTACCGGGTGGACAGCAGTTCCGAAAATCATATCGTCAGCATTCTTGTATGCCATTGAAGTGTATCTTTTGACCATTTGCTTCACCTCTTAGTGCTTGTGGAACATGTCCTTCAGCTGTGCAAGGCCCTTGCCTGCCAGTATTGCGTTTGCCATCTTTGGTGCGTCTGCTGCTTCCTCGCCATATATACCGAGCTGGTATGATGCGACGAAGTCCTGGTTGACTGCTCCGCCACCGCACTGGAATGGTATCTTGATGCCTGCTTCGAGGAGTCTGTCGTTGATTTCCTTGAATGCATACATGGTGGTTGTCATGAGTGCTGTACCGGTGAGCATCATTGGGCTCTCCTTCTTTACAGCTGCAATGACTTCATCTACTGGGACATCACGGCCGAGGTCTACAACTTCGTATCCGGCAGATCTGAGAAGAGCTGCTACGATTGTCTTTCCGATGTCGTGGACGTCACCCTCTGCCACGTGGCATACTACTTTGCCCTTTGGCTTTGGTGCTGAGCCTGCGGATTCCTTACAGAACTCGATACCTTCGAGCATTGCATCTGCAGACATCATGACGTTTGGCAGGAAGACTACACCCTGGTCATATAAGTCAGTTACAATCTTCATTCCTGGCATGAGTACGTCGTCAATGAGCTTTATGGGGTTTGCTCCCTTCTCGATTGCCTTCTCGAGGCCCTCGATAACGTCGTCCTCTTCACCCTCAAAGATTGCCTTTGCAATTGATTTTGCAGGCTCGTCTTTCGGGAACATCTCAGCTGCCATCTGATCAGGTGTCTGTGCTTTCTCCTTCTGCACATTGTACCTGACTAAAATTTTGGTTGGGTCTATATCCATCTATTCTACCTCCTTAGTATCTAGATTGATTTTTCCTGCCACCCTATCGTTCAAAAACCTCACGATCAAAGCAGCAGATGGATTTCAGCCGATCTCAGGCACCTTTTATTGCATAAGGATCTCCACAATCCTTGTACAATCATTATACGCCTTTGACCAACTTCATCTTTCCACATAATCACCTAATCAAAGTTGGTATATAAACCTAGCGGTTTTAGTTATTTATAAAACAGTTTTAATAATACTATCTGCTACATTTTGATGAAGTTCCGTCTGATAACAGTTTTTTTGACAAAATCAGGCTTAATAACTCATTATATTTTAAGAGTCATACTCCATTCTCCAAAATTAAATTATGGAGTATATGGTTTTGAGGAATAGACTTAAATACATCTATTTTTCAACACAATGTTCCTTGCTTTATGTAAAATTTAGTTGATTTAGTGTGGTCTACTTTGTTTATTTATATTTACAGAGCATTGTCTTTTTTCATTGGTACTTCAAAAAATTCGAATCAAAAAACTGTTAACGCGGTTAACAAGGCTACTTTTCCTTGAATGTCATAATGCCCGGTTATTTTGTTTACCGTATAGTTTAAGTAGGGGTGTGTTTTTGTCGACATTTGCTTCTCTTTTACTGTTTGATGACTGTAGGCCGCTCAGCTCTCAAAGGCGTTATGCTTAAATATGATTGCTTGAACCTGCGCACAGGACAACAGATCTAGCCTGCCTAAGAATAGAATACAATTGAATTCTGGATGTAAGGAGCATAAAAAAGATCATCACCTCTGGCCCCCTTACATTGCTCTAAGGTCTTTTTTCCAGAGGTTATATGGTTACAGGACCGTTCCATCGGTTTTTTTCATGAAGTCTCTTGGTGAGCATGTGAATTGTGCGCGAAACTGATATTCACTGCCCTGAGATTATCCTCAACAGCATCATTCACTATACTGATCAGCCTGTCGCGTTTGATGTTAGATACGGCTGAGAGTATCTTCAGCTTGCGGGAATGTGCATTCCCGAGGGGGATGAGCTCATATGTGACATCCTTGTCGAATGCTGTCAGATTAGCTTTTACTGTATCGGTTTCGGATTCCATGAACAATTTGATGTGGCCCACGAACTCAGGACTGGATTTCGTCACTTCGGCCTTGATGGTTTCGATCAGGTTCCGGACAACCGATCGGGCATTGTCGGTCGACACATCTCCAATATTGTACTCAGTGGCATAGCTGGTAACTCCTGAAGCATTAATGGAATTCATATCGTATTCTACAGGCTCGCCGGTTGCCCTGTCCACCATCTGGATTCCGGGGATGGTGGTCTTCAGTTCTGTATCTCTCTTCTCACTGAGTATCTCTTCGGCACCTTCTCCAAAGAGGAGCTTCACAAACTCATGCCAGTGCTCATCCTCATATGTGGCAGAAAGCAGAACCACCCTGGCCTTCGGGTTCAACTGCTGGACAGATGCTTCGATGATGGGAATGCGTATTTTTTCCACCAGGTCCAGTTTGTTTATCCCCAGCACCTCCGCATCTATTATCTGCCTCATGGCGAAGTGCTTGACTTCCTTCATAAGCTGCTTGAACCTGCTTCCGTCTATGAGCGTCACCAGCGGCTGAATGCTGACGTCCTTTAGGTCCATAAGGTTGATCTCGTTCCTGATGATCTGGGGGAAAGCAATACCTGTCGGCTCTATGAGAAGTATGTCCGGCTTATAGTCCTTCATCAGCAGGCTTATAGTGGTCTTCATATTCACCTTCAGCGAACAGCAGATACATCCGCTGGTAAGTTCCGTTGTCTGAAGGCCATATTTGGAGATCACGTCCCCGTCTATACCCACCTCGCCTATCTCATTGACGATAATGGCAACTTTCTTTCCTGCATTGCTGAAATCCCTTCCAAGCCTCAGAACGGTGGTGGTCTTACCGCTGCCTAAAAAGCCTCCGATCACCAGTATTTTCATCATGGGGTCCTGCTCCTGTCCGAAAAAAGATCATGCCGGGATTTCCAGCACTTCAAGGTTCTCCCACTTGAACTTGTCCTTGGGACATGCATTGATGCATCTCTTGCAGTTGGCGCCGTCACAGAGGTCCGAGCTTATCATGACAACTCCCTCGTCATCGATGCTCAGGGCATCCGTGGGGCATACCTTGACACATTTCTTGCATTCGGGGCATTCCACTTTCATTGTTAGGAAGGTACCCACCCTTTCAAGTACCTGAAGCCCTTCTTCCCCAAGCACAGGTATGTCCCTTATCACACGCTTGTCCACGCGGGTTGTGTGCTCGGGCAGGTCGATCTGCGGCAGTCCCTTCTTCTTCAGGAACTTCTTGAGCATCTTAAAGGGCATGCCTTCGGTCCAATAGGATATCTCTTGGATATATGCATCCTTGAACCCGGGGTCAGTTGCAAACATTATGTGGTTGCTCAGTATCTTCTTTGCGATCTCCTGCAGTTCCCATAGTCTTTCTTCGGAAAGGAGAATCTCCCTTGCCACGATAAGTGAGGTGTTACCTATCTGGATCACCTCGTCGACGTTAAAGGGCACCATGCCTATCTGATGTGCCTTGACAGCATCCATGTAGGTACCTGCAGCCCCTGACATGTACGCCTTCTTCACTTCACTGACCTCGATGCCTGCAGCGTTACACAGTGCAAGGTGGCCGGCACGTATGGCACCGATAGCAAGCCCTGCTTCCTGTACATCGTTCTCGAAGAACTTGACCTTGTCCTGAAGGTAAAGTATGTGGTCGGGTGTGTTGATCTTCGGAAGCTGTATGATCCCGTTCTTCATTCCGGCATCGAGGATGGCAATGACTCCCGTGCCTGTAATTCCCTTTGCGGTAAGGTCGCTGTCCTCGATCACTTCTCCGCTCTTCGGGTCCACGAGCTTTGCCTTGACAGTGTTCATCTCAGCGTCAAGCACGTAGTTGCGCAGGTTGCCGTTCTCGAACTCGGCATCCGCAATGACGAAGGGGGATGCAAGCTTTCCGTACTTTATCTGCTGCCCTTCCAGTGCAGGACCCGCCGCAGCCGAACCTGTATAGATGGTTCCCTGGTGGATGAGTGCCATCTCTGCGTTGGTACCATAGTCAGTGGCAATGGCTGTCTCCTGGGTGTCAAGGAAGCCTGATTTGATAATGAGGGCGAGGGCATCTGCACCGACCTCATGTCTGATGGCAGGCGGTACCACCAGCTTTGCATTGGGATATACTTCAAGGCCAGTGATCTCAGAACAGTCAATGATGCGTGCGCTCCTGTCTGATTCTTTAATGTTGAGCTTCTCTTTCTTCCTCTCTCCTGCATATGCAAGGTCATCTATGGGAATTCCCTGGAATATGGATAACTGTATAGGATTTCCGCAGATGGCCATTCTCTGAAGTTCTTCAGGTGCTATTCCCAAAGCCTCGATGACCTTTCTGACCGCATTCACATGGAGGCCGTGGGCAAGATCCAGCCCGTAGGTGATGGCAAAATCAAGGTGATCCATCACATTTGCTCCCGGAAGCGGATTACGGAGGGTGATCACGGTCTTTTTGATCTCTCCTGAATCCAGGTCGATCTTCTGTGCTCTTATACCACTGGTTCCTAAGTCGATTGCAACTCCTGTTCTCATATGTATCCCTTGAAGTTTTTGTGAAGTTAGTAAGTTAGTATTTGGGTCTTAACTTAAAAATACTATGCTACGGTACTGATGTTTGAAGGCAGTACTATTTAAATTGATTGAAGTACTTATGTAATCGTAAAAAAATGACAGTACCTGCAATCACTTAACGGTGTGTACTCCAAGTTAACTGGATTTACGCCGGAGGCGTCTGTCGCAATAACTAAATATTCATTCCCTGCAGCATACTCTTTTCCCCTTCTCCGTCAGGACATATTTTTTACCAGGGGGATAGTTTGATCCTTTATGGCATGATGTTGCTGCAGTGCAGGCGCAGGTTCCCGGGCAGGTGCCGGGCGCGCCTTCATCACATACTTCCCTGATGTATCCCATATGCTCCATGTTGTGCAGCATGTCTTTCAGATTATCGGGGCTGATGCCAAGCTTCAGGGCAAGTTCTCCCGGAGCAAGGTTCTCAATGAAAAGTCCTTTCAATGTCTCTTTGATCATGATGGCTCCGCCTTAGCCCCCTCCCACTTCAAAACTGTCCTTCCACTTAAGGTATGTGAGCAGGGACATCACTCCCAGATATATCTCCGGCCTAAGCGTATCAAGCAAGGTCCAGCCTGTATATTCCTCGTTTTTCAGTAAATGAGCTTCGAGCAGTTCTCCTGTTGCTGCAAGTACGTATATGCCTCCAAATATGAGGGACAGGATGATCCCTACGTATACATATGCGATCCCTTCCCTGACCCCTGCACGGATCTCCGATACCCCGTACAGGAAAACACTCCCTATCAGAATAAGGATAAGTCCTGCGATGATATCAGCAGGTATGAACAGGGCATCTGCAATCAGGTGCTCCTGATATACTGACCCGTAGGCTTCTGAGAAGGCCTTTGAGAGGCCTGTCACTGTCTGTACGATACCAATGAGTACATAGGCACATCCCATCATAAGAGCGAACAGCATTTTGCCTTTATTCATCATTCCCATAGCCTCCTTTAGTATCCAAGCAGTCTCCCTCCCTGATATACAAGGAAAGCCATTATCCAGGCAACTGCAACTCCATAGGCGAGCGCAAATGCGGTCCATTTCCATGAACCTGTCTCCTTTTTAATAACTCCCAGGGTCGCCACACAGGGCATATACAGCAGACTGAACACCATCAGGCTAAGCGCGCTAAGGGCGCTGATTGAAGGGTCTGCAACAAGGCTTGCTGTCAGAGCCTCAGGATTGTCTCCCACCCCGTACAGCACTCCCATTGATGCGACAACTATCTCCTTTGCCACTAAACCAAAAACAAGGGCAATTGTAATCCTCCAGTCAAATCCCAGGGGCTCAAGCAGAGGTGCAAACAGGTGGCCGAGCATGCCTACGTAGCTTTCCTCGCTGCCGTACTCTGTCCCCCACGGGAAGGATGCCAGGGACCATATTATCACAACGCCCAGCAATATGACGGTTCCTGCCTTCTTGATATACATGGCTCCGTTGTCCCACATGTGCACCACACTCGCTCTCAGGGTGGGCACGCGGTAGGGCGGCATTTCCATGATGAACGGTGCAGGCCTTCCTTTTATGATGGTTGTCCTGAGCAGCTTTGCCGAGGTGACTGCGATCACTATGCCAAGGATGTACATAAAGAATACAACTGTTCCTGCCTGGCGCCCGAAGAACGCTCCTGCCAGGAGTATATATATAGGAAGCCTGGCTCCACAGGAGACGAAAGGCACCACCAGGAGGGTGATAAGCCTGTCCTTTTCATCCTCTATGCTGCGCGTGGCCATGATGGCGGGTACGTTGCATCCAAAACCCATCAGCAGGGGGATGAATGACTTTCCGTGCATGCCTATCTTATACATGAGCCTGTCCATGATGAAGGCTGCCCTGGCAAGATACCCGCTGCCCTCAAGCAGGGACAGCAGGAAGAACAGGATGAATATGTTAGGGACGAAGGTCAGGACGGCTCCCACGCCTCCGATTATGCCGTCCCCGAGCAGGGATGCCAGCCACCCGGGCTCCAGGCCGGAGCTTACATTTATGGCCAGCCACACAAATGCCCGCTCGATCATATCTGTAAAGGGTGTGGCGAATGCGAAAGTGAGCTCAAAGGCTCCCCACATAAGAGCAAGGAATATGGGTATCCCCAAGTACTTGTTTGTCAGGACCCTGTCTATCATATCCGACTTTGTCAACCTGACATTGCACCGGGTGCATATCTGTGGGAAAATAGCGTTGATAGCGACATATCTCTTGTCTGCGATCTCTGCCTCGTACTCCTCCTGGTCGATGGAAGCAAGCAGTTCGCTTATTGCTCCGGCTGCGGTACTCTTCTCTATCTTTGCCCTGACATTGCTGTCGCCTTCAAGCAGCCTGATGCTCATCCAGCGCATGGGGTACTTCTTAGTAAGTTCAGGATCAGTTAGCAGGATCTTCTCAATTTCAAGGACTTTGCTCTCTATAAGGTCGCCGTAGCCTATCTCACGCCCGTGATACTTCTCATCGTGCTTCTGTTCGATTACCCTGTCGAGAAGTTCGTTGATGCCTACGTCCTTACTTGCCACGGTCTGTACAACAGGTGCGGCAAGGATCTCCTGCATTTTATTGATGTATAGCTTGTCCCCCCTTTCCAGGGCGAGGTCGCACATGTTAAGGGCGATGATCATCTCGGTCTCAAGTTCCATCAGCTGTGTCGTAAGATAGAGGTTCCTTTCAAGATTTGAGGCATCCACTATCTGGATCACTATATCCGGCTTTTCCTCTATGATATAGTCCCTTGCGACGATCTCATCCATGGAGTATGCCGTAAGGCTGTAAGTGCCCGGAAGGTCGGTGACCTCTATCTCGTATCCCCTGTAGGTCCTTACACCTGTCTTTTTCTCAACAGTGACCCCGGGCCAGTTACCCACATGCTGCCGGGAGCCAGTTATTGCATTGAACAATGTGGTCTTACCTACATTTGGATTGCCGGCAAGGGCAACTCTGATTTTCCTGTTTTCCATAAGTCCTCGCTCATTGCTATGATCCGGGCCTGCAGATATTATTTGTGATTTCTGGCGGACCATTGTCCCTACTCGATCATCTGGACGAATATCTGGCTTGCCTCTTCCTTCCTGATCGAAAGATGATATCCCTTTATCTGGAACTCAATGGGGTCTCCCAGGGGAGCTTTTCTTACCAGTTCCACTTCCGAGCCGGCGACCATCCCCATATCGAACAGCTTTCTCCTGGCAGGACCTTTTACACGCACTTTCGTAATCCTTGCCAGGTCACCCGGTTTAAGTGTATCAAGCGTGATCTCGGTCATTTTAAGCAGTTCCCTCTTACTATGCGTTTCTCTGAGTAGCGTAATCAGACTTTTAATATATAGCAATATCGCGATAGCTAATATGTTTCTGCATGCAAAACAATCTCAACGATTATCCCGTATACTGTCCTCAGCTGCTGTTACTACCTGCCCCTGCTTCATTATCGTAATGTATTTCACGATAACAGTTACTTTACTTTTTCTTGTGGATAGGGCAATTCTCCTTAGGAGACGGCTTGCAGTCGATGTATTCTCCTGTAGTATAAAAATGCCTGAAATGGTCCAGCCAGTAGGGCCACTCACTTCTCATATCGATGAATTCAACAAATTTTGTCAGGATCTCAAAGGTTTCGGGTGCAAGCACGTGTTCTATCTTGCATGCGTCAAGGTTGGCGTTCTCCTCATCCAGTCCCAGCAACAGAAGAAAATCCCTGATGACCCCGTGCTTTTCCATGGTGCACTTGGCAATCCTCTCCCCCTCTTCGGTAAGTGTCACGCCGCCGTATTTCTCATAGTTGATGTATCCTAGCTTGGTAAGCTTCTTGAACATCCCGGTAACGCTCGGGGAACTGAGGTCAAGCTCCCGGGAGACATCCTTTACCTGGGCATAGCCTTTTCTCTCCACAATTTTCTCGATGGCTTTCAGGTAATCTTCCGTTCTTTCAGTCGTCATAAAAACCTACCATTTTTCGGATTAGCTATTGAAGTAGAGATGGTCTCCCAATAGTATATAAATATGACTGTTTTTGCCGTATGGGTCGTAATAAATATAACCCGTTTATCTTTTGCTGTTCTTTTGAATGACCATTTTATCTGATGCGGCTCAGGTAAGCCTCGAGCCTGTCCATGCCTTCCCTGATATTATCAAGGCTGTTCGCGTAGGAGAAGCGCAGGAAACCTTCTGCACCGTCGCCGAAATCTATTCCCGGGGTAACCGCAACGTCGATATCTTCGAGTATCCTCCGGCTCAGTCCAAGCGAATCCTCCGAGAACCTGCGGGCATCAGCAAGTATGTAGTATGCCCCCACAGGTTCGCTCTCAACCTCAAGTCCCATTCCCCGCAGGCGCCCGAGCATGTAGCGCCGCCTCTGGTCATAGGCAGTGACCATCTCCTTGACCCTCTCCTGTGGCCCTTTGAGGGCGGCAACACCCGCATGCTGAACAAAGGCATTGGTGGAGATGAAGAAGTTCTGCTGTATCTTCTGCAGCGTGCGGATGTATCTCTCAGGAGCTATAAGGTACCCCAGTCGCCATCCCGTCATAGCATAGAGCTTGGAAAAGCCGTTAAGCACAAAAGCATTCTCAGTGAACTCCAGAATGGTGTGGTCCTCGCCCTCGTACACCAGTCCCTGGTATATCTCATCAGATATTATAGGCACATCTCCGGCTACCTCGGCCAGTCCCCGCATAATCCCGGACGGTATTACCTGGCCGGTGGGGTTGGAGGGTGAGTTGATCAATATAGCTCTTGTCCTCTCAGTGATCCTGCCTGCAACCTGCCGGGGCTGAAGCATAAAACCGCTCCCCCGGTCCGTATAGATGAAATCAGGGATCCCGTTCACTGCCCTGACGAAATTGGGATAGCATGCATAATGAGGGTTTGACATTATCACTTCATCCCCCGGATCAATAAGGGCCAGGAAAAGCGAAAGCATGGCAGGGCTCGTCCCTGATGTGATCATCACCTGTTCGGGAGCCACCACAACGCCAAACTTATCCCTGTACCTTTCAGCAATAGCCTCCCTGAGTTCCGGGATGCCCTGGCTGTGGGTATACTTCGTGTTCCCTGAACACATAGCTGCAGCAGCGGCCTCACAAATGTGAGGTGCTGTGGGAAGATCGGGCTCTCCAATTTCCAGATGGATCACCCTCCTGCCTTCTCTTTCAAGCTCCTGTGCCCTCTCAAGTACTTCCATTACATGGAAGGGCGGCATATCCGCCACTCTGTCAGATATATTCTTTTTCATCCTATAGGCCCTGACCGGTCAATATATTCAGGAGAGGGCTGGACTATAAAAAAGTTCGTATCCGCCTATCAGGGCATTGCCGGTAAGCTCCGGGCAGTAATAAAATAAGGTCAGGTCTGCCATGCATGACAGACCTGATATATCCGGGCTTCGTACTCCAGACAATGTTCTTCTATTACTTCTTCTCTCTGGCGTAGGCAACAAGAGCATCCTTTATGCCCCACTTGAATGCTATCACAATTGCAATACCCCATGCAAGCGGGTTGAGCAAGATATAGAATATGCCTGTATCTATCAGCATTGCATCAAGTGCAAGCAGTATCACTACAAGTGCAAGGAAACCCCTCAGGGCGGGCACCCATATCTCACTGCCTTCCACATTCATATTCTTCATGAAGCCACCGATGTAATCTGCGAACAGATCTATGGCCAGGAGTCCTATGACCAGTATCAATATACCTGCAAACAGGTTTGGCAGATATGCTATCATGGCTGCCACAATACCTGCAATGAGCCCCAGGTTGAGTATGTCCAGTGCTGCCATTATGAATACAAGATAACCGAACACTTTCACAATGCCTGCTATAAGACCAGAGAATGTGATCCCGCTGGTTCTCATCCCGCTGCCTATGGAGGTTCTCTCCAGGCGTTCATCAATGCCTGTGGCAATGAGGACATTCTTTACGAGCCCTGCCAGGAAATCCACAAGCAGCAAACCTATTATCAATACTGCGAGTGCTGAGAGTATGAGGGGTATATATAGGATTATACTTGTGATAAAGGCTGCAACAACCTGTATCTGCAAGAGGTCTATAATAATTACCGCAAATACAAGATAAACGAACCATCTTATGGCCGCATCGAAGAGTTCCACAACAGTGAATTGTGTCCGCTCTATCATTCTTCCCAGAGACGTCCTGTTGATCAGGTCGTCCAGACCTATCTTGTCCAGGATCTTTGATCCTATCTTTCCCAAAGCCCTTCCTGCTATCCAGCCTATGATGATCAGCAGTATGACTGCTATCAGAAGCGGGATAAAAGCGATCAATACATTTATCAGACCATATAAACTGTTCATTATAGTCGATTCTACCATATCATGTACCTCCCTACTGAACGCGACCACTATAACCCTTTTTAAATCGTGGCGCGCCGGACTGGCATTATGGACGCCTTAAAATTAAGGACATCAACCCCAATCTACAGATTAAATTTTGTTACCAATGGTATTTATACTTAGTGTGTAAGGTAGTTTGTATTTACAGTTCATGCAAAGACCCAATAAGGATGAACCCTTAATCAATGGCCGATGATCGAAGAAGAGTTCCATTTATTTGAAAAGTGGTTCACGGGATATGTGAGCTCTTTCTATTCGGAGGACATGTTTGTTCTTCGCAATGTCAAACTCAAGGAAAGGCACAGTCTGGAGGTATGCAGGAACGCTTCCATCATCTCCGGTCCGGAGGGACTGGATACCGAAGAACGCTATCTTGCCATGATCATCGGCCTTTTTCATGACATCGGCCGCTTTGAGCAGATAACGCGCTACAGGACCTTCAGGGATTCGGAATCTGAGAACCATGCGCTTCTGGGTGTGAAGATCCTCAGGTCCGCGGATGTACTGGCCCGCCTGCCGGCTACACTACAGGATTTGATCTGCCAGGCCATCGCAAATCATAATATTTACGCAATCCCTGAAACATGTGACAACAGGTGCCTGTTCCACTCAAGACTTGTCAGGGACGCCGATAAGCTGGATATCTTCCGCGTACTGGCTGATTATTATACTGAAAGGGATTCTTCCCCTAATCCTCCACTGGATATGGGCCTTCCGGACATTCCCGAATACTCTTCCCGGCTGCTTGGAGACCTCTTTAACAACAGGATGGCAAGTACTGCAGATCTCAGAACATGCAACGATATGAGGCTTGCAAGGCTTTCCTGGGTGTTTGATCTCAATTTTAAAGAAAGCTTCCGGCTTGTCAGGAAGCACGGTTACATAAACATGATTATCTCAAGGCTTGCGCAGGACGACAAAGTGGAAGACCTTCGTATCCACATTGAAGATTACATTGATTCAGTCCTGGCTTCCGGCAGTGGCATCAGGGGATAAACCGTTTAAGATCTGGGGCCGTATAATATCATATGAAATCTTTTTCTTCGGGAACTATCGACTCAAGAATAAACCTCGTTACATCCCTTCCTGTTATCAGCGGATATTATCTGGTCCTGGGCGGCGGAAAGATCGGTGACAGTTTTCTAAGATACGCAAAAAGATCGCGCTTCCCTCTTGTGCTTGTCATTGATTCGGATGCAGATGCACCAGCCTCATTGAATGCTGTTGTACTGGATAAAAGGGAAGAGGTCGTTGAAATTATCCGTTCTGTGGCTGCTGCAAAGGCAAACACAGGCCGGGCCGGGGAAGGGGATGCCGGAACAGGTAATGGAGACACCAGAGGATCGGGGGATGCGGGCATCTATTTCTACAGGATGGACGTGAGTGATGTATTCTCTCTTCTTGCCTGCGGGATACCGGAATTCGTTATACCGGCTGTACCTTCACATGCTGCGGCTGATATAGTCGAGGCTTCCATGGACCTGGGTAAGGGGGGACTTGCGCGCAAGCTTTCCATCAACAGGGATGATGAGGTTCTGGCCTCTTTTTTCCAGGGTCTTGTGTCAGCGTTTCCGGAGAATGTAATTGCCGGGACCTACCCCGAGCACGGTGCCATTTTCCTGTCCTATGCGCAGCCCGGTGAGACGTGCCCTGACAACTGTCCCGGGCAGGAGGATTACTGCCGTACCTTCTCCAGGGAGAAACCCAGGACCATTACAAGCTATGCCATGGAAGCTACCCTGACACATCCGGGGCAGGTCTTCAATAGTTACCAGATGAAGCCGGGTATTGGCGGCATTAAAGGCGTTCACCTGAAGGAGAACATGATATCTGCCATGAGATATGTCCGTTCCGTCATGGAGAACCCGCTTGAGCATCCTTTACTCAGGGAAAGGTCCTTCTTTATTGCAACCACCTGCAATTGCCATGGTATCCTGACACTGTTGTATGTCGTGTGAAGTTCCTTCAGGGAGCGGCTTTGAAGGAATGATTGGGAAGAAGAGGTTGGCCGGATGGAAAAATGGTGGTTGGTTGGATTTTTGTGGTTGGTTGGTGGTACGATATGAACCCGGCCTATTTGTAATTAGTTTATTAATATAAATATATATCTACTCTTAAAAATCACCCGGGTCCAGCCGGGACCGGAATGTCGCTCCATCTGACTGGTTATTGCAGTCAGTAGCATCGACCGTATGAATTATAGATGGGATATAAGGATAAGAAGCCTCCGGGAGAGCCGGGTGTCTGCTATCTCTGTAGCAATGTCTTTACTCCATTTCCTGGAATGCCTGCCTGCTCCTGGTTGCTGCATTATAAAGAGCACGGTGATAATAAGTTGACATCCCTCGAAGAATATCAGTCCGAAGGGACGGGGACAACGAAAAATGTGCAGAACCCGCTGCCTGTATTCCTTGTCACGTGACCTTTGCCTGAAGTATCTTCCAGCAGGACCAGGTCCCCCGGCTCAAGTCGCCTGACCGTTCCATCTGTAGTCTCCATCTCCACGGCACCTGACAGGAGGGCCAGGAACTGCCGGGTTGGGGCCGGGTGCAGTTCGCCGACCCAGCCAGGTTCAAATGTATAAAAACGATACTTTGATGCAGGCCCATCCCCGGAGACATAGAATGGGGCAGCCGGCGGCGCTGCCTGTGCAAGGGTCTGTCTGACCGTCACGATGTCGAAGTGAGAATCGCCCCGTGAGTCTGCATATATCCTATGGTAGCTCACCTGAGCGAGTTCAGAGGAACTTCTTTCAGTCATATTAGGTTTCTCCCATTGCCAGTTGAGTTTGCTTTCCTGCATAACTCTCCTGCATAATTACATTTTGTCCGAGAATAGATAAAAGTTACGATATCTCCGGATATATAGCCTGTTCCTCAAGTTCCAGGAGTAAGGCGCTGCTATCCTTTTTACAAGCCTGCTTCGAGATCAGGCCAGGCGAGCTATGGTCCTATTATTTCTCCAGCTGGAAAAACGTCCTGAATATCTCAATGGAATCCCGGAAGTCCTGTTTGCCCATCAGCTCCCTGGCCGAGTGCATTGCCAGCATCGGCACTCCAACATCCACTACCCTGACGGGCACGTATTTACTGAGCAGGGGGCCCAGAGTCGTTCCTCCCGGCTGGTCTGAATGGTTCACGAACTTCTGGTATTTCACACCGGCCCTGTCACACAGCTGCTGGAAAGCTGCAATGGTCTCCACTTCCGATGCATAGGAGCGATTGCAGCTGATCTTGATGGCTATCCCACTGTTCATTACAGGTTTGTTGGTGATATCGCTCTTCTCTCCGTAATTGGGATGCAGGCCGTGGGCACAGTCAGCAGAGATCACAAAGAAGTCCGTATCCTCCAGGGTGGGTAGTGGTTCCTTTCCCACCGTTCCCAGACGGATCCTTTCCAGGATATTGCTCAGCATCACCGAGTCAGCACCCTGCCTGGTCGCAGAACCGATCTCCTCATTGTCCATGAAAGCCACCATGTTAATCCCGTCCATATGCCTTGATCCCACAAGAGCTTCCATAGCAGCATAAACCATGGACAGGTCGTCGATCCTCGGGCAGGAGATGAATTCCTCCCTTGATCCGACCAGCATGCCTTCTTCACTGCAATAAACGTTCAGATCCATGTCCAGGATGTCTTTACGATCGACCCCGGCCTCCTCCGCAACCAGACCCAGCAGATAACCATCCCTGATTTCGTCTTCGATCAACCGGGTCAGGAGAGGTTGCATTTCTTTCTGGACCTTGATCTCCACGCCTTTATTGACATCACGGTTCATATGGATGGCCAGATTGGGGATGATAAGCAGCGGTCTCTGAAAATCCAGGTGGATCACTTCCGGCCTCAGGATCTCATCGGATCTCACCGCTATTCTTCCGGCAATGGATAAGGGACGATCGAACCATGTGTTCAGGATGGGTCCGCCGTAGCGTTCCACATTCAGTGTCAGCATCCCTTCACTGTTCACCTCCGGATTGGGCTTGATCCTGAATCCGGGGTTATCGGTGTGGACAGCGATCATCTTCACCCTTTTTGCCGGAGACTGGCCGCTTCCGATAGTAAAGCCCACCAGCATGGAGGGATAGGGGGACAGATAGTATTTCCCCGATGCATTCAAGGCCCAGGGCCCATTCATTCCCAGCTCCGTAAAACCTTCAGCTTCCATGCGTTCCCTTATGGCATCCACCGTCTGAACGGATGTTGTTGCTTTTTTCATAAATGCAAAGAAATCCCTGATATAATCCCTGGTATGTTCCATGCTCGCCACCTTTCTCATGTTTTTAGCATCATTGTAGATAAATAAACTCTTGGAATACTTAATACTGCAACTCTATACTGATAAGAAATCACATGGAGGAAAATGCCACGGATGCTAGCTATTTACTCTGAATGCTCATGAAAGGAAAAGGGTGGAGATGCTGGAAGGATGCTGAGTGCACTTTAACTTTATTCTTCAAAGACTATTGATTTTTATGTTTGGATGCCGAATAGCAATTATAACATGTGACCAGATAAGGCTGCTACTTACAAGTCATCTGCTTTGCATCTGGTTTAAAAGACACTGGTATTAACCCTCAGCATGCAGGAACGAATAATACAAAGTATCAAAATGGGGATCATGGGATATGTTGCTTGATGAAAAGACATTAGTGACATTACAAAAATTGGGATTGACATACTATGGCGCAAGGGTTTATACAACGCTTGTCTCCCTAGGCCCGAGCGATGCAACTGACCTTGCCATTGAATCAGAGGTTCCGCGGACAAAGATATATGATGTCCTCAGAAGGCTCGAAACCGAGAAATGGATAACCGTCGAACATACAAGGCCTATCACTTATACTGCTAAGTACCCTAAGGATATAATCGAAGAGCAAAAAGCCGTCTTTAATTCCGAAATTGACGATGTATCCAATCAACTGTCTATGCTGTATGATAAATTAATGGATAAGGAAATTCCTAAGGTGTGGCTTTTAAGAGGAACGGATAATATTACGGCAAAAGTGCTTGATATGGTGGGCAGAGCTAAAAAAGACATAATGCTTCTGGGAGCCCTTTACTCTGCAGACGAGCTTGAGCAGCTCAGAACAGAACTATCACTCGCTAAGAAAAAAGGGCTGAATATCCGTGTTATCTCTAAACAGAGTATAAAACTGAAAGATGGAAAATTGGACATCGTTGAGAAGTTATCTCCAGTCATACCTGAAATTAAAATATCAGGGCCTTCATTTGCAAAATATGTAATAATCGATGATAAAGAACTGCTAATCGTATACTCTAAGGTAGAAGGCGATGTTCTGGATGTAGATAGCATAATAGCTATATGGATTCCAAATGTGTCAGTTGCATCATATCAGGCAAGCATATTCAATGGCATATGGAACGAGTGACCAGAAATTAATAGCACGGATTTTTCCTTATTCCTTATTTTGCTGTAATTCTTTTTTACTGTATTATTTATTGATAAGATTAGAAAATCGAAATTAGTCACGAATACCCGTCCGAGAGTTACAAAATAAATATAAAGCCTTAATCAGAGATTCATTATCAACCTCGCATGAATAAAAGAGCCAGATATGAAATAGGAGCAAAATATGATACTGTTAATCGGTGCAACAGGAAATATAGGCATGCCAATAGTCAAAAGCCTCCAAAAGAAAGGTGTGGAGATTCGCCTGCTTGTACACAATGAGAAATCAAGTGCAGTAATCGAATCATTGGGGCAGATGGAAATTTTTGCAGGGGATTTTCGCAACGACTCTGATCTGAGGGAAGCCATGAGAGGTTGCAGTTCAGTATTCCATGTTGTCCCGCCTTTTACACAGGATGAAGCTGAGATTGGTTATCGCGTTATAGAGAATGCACGTCATGCCGGTGTTGAACATATTGTCTTCAATTCGGTCCTTCATCCACAGCTGCGCAAGATGGAGCATCATGCCCGGAAACTATTGGTCGAAGAGGCAGTGATCGAATCCGGCTTGGCTTTCAACATAGTTCAGCCTGCAATGTTGATGCAGAATCTTCTGATGGTGTGGAAAACAATAAGAGAAAAAGGTGTATATCCGGTCATTTCCTCTCCGGACAAAAAAATGTCTCTTATTGATTCGGAGGATATCGGGGAAGCGGTTGCTAATATCCTGACAGATCCTTCATTGCGTAATGCTACCTTCGAGCTGGCAGGATCTGATCCGCTCACTTACAAAGAGATGACCTCTATTATCAGTGAGGAGCTGAAGCAGCCGGTAAAAGTCGTGGCGATAGATGATAAAGGCAGGGAGGAGCTGGCATGGGCACAGGGCATGTCCTCTCATGCTATCAATACATTCCTTAAAATGGCAGAGTACTACGACAAACATGGATTTGCCGGTGGCAACTCCTTGGTGCTCACGTCAATCCTGAAGCGGTCACCTAACAGTTATCGTGATTTCATCAGGCGTTTAATTATAGAAGATGGCTGTCTTTGAAAACCTGCCCGTCTATCCATTAATTTATCCCATTCAGTTGCTCAGTAGATAGGGGGAGATTGTCCTGCTCGCCTTACCTGCCTACAGGATAGGAAAACTTTTCATATTTATGCTTTTGTTGTATTTTTTTCTCACTGTATCATTTATTATAAGCGCTATTATATAGCAAACTGAGATCAGTCACTAATACCCCTCTAAAAGTTACAAAATGCATATAAGGTCTTAATGAGATGATGCCTTGTCAAGTTCACATAAACAAAGGAGCAAAAACATGAAGATAGTCGGAATACATTCAAGTCCAAGAGGTAAGAACAGTAATACATTAAAGTTGTTGGACGCTGCTCTGGCCGGAGCTGCGGATGCCGGGGCCGATATTGAGTCTATTGATATTACAAGACTTAATATCAGTTACTGCATTGCCTGTGACGTCTGCCACAAAAAGGGTGGATGCCCGATAAAAGATGACTTCAATAACGTAATGGATAAACTTCTGGCTGCAGATGGCATAATCTTAAGCAGCCCTAATTACATAATAAATATAACAGCGCAACTCAAGACACTGTTCGACAGGAGTCCGCGTATTGTTCATGAGCAGCTCTTTGAAGGGAAATACGGTTTCTCATTGACAACGACAGGCAGCGGTGACGTCGATTTTGTACTTAAGATCATGAATGACTATATGGTGATCTGCGGAGGCAACACAGTTGGAGGGGTCGGGTGCGCAATGGCAGAGGGTCCTTCAGTATTGGAAGCGGCTGTTGAGAACTCGCATGAGATGGGAAAAGACCTTGTTAAGGCCATAAGGGAGAACCGGCAATACCCTGAACAGGATACTGTGCATAAAATGTGGAAAGAAGGATTCAAGTATGCCATCCTTAATAATAAAGATCAATGGGCTCATAACTACGATTACTGGCTGGAGAAAAGCTGGATCTGAAAATAAGTTTCTCTGAAGATGAGCATATGGCATCAACAGCTCTGCTGGATATAAAGAAAGTGGGGGAAAAGCTTACAGAAGCCGGCAGGTTAAAACTGCGCCCTCTATGCGTCTACAGCACGGACAAAATTCCGAATAACGCAGTACCCTCATATAAAGTAGATCGCTGCATAGCAAGAGCTATTTACTCCTCTGCCCTTTTTGAAGAAATCCCTCCATTATATGTTGAAGCATCTCATGAGCAGTGCTGCGCAGGCGGACTGGTATGGACCGGATTGGCTGAACCGCACCCGAAACTGAAGTACTTCGTGACAGTGGGAACTCCTGATTTCCATGGAGGCGCTGCCGAGCATTTAAAGGCAGGTCCTGAACTGTTCGATGAGCAGAAGAAGCGGGCAGGAAAAATCACCCCTCACGGCAAGTACACAGTCATTGCTCCATGCACTGATGCCCTTGCACCTGAAGATGTCATGTCTTTTATTCTTTTTGCAGGTAGTGAACAGATAAGAAATCTCTGTGGGCTGGCGCAGTTCAATAGTTCCGATCCCTTCTTTAAAACATTGATACCCGGAGGACCGACATGCGCTGTTATGATCGCTTTTCCGGCAGGTATTGCAGAGAATGCTCCGGGCGACTCAGCTTATGTCGGGCCTGTCGATCCTACAGGAAATTCCTGGCTGCCTCCTGAGTTAATGATTATGGGCATCCCGGCATCACTGGCGCAGCAGATGGCAGCCGATCTGAAAGAGTCTTTTATTGACAAAAGAAGCAAAGTAGCATACCCGGAAAAACGTATCATAGTACAATCAAAGTGAAATGCATATAAGGGCATAGGGAAGTGTAATACAAGGAAATATGATGAGGAGTATGAAGAAAAGTTCCTGCTCAGTCTTGAGATGCAATCTGATAAAGAATTCACACCTAAACACGCAGGTTTAATCCTTGTCGTGCCAACCTGCACTCTCGCTTATCTATTATTTCCATTAAGGATAAGAAAAATCAAAAAAGTGGCTTCCGGCCCTGTGATTTAAAGCCCCCGGGGGGATTTGAACCCCCGACCTGCTGATTACGAATCAGCCGCTATACCGCTAAGCCACAGAGGCAGGTGTGGATGACCTTATAACCATATATATCGATTTAATGATTTCGCTTATCTGCCGTAATACTCGGTCATTTGATACTTATACTACTTATATTACTTATATTACTTATATTACTTTCACTTCTATGCAGACATTGAGCTGATGCGGAGCGTAAGAGCGGACAATACGTGTGTCAGAGACCTCAATGATCCTGCCAGCCCTGCCGGCAGCTTGCCCGATTAGCTCAAGTGAGCTTCCGAAAAGGTCATCCTCAGGCGTGATACCATAATAGTGAATGATGGCTTCAGGCGCACAGAGCCTCATGGCGGCGTCAAGGAACTCATGGGCGTTGTGGGGCAGGTTCATAATGACATGGTCCGCAAGGCCTGAGAACCTCTCAGCTTCACGGTTCGCATCACCTTCAATTGCCTCCACGTTGGATACTGAGTTAAGTTCGATGTTACGGCGCAGGAACTCCACGGCATCAGGGTTCTTGTCAACGGCAATGACCCGTATATCAGGGCTCTTCTTTGCTATCATGATACTGTAAGGGCCGACACCCGCAAACATGTCAACTACGGTCTGGCCCTCCCGGACCTGTGCCAGGATGCGGGAGCGCTCCGTTGCCAGGCGGGGGGTGAAGTATGCCTTTTCAAGGTCAATGTAATACCTGCAGCCGTATTCCCTGTGGATGGTGGAGGTCTTGTCCTCTCCTGCTATCTTCCTGAACCTGCGTGTCCTGAACTCTCCCTCCACGGGTCCGAGAGCAGCAAGCACGGTCCTTACGTTGTTCTTTACCTTCATGATGGCCTCTGCCACTTTCTCAGGCTCGGGGACATCATCTTCTATAAGCGCGATATCTCCTATCACTTCAAAATGGGGGACCCGACCCAGAAAGTCTTCCAGCTTCAACTGTTCTTTCTGTGGCTCGAAATCATACCCGGACAGTTCGAATTCCCCGGGAATCTCCCAGAGTTCGTTTTCATGTGGTTCCCTTACCAGCGGCAGACAGAGGGATTCTCCATCCGTGCATATGCGGAGTGAATTGTCCAGAAGGTCCATCTCCAGCAGCGCCCTGCGCACAGGCTCTCCCTTTTTCCTCAAAACTCTGATGCAGATCCTTTTCATGCTTACGTACCTATGATGAACCATGACCCGAACAGGACAAGGAACAGACCACAGGATATCAGTACCATTTCATAAAGTTTTGGGGACATGAACTTCTTTCCCCTGCTGAATGAAGTGGAAACGACTGTAAAATAACCCAGGTCCGCCAGCCAATGACCTGTTACGAACATTGCCGCAGCAAGTATACTTATCTCAAGCCCGCGCAGGACAAGAGCGCTTCCGGCTGCAAGCCACCATAGCCAGAAATAAGGGTTCGAGGCGGAAGCTACCACTCCTGCAAGCATCGGACTCGCACTCGCCCTGCCATGTCCATGCATTGAGCCTGCTGCACTCTTTGCGTTCTTCACGGTAAGGACACCAAAGATCACCAGTGCCGCTCCTCCTATAAGGGATATTGCCGTGACAGCGTAATCACTTACTGATGTGATGCCATAAATTATCAAAAGGCAGACCAGCAACTCCAGCGCGGCGTGGCCCGCGAATATCTCCGGGCCTGCCTGCCATCCTCTTTTCAGGGATGTGTCTATGGTGGCAAAAAGCATTGGTCCGGGCACAAGAGCTCCTGTCATTCCCACGGCAAATCCGATGGTCAGCATTTCCAGTAGTTCCAGCATAGTTAGCACTGCCTGATCGGGTTAAGCATTAAAGACCATTGTCAAAAAAGATATCTACAAAGGAAGTACGAACGACCTTCCTTTGTTGATGGACTTCCATTAGCTTGCGTGCTCAGAGAATAATCTCTATATCGAGCTCTTCTGCAAGTTCCTTGTACCTGTTGCGGATAGTGACCTCGGTCACACCTGCAACATCTGCGACCTCGCGCTGTGTCCTGCGTTCTCCGCACAGGATGGATGCGATGTAAATGGCTGCTGCAGCTACACCGGTCGGGCCACGGCCACTGGTAAGCTCTTTCTCGGAAGCCTGCCTGAGGATCTCAACACCCCTGGACTGCACTTCACCCTTGAGGTTAAGTCCTGAGCAGAACCTCGGGACGTAGTCTATGGGTGATGTGGGCATAAGCTTGAGTGACAGCTCCCTTGAGATGAAGCGGTATGTCCTGCCTATCTCTTTCCTGCTCACTCTTGATACTTCTCCTATCTCGTCAAGCGTCCTCGGGACACTGCACTGGCGGCATGCTGCATAGAGTGCTGCTGCGGCGACGCCTTCAATGCTCCTTCCACGGATGAGGTTCTTGTCGACGGCTTTCCTGTAGACCACGGCCGCGGTCTCACGCACTGTCCTTGGCAGACCCAGGGCTGATGCCATACGGTCCAGTTCGGACAATGCAAACGCAAGGTTCCTCTCGGTAGCGTTACTGACACGTATCCTACGCTGCCATTTTCTCAGTCTGTACAGTTGCGCCCTGTTCTTGGAGGAAATGGATTTCCCATAGGAGTCACGGTTTCTCCAGTCGATCATTGTGGAGAGACCTTTGTCATGTATGGTGTAGGTCATCGGCGCACCCACACGTGAGCGTTTCATTCTCTGGTCGTGGTCAAATGCACGCCATTCGGGTCCTTCGTCCACGAACTCGGCGTCTACGACAAGTCCGCAGTCGGCACAGACCAGCTCGGCTCTCTCATAGTCCTGTACAAGGCTGCGGCTGCCACACTCAGGACACTGGACCTTAGCCTTCTCAACGTCCATGTCTTTCTCTTTTTCCTTGCGTGCCTTGATCATTGCACGTATCTTCTCCCTTTCGGAAGTATCGGAATACCGTACCCTTTCAACTTCGACCATTTTCATTCACCTTCTCTCTGTAATCAGAAAATATATTTCTTCAGTCTTCTCTCAGTCAACCACAGCTCACAACAAACAATTTAAAAGGCTTCGTATTCACTGAACGTATACCCGTTCATTAACCAGTTTTTGCAGATCAGAACCGGCAGTTCCTTTGTTCGGTCTAACAATATAGTATGGCCAGTCAACGGGTCCGAAAACACCGGTGACCTTTCCTATTCGCTTAATCGATTTATCAAGAACAAAAGAATGTATTCTAGGCATTTCTTTCATAGATCCGGAAAACTTCTTTGCTTCCCCTCTGATGATCAGCTCATCCTGTTTCGAAATATGTGATACTTTACCCAGTCGTTTCATATCTTGTGCAGGTTCTACCTTTATTATTTGGAACTATTCTTGCGTTAATAGTATATATACTTTACGCAGGGGTTTTAATATTGCCAGTTTTCCATACAAAAAGATATCGTTAATATGGAGAATAAGTTCCCTATTTCTTTATATTTACCTTAACCGCTGGCCGTGCTATTTCTTCGCAGACCACAACCTTAAAGTGATAACAGAACCATCTTGGCTCGACTTTATTAGCTTTATAGCATCTTTATATTGAGTTCATACTAAAAACTATCCATCATATATTTTATGCGTGGAGGAAATCTGGTGGCAGATAGAAAATTCGTATACTTTTTCGGGAAAGAAGAAACTGAAGGTAAAAATAGCATGAAAGACCTGCTTGGTGGAAAAGGCGCCAACCTTGCGGAAATGTCCAATCTTGGAATACCGGTTCCGCCCGGATTCACCATCACAACTGAAGTATGTGTCCTCTACCTTGAAAAGGGGTCATACCCCGATGGTATTCTTGATCAGATAGATGCTGCTATCGAGAAGCTTGAGAAGGTGAATGGCAAGAAGTTCGGCGACATAAATGACCCGCTTCTGCTCTCAGTCAGGTCGGGTGCGCGCGTTTCCATGCCCGGTATGATGGATACTGTTCTCAATCTCGGTCTTAATGATCAGTCTGTAGTGGGGCTTGCAAAGAAGACCGGTAATGAGAGATTCGCCTATGACAGTTACCGCCGCTTCCTGATGATGTTCGGGGACGTTGTGCTGGACATCAAGCATGAGTACTTCGAATCGGCTATAGATGCCAAGAAGAACGAGCTTGGAGTAAAGCAGGACACGCAGCTTACCGCCAGCGCCCTCAAGCAGCTGGCTGATAAATTCAAGGATATCATAAAGAAGAAGACCGGCTCTGAATTCCCCCAGGACCCACGCAGGCAGCTCCAGATGGCTATCGAGGCAGTCTTCAACTCATGGAACAACCAGCGTGCCATCAGATACAGAAAGCTCAATAATATTCCGATGGACTGGGGTACTGCCGTCAATGTGCAGACAATGGTCTACGGTAACATGGGCGAGACCTCAGGTACAGGTGTTGCTTTCACAAGGGATCCTGCAACAGGAAAGAAAGAGTTCTTTGGTGAGTACCTTATGAATGCCCAGGGCGAGGATGTCGTGGCAGGTATCAGGACCCCGCTTACAATCGCAACTCTTGCGCAGAAGATGCCGGGAGCTTACACACAGCTTGTGGACATCTGCCAGAAGCTTGAAAAACACTTCAAGGACATGCAGGATATCGAGTTCACCATTCAGGAAGGCAAGCTCTACATGCTCCAGACCAGGAATGGTAAACGTACTGCTGCTGCAGCCCTTAATATTGCAGTTGATATGGTCAACGAGGGCCTGATAGACAAGAAGACCGCCCTTATGAGGGTCAGGCCTGAGCAGATAGACCAGTTACTGCACCCCATGATAGATCCGAGTGCAAAGTATGAGGTCATTGCAACAGGTCTGCCTGCGTCACCGGGTGCAGCAGTTGGTAAGGTTGTCTTCACGGCAGAACACGCTGAGGAGATGGCAGCGCTTAACAAGAAGGTGATCCTTGTCAGGGCAGAAACCTCTCCTGAGGACATAGGCGGTATGGACGCGGCCCAGGGCATATTGACAGTCCGCGGAGGAATGACTTCCCATGCTGCTGTGGTTGCCAGGGGAATGGGCAAGCCCTGTGTTGCAGGCTGCGGTGCTCTGAGCATTGATATTCACGAGAAGGTCTTTACTGTGAACGACCTCCGTATAAAGGAGGGCGACTATATTTCCATTGACGGTGCCACAGGGAGCGTTATCCTTGGGAAGGTCGCTCTTGTTACGCCAGGTGTGAGCGAGGAGCTTAAGACCCTGCTCTCATGGGCCGATGAGATACGGAAAATGGGTGTAAGGACCAACGCCGATACCCCTCATGACGCAGCCGTGGCAAGGGATTTCGGTGCAGAGGGTATCGGCCTGTGCAGGACTGAACACATGTTCTTTGGTGACGACCGGATACCTGTTGTAAGGGAGATGATCCTGGCAGAGGATGAGTATGCAAGAAAGGAAGCCCTCAGTAAGCTTTTACCCATGCAGAGGGAGGACTTTATCGGCATATTCCGTGCCATGCAGGGTTATCCTGTAACCATACGCCTGCTTGACCCTCCTCTACACGAGTTCCTTCCAAAGCACGATGAACTGGCAGAGAAGTTCCGTCTGCTCGAGGCAGGCGGCACAGCAAGCCAGGCAGCTGCAGCTGAACTCCTGAGCCTTAAGGAACTGATGGAGCGCGTTGAGTCGCTCACAGAAATCAACCCCATGCTGGGACACAGGGGATGCCGCCTTGGCATAACCTATCCTGAGATATACGATATGCAGGTGCAGGCAATTGTCGAGGCTGCATGCGAGCTCAAGGCCGAGGGCATGGACATCGTACCTGAGATCATGATTCCTCTCATATGCCATGTGAACGAGCTCAGGACAGTGAAGAAACATGTTGTCAATGTAATCGAATCCGTGCTGGCCGAGAAGAATGTGAAAATGGACTACATGGTGGGCACGATGATAGAGCTCCCCAGGGCTGCCCTCACAGCAGACCAGATCGCGCAGGAAGCTGAGTTCTTCTCATTCGGAACGAACGACCTGACCCAGACAACCTTCGGTTTCAGCAGGGATGACGCAGGCAAGTTCCTCCCGTGTTATCTTGAGGATAGCATTCTGGGGAATGATCCTTTTGCAGTCCTTGACCAGGAAGGCGTGGGTCAGCTTGTGAAGATCGGTATTGAAAAAGGCCGCTCAACAAGGCCGGACCTGAAGATCGGAATATGCGGCGAACATGGCGGAGAGCCCAGTTCCGTAAAGTTCGGCTACAGGATAGGGCTTAATTATGTGAGCTGCTCGCCATTCCGTGTACCAATTGCCAGACTTGCTGCAGCACAGGCAGTCCTTGAAGACGAAGGCAGGACCCTGCAATAACATACGGGCATCTGTCCCGTATCACTTCTTTTTTGATTTCTTTTTTTTATATGTGCTTATACTGAGCTTTGCAGTTATCTCTTGTCACTAGCAGCGCTGATCGAAAATGGCTGTTAATGAGCGGAACCGGGAAGATCAATGAATGTAAAATCCGCTAATATAAATGAAGAAGAGCACTCTGCTCTTCTGAAAAAAGGTTCAGTGGGATCTCTGGATCATGTAGTCTGCGATTGCGAGAAGTATGTCCTTTGACCCGCTATCCTCAAGTACATCAAGGAGACTCTTGCCTTTTGTTACATATGATATCGCAAGGTCCCTGGCGTAATTGATGGAGCCGGACTCTTCCAGCAGACGGACCGCCTCGTTGATCTCTTCGGTGCTGGCTTCTCCCCTGCCGAATATATCCAGTTTCAAACCATTACTCAGCGCATGGATGGCGATAAGGGTTTTCTTACCTTCCATAAGGTCGCTTCCCCTTACCTTGCCGAGTATCTCTTCAGGGGTTATCATGTCTATGACGTCATCATAGATCTGGAAGGCAATACCTATGAGCCTGCCGAACTCATACAGGGTCTCTGCTGTTTCGTCGGATGCGCCTCCCAGGATGGCGCCGATCTTGCATGCCGCAGCATAGAGGACACCGGTCTTCTTCTCGATCATATCGAGATACTCTTCCTCGGTCACATCCGCGCGGTCCTCGAACTCCACATCCATCCACTGGCCTTCACAGATGTCCCTGCAGGTCTTGGACAGTATATCCACACACTTAAGCAGATTCGCAGGATCGCTCTCTGCACGTGTCATTATCTCAAAGGCTTTTGCGTATAAGGTATCTCCGGCAAGGATGGCGCCGGCCTCTCCCCATTTTACATGGACTGCAGGCATTCCCCTGCGTATATCGTCCCTGTCCATGATGTCGTCATGCACGAGTGTGAAGTTATGGACCAGCTCCACTGCAACAGCGGCCGGAAGGACCTTTTCAGGTTCCGAACCTACTGCTTCGGCTGTCAGTATCACGATCGCAGGGCGTAGCCTTTTCCCGCCGGCATCCGGCAGGTAGCGGGCTGCCTTATACAATTCCACCGGTCTGGACACCGGGAGGTAATCCTCAATGCCCTTATCGACACGAACCGACCTTTTCTTGATCTCTCCTATCAAATCCATAGTTGATCCCACTGTTTTTCCTTATAGTTAGCTCTACTCTTCTTCGATATAGAGTTCCTCGCCGTTCCTCAGCAGGTGCAGCGTGTCTCCAAGCGAATAGCCTGCATCCTCAGCCATCTGGATATACTCGCTGTGCATTTGTATGGTGCCGTGAGCGGGAATGACATGTTCCGGCTTGAGCATCCTGAGCAGCTCCCAGTGGTCTTCCCTGTATGCGTGTCCGGAAACGTGCACGTTATCATATATCCTTGCACCCTTCATCTTGAGCTTTGTCTCAAGGGAATAACGGTTTGCCTGTGTCATAGGGTTCGGTATCACATTTGCCGAGAATATGACCCTGTCCCCGGTCTCTATCTTAAAGGGAGTCTCTCCGTTCGCTATCCGGCCAAGGACAGCTCCGGGCTCGCCCTGGTGTCCGGTCATGACAGGCAGGTACTTGTCCTTACCCTCTTCCATTATCTTCTTCAGTGCGTTGTCGATGTCGCGGCGTGAGCCATATATCTCCACGCTTTCCGGGAGGTCTATATATCCCAGCTGGTAGGCGGTGCCTACGTACCTCTCCATGGACCTTCCCAGCAGCACCGGTATCCTTCCCATCTCTTCCGCGAACTGGACAATGGAGTTCATGCGTGCGATGTGGGACGCAAACGTCGTGACGATCATGCCTACATCTGCCTCCTCGGTGCCCAGCAGGACGTCCTTGAGCATCATATGTGCTATTAGCTCAGAAGGAGTCTTCCCGTTCCTGCCTGCATTGGTACTCTCGGTAATGAGTGCAATAACACCTTCCCTTCCAAGCTCTTTAAGCCTTTCGAAGTCAGGTGCCTCTCCAACTGTTGGCGTCCTGTCCAGCTTGAAGTCACATGCGTATACAACGGCGCCGCTGGGTGTGTGGATGGCCGCGAACACAGTATCTATTATGCTGTGCTGGGTATTGATGAACTCGAGAGTGATATCCTTTGTAATTTCCAGGGTTTCGCCTGCCTTCAGGGCAACAATGTTGTTCTTGACCCCGAATTTCCTCTCGGACTCGATCTGGTGCTTTATCAGGGCGGTAGTGTACGGGGTAGCTATTATCGGTGCTGTGTAGCGATGTGCGAGTTTGGATATTGCGCCGATATGGTCCAGGTGGCCGTGTGTACATACAATTGCACGCACGTTCCCGTTAACCTCATTCATTATCGTGTCATCAGGAATTGCTCCCATCTGTATCAGTTCCAGGGAGTGCATCCTGTCGATGTCCACATCCTCGTGGATCTGGACCCTGTCCAGGCGAATGCCCATATCGATGATTATTATATCTTCGTTCACTCTGATCGCAGTCATATTGCGGCCCATTTCGTTATATCCGCCAACTGCTATTATACCTATTTCAGTCATGTATTATCCTCTGTTGATCTATAAATCCGATTATGTATCGACTATACTAAAGCTATACCAGCTATACTGAATGACAGTTAAACGACCTGAAAATCACTGCTTTCAGATCTCATTGCAAATTCTTTTACCTTAAAGCCCCGTAGCTCCATGTACTCTCTGGTCCAGCCGGTTACTATTGCCGGGGCAGAATGCATCTTTTTGATATTCCTGCATCCGCACAGGAACATCGCCACTTTGAGTTCATCAAGCATAAGCGAAATACTCTCTGCGACCTCTTCTTTCCCTTTCATCGCAGGTGCCACGAAAGGCAACGCTGCGCTGGCAAGTGACGCCCCCATGGCAATGGATTTGGCTATATCGAGCCCTGTCCTCACACCGCCGGTGGCAATGACCGGCAGGGAATCGCTGCATTCGACTATGCTTGGTACGGTGGGTATCCCGAAATCCCAGAACAGCTCGCCGAGCATTTCGGACCGGGTGTCTTCCCTTGCTCTGGCACGGTACACTTCCACGCCTGACCAGGTGGTACCGCCGACACCTCCCACATCTATGGCCGAGACCCCTGCCTTCTTAAGGAGCAGCGCATCCTCGTGCGATATGCCGGCGCCGGTCTCTTTGACTATAATGGGTGTGCTGAGGGAGCATATCTCCCGGATACTTTCAAGTGCATCGGATGCGTTCTTGTCACCTTCAGGCTGTATGGCCTCCTGCAGGAAATTCAGGTGTATTGCCATCGCATCGGCATCTATCATATCTATAAGTTTCTCCACACCTTCCACACCATACTGCCTGATCTGGGCAGCACCTACGTTCCCATATACAAATGCATCCGGTGCTTCGTCCCTGACAACCCTGAAGGAATCTTCCAGGGCAGGGTCTTCAATGGCAGCTCTCTGGCTGCCTACTCCTATGCCGATGCCCAGTTCCCCGGCAGCCCCTGCCAGTGCGGCATTGATCGGCGTGGTATCAGGGTGGCCTCCTGTAATTGAAGCTATCATGAAAGGTGCAACCATCTTCCTTCCAAGGAACTCTGCAGAAATGTCAATATCATCCATGCCCATTTCAGGAAGTGCTCTGTGCACAAGCATGATGTCTTCAAATCCGGCCCTCGCCTTCCTTGATTCAACAGGGCTTGTGGCACATAGCTGGAGATGTTCGATCTTTCTCTGGGAAGTGCTCATGGTCCTTAACCTTTATCCTCTGCTTTTGAGATAGCAGTGCCTATGTTCTTTCCTTTGAGGAAGCCGGCAATATTCCCTTCATTGCCTGCGTTGAATATATATGAAGTTATACCTGATGTTTCACTAAGTTCCAGCAGTTCAAGTACCTTTCCCAGCATCCCTCCGGTGACATCGGTTTTGGCGGAGCCGCCAATAAAATGCCGGACCTCCTTGAAATTGGATGGGTTGATACTCTTAATGGTGTTGCCGCTGTCATCAAGTACTCCATTCTCGGCGCTTCCTATCCCTATGCGTTCCGCACCCAGTGCCGCTGCGAGATATGGAACTATCCTGTCGCCTGAAAGCACGCATGTGCCAAGTGATGCATCCATTACCACATCCCCATGCAGCACCGGTACAAAACCATTGTCCAGCATAATACGAATATGGTCCAGGAACATTTCCTTTATCCTGCCGTTATCACAGACGATGCAGTTCATGGGATGGACTCCCACTGCTTTGACACCTGCACTGTTGAGAGCATCCGTAACCATCCTGTTAAGCTCTTTGACCGACACGTGGGTTACAATAGAGCCAAGCGGATCGAACTTAGCTGTCAGGCCATAGCGCTTTGCCTGAGGGTGTCCGAAAGAGCCGGCACCATGCACTATCACAAGCCTGGAGTCTGCTCCTGCGATCTCTCCTGAGATACGCATGATATCCTCCATTCTGGCGCTACCTTCATCTGTGCTCTTGTCAGTAATCACACTTCCGCCTATTTTCAGTATCGTAATGCTCTTGTTATTCATGCTATGACTCCAGCCGGACCCCTTCACCTGTATTCCTTGTAATAAGCGCTTCAGCTCCCGTATCCCTGATGGCCTTTGCAATCCTCTGTGCACTGTTCTCATCAGCAAGTGCGACCATGCATCCTCCGCCACCGGCGCCTGTGATCTTGGCTGCGGTGGCTCCGGAATTGCGTGCTGCATATACCAGCGCCGAGAGTTCAGGCCCTCCGACCCCGATGGCATCCAGGAGCCCGTGGTTTACGTTCATGAGTCTGCCGATGGTCAGGTAGTCCTTCCGGTTGACGTATTCTTCAGCAATAGCTGACATGGACCCGATATCCTCGAGTATCGGGTCGATGATCTCCGGGAACTCTCCTTTGAGCTTTGCGACATTGGCCACAAGTTCCCTGGTCGATGAGAACCTGCCGGTATTGCCGATCACAATAGGACAGTCCAGGGCCTGCAGTTTCCTGCGCTGCGGGATCATGACAACTCCTCCCATCGTACTGACATATGTATCAGTGGGACTGGCATTGCCCTGAACCTCTTTCTCTATACTGTGCCCTATGCGCGCTATATCCTCAAGCTGCAGGCCGCACCCGAACAGATGGTTCAGCGCCTGTATGCCTGCAACCGTAACGGCCGCAGATGACCCGAGACCGGAGCCTACAGGCAGTTTTGAGTCTACCCTGACCCTCAAGCCTTTGAACTCTGCATGTTCCTGCATCTTCTCTATAACCCTTGAGACATACGGGTGGATGTCATGGTCGATGCCGGTCCTGCCAAGCACCGACTCGATGACAATGGAGTCACATTTTTCAACCTGCACCCGTGTGCGGATATCTATCGCACAGCATATGGCGCTATGTCCATAAACAACCGCATGCTCCCCGAAAAGGTATATTTTCCCGGGTGCAGAACATGTTATCATCGTAACTCCTGTAATAACCGTTATTATTCCTTAGTGTTCATTCAAAGACTATCGCAGCGTATCCCACAACCTGTGACCTGTCACCGGTGACATCACCGCTGGTTGCATACCTCAGCAAGCTTGCCTTGACGGCTCCGGATTCCCGGGATGCTGCCATGGTGGCTGCTATCGGTCCAAAACCACAGGCAGTGATATTGCGCTCTTCTCTTCTCCTGTAGAACTCGGGGATGTCCATCCTAATGACCGGCTCAATGAGGTAGTGGTCGTTATCGGATGCCCTTTCTGCAGACTGGTAGTGCGTAAAATCGCTGGATGCTATGAAGACTACCCTCTTACCGGATTCTCTGGCTGCCCGCGCAACCTCCCTTCCTACCTCGATAGCAGTTTCCTCGTCCTGGAGTCCCATGCAGATAGGAAGTATCCTGAAGCCTTCCCCAAACCTGTACTGAAGAAAAGGTATCTGAACTTCAATAGAGTGTTCGAAGCGATGGGCTATTTCGTCATAGTCCACTATACTTCCCGCAAGGAGTTTTCCCAGCTCCCTGTCGGTCTCTACATTCCCAAGAGGTGTGGTCCACGTATCCTGTGAAAGGGCTACGGCAGACCCGTATCCTGTATGGTTCGGGCCAAAGAGCACATAGGTATCAGCTTCGGGAAGCAAGGCATAGGCATGCGCTGCAACCTCTCCCGAGTATATGTACCCTGCGTGAGGTGCAACTGCGCCTTTTATCTCCCTGGGCTGAACTTCTGTGTTCCTGAAGCATCTGCTAAGTTCTTTCTTAAGGTCCTTCTGGTTCTTCGGATAGAACTGACCCGCAACAGCTGTCT
This sequence comes from Methanolobus chelungpuianus, assembly GCF_024500045.1. Taxonomy (NCBI): domain Archaea; kingdom Methanobacteriati; phylum Methanobacteriota; class Methanomicrobia; order Methanosarcinales; family Methanosarcinaceae; genus Methanolobus; species Methanolobus chelungpuianus. The sequence continues at coordinate 536,169 of NZ_JTEO01000002.1, forward strand.
GTCTCATACTACTGATCACCCAATAATTAATACGGGTTTTGTTCTATTTGTAGTATGCACGTACAGGTGGGAATCCTCAGACGCCTGCCTCGAAGCTCTCAAGCTCGTAGTTAAAGACAGATCCGTTGGCTTTTGCGATTTCCCTTGCCAGCAGCCAGTAGACAAGTGAGAGTGCCTTTCTTCCCTTGTTGTTTGTCGGGATGACAAGATCGACATCTGATGTCATGTTGTTGGTGTCGCAAAGTGCAACTACCGGTATGCTGATGTCTACTGCTTCCTTGATGACCTGTGCATCTCCGGTGGGGTCTGTGACGATGATCACGTCAGGCTCGAAGAAGTGTTCCACAGTAGGGTTTGTAAGCGTTCCGGGAATGAACCTTCCGACCATTGATCTTGCGCCTATGGCCTTTGCGAACATCTTTGCAGGGAACTGGCCGTACTGCCTTGCAGACACTACGAGTATCCTTGAGGGGTCATACTTGGACAGGAAGTTTGCAGCCATCTTGATCCTTTCATCGGTTGCCTGGATATCCAGCACATACAGCCCGTCGGTCCTTACACGGTACACGAATTTCATCATGTTCTCGGTCTTCTGCTGGGTACCGATGTGTACTCCGGCTGCAAGGTACTCATCTATGGGGACTAATGATGTTGATTTCTGTTCTTCGCTTGCATCGGTCGTTTCTATATTTTTTGCTTCAGTGAACTTAATATCTTCAGTTGTATCCATTCAATCACCTTGATTATTGTAAATTCATATCTTTCGCTTTACAGTGATAGGAATAACATCCTGCTCGAATTCTACTTTGGCAAGATGTAATGAGTTTGTACTTGGGTCATCTATGAGCACTGGCGCTCCCATTGATATCTGCAGTGACCTTGCTCCAATGATCCTTGCTTTTTCATATCTAGTATAATGTTGTGTGTTCAATAGATCACCTAACGTAAAATTACCTAATATTGATGATAATGATAAAATAGTGTGGCCATAGTTACTTCTATCTGTATATGAGCAGCATTGGTTGGCTGATCGCCCGTACTATGGTTCCCTTATTACCTTGAATTAAGTTTATCCGGAATCCCTCCGAAAGTGGTCGTCTGCCTATGCCAGCATTCCTCCCAGCATTTTACCGGAAAGGGTATGGGACCGCTGAGATTTGAACTCAGGTTCCGGCGTAATTCGCATGGACTGGCCATGTCCCGAACGCCGAAGGATGGACCAGGCTACCCTACGGTCCCTTTACTGGTATGGAGCCAATACGTCTACAAGTTCCACGTGGGAAAGTATCATTCTGCGGCAGCAGTAACGTGAAATGCCAAGGTGGTCTAACACCTTGGCAGGCTCTTCGCCCTCGTTAACACGTCTCTTGAATTCTTCCCAGCTGCTTGAGATGACTTTTCCACAGGTGAAACACCTTACTGGAATCATTGCGCTTACCTGTATGATTTCTGATATCTGGAACGTGCACCAGGTCCGCCGAACTTCTTGGTCTCCTTCTGCCTTGAGTCGTTGACCAGGAGGTTGCGGTCGTATGCCATGTACATGTCACGGAGCTCGGTGTCGTTGGTCCAGTCCACGATGCCTCTTGCGATAGCTGTTCTGACAGCGCTTGCCTGGCCCATGATTCCGCCTCCACTGACAGTGATATCTATATCAATGCCGGATGCCGCCTCTCCTGCAAGAAGCACTGCCTCATCGATCTTCATCCTTATGAATGCAGGGTCATAGATCTCAAGTGGCTTCTTGTTGATGCGCACTCTTCCAGTTCCCTTCTTAACAGTCGCGCGGGCGATTGCTGTCTTCTTCTTACCTGATGAGGTTACAACTTTATTATTGGTAGTCATTTTGATCTCCTCAGAACTTTGAACCCAGTTTGGTGCTGACTTCTCCAAGGGTCAGGTATTTGTTAGAGCTCAGGCGGTTCATATCTGCCTCAGCAACCCTTACGATCTCTGCATTCCTGAACTCTACAGGAATGCCAACATACACCTTAAGGCGTCCCATTGCGTCCCTTCCTCTGACGCGCTTGTACGGGATCATTCCCCTGATGGTCCTCTTAAGTATCCTTTCAGGCCTCTTGGGGAAGTAAGGTCCGAACTCTCTTGTGCCCCTGGTGATCGTCTCCTTGTATTCCTGCAAGGTGCTTGCCCTGGAACCGGATATGATTGCCTTGTCAGCATTCACTATGTCGATCTTCTCGCCATCAAGCAGTTTCTTTGCAACAACGCTGGCAAGCCTTCCCATAATGAGACCTTCTGCATCTATAACTGTCATCCTGGTCACCTACTGTACGATCCTTACTCCGGAGCCCTTGGGGTTCTCTGCAAGGAGCTGTTCTATTGTCATGCACTTTCCACCAAGGCCGGTGATCTTGTCCTTTGCGGTGGTGCTGAAGCTTAATGCTGCCACGTTGACCGCTTTACCAATAAGGCCGGAGCCAAGTACCTTGCCTGGTATGAGGATAGTCTCATTTTCCTGTGCGTACCTGCTGATCTTACTGAGGTTGACCTCGGCGTAGTTCTGCCTGGGGGCTTCAAGCCTTTTGGCGATGTCTCTCCAGACCATGACCTCGTTATCACGGGAGCCCTGCTTCAGATCGGAGATCAGCTGCGGGATCCTTGGGTTTGTTTTTCTTGTGATCTTAGCTCGTGTACTCTTGCTCATAATGTTCCTCCGCAAGATTATGTCTCACTCACGCATGAAATGCGTTCGAACATCCGTAAGGTGCCAATAAAGTAAGAACATGGTGAATCTACATTACATAAATTCGTCCTTTCAATAACATTACTAGTACATAAATCTTATGTGCTCTGTGCATGGAAGAATTTCGCATGTATCTTCTCATAGACAGCTGCAGTGTCGCATCCTGCATCCTTTGCGGCGATGAGGCCCGCGATCTCTATATCGATAAGGTCGCCCAGTTGCTCCTGCCTGTTATTGATTATGGCTATTGCTTCCTTTTCATTTTTGCCGCTCATGATGCTGATCATTGATATGAGCTCTTCCAGGACTGTCCTTTCCGCAAGGAGCCCCGGTGAAGGTTTGAACCCGGTAGGTATCTCCACCTGTGCGGTCTCAAAAGAAGGTACCAGTTTGTTCCCTTCAAACCTTAGAAGGCCGGAAGCTATGGCCTTGTCCCTTACTTTAGAAGCAAGGGGCGGTGCCATCCATTTCAGGTCAAAGGAAAGTGTGAATTCGAAATCCTTTATGGAAAGGGATGTTGCTGCCTTTTTCTTAAAAGGGGTTGCAACAACCATTTTAAGTTCTTCATCCATTTATGACCCACGTCTCAGCTCGTCAATAATGGTGTCGGCAACCCTGCCACACTCAGTTCTCTTCTGGCCGTCTATATGGTGTATCTGGAGCACCAGCAGCTCATTCTCTAGGATGGCGCGCACGAGGTAAACGTCCCCCCTGAAAGCCACCCTGTTGTACTTGCCATCAAGGTAACTGTAGTGTAGCTGGACCCTGAAGTCAATGATCCCTTCTCTTTCGATGGTCTCAACTATCTCATCAACGTTCTCATAGTTAAGTGGCCCGAAATCGACGCCATTTGTGACAATGTCCACACGTATCTCTCGTTTGGCCTGTATCCTGTGCCCTCTCTGGGTCACAGATTCGGTCACGAACATACCGAACTTCCCGTCCATGTTCGCCATGACCCTCGTAAAAAAGGGCAGGTCGGAATGGTAACGGTACTTTTGTTCGAACTCCACTTCCCTGTGAGGGAACCGGTGATAGATTCGCTTTCTCATCATTGGCTGATCGTCTTCCGCCCACTTGTATTATGTAACTCAGAGCTTTATAAGCTTGGCATCAATGATACCTTCAACGGACTGCATTTCCTTAAGAATGGCATCCGAAACCTCGGAATCCACATTCAGGGCCATAATAGTGACCTGTCCGATGGGTACTCTTCCTACCTGCATTCCTGATATGTTGATATTGTTCTTTCCCAGAACTATGCAGCAGGGCCCTATCACATTGGGCTTGTTGACATGCTTGACAACTATGATGTAGCCGGATGGTGCCAGGTCGACGCGCTCCTCATTGATGCCGATTATCTTGGCAGCGTTTCCGACAACAGTACCGGTGATGGACTGGCTTTCACTGCCCTTTGTTATCCTGACCTTGATAGAAGAGGCAAACTCATCTGAAGTCTGTGACTTGCTCTCAATGACCTCCACTTTCCTGGACTTTGCGAGGCTGTTCGCGTTCACATAGTTTACCGCGGAGCCGAGCGCTACCTGAAGCATGCCCTTGACAGCTGCCACAGTAACCGGCCTCGTATCCTTGCCTGCGATCTCCCCCTGGTAGAAGATCTCTATCCTCTCATAGTTCTTCCCGAGCAGTTGTGCACAGGCCTTGCTCATGGTCTCAGCAAGCTGGATATAAGGTGCGAGCACTGCCATGACATCTGGTTTGACCGAGGGTATATTGATGGCATTCTTGGCGACGCCGCCATTAAGGACGGATACTATCTCCTCGGCAACAGATACTGCCACATTGATCTGAGCTTCCTCTGTGGATGCGCCGAGGTGGGGAGTAGCTATAAGGTTATCACATCCCAGCAGGGGGCTGTCAAAGGGCGGTTCGTTGACAAACACATCCACTGCAGCACCGGCTATCCTTCCGGACTGGAGTGCTTCAGCCAGAGCCTCCTCATTAATGATCCCACCGCGTGCACAGTTGATTATCCGTGCATTGCTCTTCATCATCCCGAACTCTCTTTTATCGATGATGTTCCTGGTCTCCTTTGTGAGTGGCGTGTGAACGGTAATGAAGTCAGCCGCCTTTACGATCTCATGGACTGTTGTAAGCTTTACCCCAAGCTCTTTTGCCTTCTCCTCCGAGATGAAGGGGTCATATGCAAGGATATTCATGTTTAGTCCCTGCGCCCTTTTTGCAACTTCAGCCCCGATGCGCCCCAGGCCGATGACACCTAGGATCTTGCCGTTGACCTCAACACCCATGAACTTGTTGCGCTCCCATTTTTTGGATTTCAGGGAAGCATTTGCCTGAGGTATGTTCCTTGCAAGCCCCATCATCATAGCAATGGTATGTTCTGCGGCTGAGAGCATGTTGCCCTCAGGTGCATTGGTAACAATGATGCCCTTCTCAGTTGCAGCCTCTACATCCACATTGTCAACGCCTACTCCTGCCCTGCCTATTATCTTCATTTTATTGGCAGCTTCTATGACCTTTCTTGTGACCTGTGTACCGCTGCGGATTACGAGAGCATCGTAATCAGCTATCTTTTTTATAAGCTCTTCTTCTGAGAGCTTGGTTAAAACATCTACTGTAAAATGCTCGCCAAGTATTGCTAATCCCTGTTCTGATAACGGATCGCTGACTAATATTCTCATTCTATTTACTCCATGGATGAATGTGGATTCTTACTTGATATGTATGTACAGTTTTAAGTATAGAATTGCAACCATACATTTTATAATTGTCTGCAAGATAAGTATAAACCTACGACATAAACTTACGGTTCATATAGTATGACCTTCCAGACGCGCAACCTTACATGTGTATAACTGCTTAAAAACTTAAGCATTAAGGGATGTTTCCCTTCTTTTTTCTCTTTGCTATTCATTTATTTATGCTGGCTTTTATTTGATGCATATAATATTTGTGTAATGGTATGCATTTATTTCCGGTCAGGCTCTTTGTATATGTGAAGTTTTATATATGTGTGCTTCCTGCCTATATACTATTGGCAGAAAGCCTGGTTGAAGGTATTTGATTGGTGGCCTATGAGAAATAATCTGTTCATTGCAAGTATTACAATGTGCATACTTCTGTTCATCTGTCTCTCATCCCTGCTGCAGGCTCCTTTCACAGAATTTTCCTTCTTGTCCGATAGTGCTCTCCCTCCCGCTCTGCTTGCATATTTTCCAGGAGGAAGACTGTACCTTCACTCTTTGATCCTCATCATATTCCTTTTATCGGGTGTCACTCTTTCCCAGCTCACGGTCCAGTACCAGAAAGCTGAAAAAAAAGTGAGCAAAAAAGACCGGGAACTATTGATACTTCACTCTGCATCCTCTATATCGGCCAGCTCCCATGATGTTGATGAATTTCTGGAGAATATCCTTGATGAGCTTTTCTTTTATCTTGATGCAAAGTACGGCTTTGTCCATCTCATAAGATCGGATGCCGATAAGGCTGTATTGTTCAAGGACCTTCAAATGCCTGTCCACCTTAAAAAGGGTCTTGCAAGTATCCCGCTTGATCATCCTTTCCTGATAAAGTTACTGGAAGTGAATAAACTTTCACGTACCCGGGAGACACCACACGTATTTACAGAGCTTCCTGAGCTTTTCCCTGAGCAGAATATGGATAACTTCATTGTGATCCCCATGATTGCAAGGAATGTGGTGACAGGCTTTTTCACATTCTCTCTGAAGCAGCGGCTAAAGCTCAGTGAGGATGACTCGTATGTGCTTGAGAGTCTTGGAAAGCTTGCCGGGATTACCGTAGAGAATATACAGCTTCTGGAGAAGACTACCAAGGCCTACGAAGAACTCAAATCACTTGAAAGAATGAAAGATGAGTTCATATCCAATGTTACTCATGAACTGAAGACTCCTCTTATCTCTATAAAGGGGTATAGTGAGATAATGTACGAAGGCATGCTGGGCGATCTGAACGAAAAGCAGAAACATGGCCTGAAGGTGATAGTCTCAAACTCCGAGCGCCTGAACCGGCTGATCGAATCGCTCCTTCACATGAATGCCTTCCAGTTCAAAAAGCAGCATGTGTTCGCTCCTCTCAGCCTGGCCGATGTATTGGATAATGCTCTGAAGAGCCTGTCCTCCAGGATCGAGGAAAAAGGGATGTTGCTCGGTACCGCCTACGAAAAGAGGATACACTTCGTCTACGGTAATGGCGAGCTGTTAAAACAGCTCTTCGTTTATCTTATAGACAACGCTGTAAAGTTCTCGCCGTATGGTGGCAGGATCAGTGTATCCGCCTGTGAGGAAAACGGAAACATGCATATAGAGGTATCGGATAACGGTATAGGGATACCTGAGAACCATCTTTCCAAAGTCTTTGAGAGATTCTATCAGGTGGATGGCTCGATGACCCGTAACTACGGAGGCAACGGCCTGGGTCTGTATCTTGCCAAGAACATAGTTGAGGTCCACAAGGGGAGTATCTGGATAGAGAGCACTGAAGGTGTCGGTACTAAGGTTCACGTGCTACTTCCACTGTACGATGAGAATGAATAGCTTAGAGCCGGGTGTCAGTAACGTGTTCATTCCCGGAAACGTAAGTTCTCAGAACATGGTCTCCTGGAACATCTCATCTTTCCGGGTGGTCTCATGCCCTTGAATATAATCCTTTCCTTTGCTCTCTTTTGGGGTCGCTGTGTTTATCCCAAGTAGTACGTAGGGCGTGCAGTGGCGCGTGATGGATGAGACAAGGCCGGTGAGGCCTATAAGTGCCAGCACCCATTTCCATTTGCTGTTCCTTGCAACTCCAAGTGCAAGCGCAGACAGCGCAAGTGACCCGAAGAATGCCCTCAGGACCAGGTCAAGTCCCCCAACGTTCTCTTTAAGCAGAATTTGCTTCAGGCTTACCATAAGACAACCTCCTTCAATTTCCCCAGGTTCTAAATGTTCTCTTTCTTTATAAAAAGCTCTGTCGGCCGAAATCATTGCTTTCAGACCTGCTTTCAGGACCGTGCTTCTCTTCTGTCCTCTGTTTACTTTCCTGACTCCGTTAATTTCCCCTTTCTATCCATCTGAGCCTGAAAGACAGGGCAACCACAAAAAAGATGATAAGCGCAGCTATAAGGAAAGCGGTGGTCCCCAGTTGCGTATATAGCAAGCCGCCTGCAAGAAGTCCCAGTATGCTCGCAAGGCTGCCTGCGCTCATGGCAAAGCCCTGTACGGATCCCTGGTAGATGCTGCCGGCGAATTTGGAGAGCACCGACAGGATGCATGGCCACATCACCCCGTTGCCAAATGCAAAGAAAACAGCCGCAAGATATAGCAGGTATGTGTCCCCTGGCATTATCAGGAGAAACTGCAATCCGAGGATGAACCCTCCCGCGATTATAAGCACTGATTCTGTGTATCTGGCAGAGAGCCTGGCAAGCACAGGTCCCTGGACAAAGGCCATCATGGCGCTGATGACAGAGAAGTATATTCCCAGCTCGGCAGGGCTCCATTCCAGATCCACGGCAGCGAAGATCGGAAATGCCGTATAGTATATATTGAACCCCAGGAATATCAAAAAGTACAGCACCAGCATGAAGGGTACGTTCTCGATCCTGAACACGTCCCGCAGGGCCAGCTTTTTTCCCTGTCGTGGTGCATTACACTCTTTGTGCTCCTGGCCAATTACTTTCGTGATATCTTTCCGGACAGGGTGATCTTGCAGCATGCAAGCTCCGGGTTCGGGGAGGAGGAATATTATGATCAGTACACCAAGGACTGAAATGAACAGGGCCGCTGAAACGGGCAGTACCTCTCCGTAAACGGTGGCACCCAGGGCGCCTGCAAGCGCGGGACCAAAGACATATCCAAGGTTCGAAGCCACGGACATTCTTCCGTAATTCTTATTTCTTTCTTCTTCGGATGTGACGTCTGCCAGGTATGCGTTGGCTACGGAAACATTCCCTCCTGTAAGGCCGTCAAGCGCCCTTGCAAAGAAGATGACTATCAAAGGAAGGGTTACCACAAATGATCCGAGCAGCCTGGACTCGACATCAAGTAAACTGGTGGCTGGGATGAACAACGCCGCAAGGAAGATGACCCATGCGGCAAGGGTTCCCAGCTGGCTGAGAAGCAGGATCTTCTTTCTTCCGTAGATATCCGACCAGCGTCCAAGCAGCGGAGCTCCCAGCAGCTGGAAGGCCGGATATGTGGAGGCAAGCAGGCCATACACAAGTGCGTTGCCTCCGTAGTCCGTGACGAGGAATACCAGAAAAGTTAGTATGATGCCAAATCCCAAGGTCCCGATGAACGTAATGGTGTACAGGGGGAAGAGTGCTTTTTGATCTGCGGGGCCTCTCGGATCGTTCCTGAGATCAGATGTCACTATAATATAGCACTGCCCTGTAAGGATATATAATTGGCTTTTGTTACCATGTGCTTCATTGATCTGATTTCTGCATGGAAAAGCAAAATAGTTAAGAATGCATACCTATTTAGGGTGCATAGTCCATTGTAGACCATTCCGTTTATCAAAGTGGTGTTCATCAATGTCAGATAAAAGAAGAAGGCGAAGTTTTTTTGAAGATGTCCTGGATGATGATGACTTCAGGGATATTGAAGATATCATCGAGCACATGATGGAAAGGTTCGGTGTTGACCTGGACGACCTTTCAAGACAGCCCTTTGTCTATGGTTTCTCCATATCGCAGCGCCCGGGTGAGGAACCGGAGATCAACGAGTTCGGCAGTATGCTCTCGCCAGATGAAGACCGTTTCACAAGACCGCAAATGCGTGTGGATGAAAGAAAGCCGTTCATAGACGTCTGCGAGATCGATGGCAGCGTCCATGTCACTGCAGAACTGCCCGGTATAGAGAAGGAGGAAATTGAGCTGCGCGCAACAGAGGATTCCCTGAACCTTGTGGCGGTCTGTGAGGAGCAGAAATATGATGAGAGCATCAAGCTTCCGGCCACTGTGGACCCGGACAGCGGAAAAGCCACTTACAGGAACGGCGTTCTTGAAGTGATCCTGGAGAAGAAAGATTTCGGCAGGCAAAGGCCGGTCCGCATAGACTGATGCAGCAGACACCTTTTATTTCTCTTTTATAAGGTGCCTCTTCTTTAAGCACATTCTGTTCATTTTTGTTGGAACCATGGGCATTGACGTGTTCTTTAGTGTTCTGTCACGGAGTGTAGTCGTGGAGTGTCAAGGAAAAAATCTCCAACAGGAATTACCACAAGTAATTTATACTAGGCTAAATTATTAATTTTTCATAATCCCGAGGGTATAACGCATGGTCAAAAAAACAATTCATGAAATCAACGCTAGGATCAGGGACGGAAGTGTGAACGTTGTCACTGCCGAGGAGATGGTGAACATTGTAGGTGAACTCGGCCCCGAAGGCGCTTCCCGGGAGGTCGATGTTGTCACTACAGGCACCTTCGGCGCAATGTGCTCCTCGGGTGTCTGGTTCAACTTCGGCCACTCTGAACCTCCTATCAAGATGCAGAAGGTCTGGATGAATGATGTTGAGGCATACACAGGTGTTGCAGCGGTGGACGCATACATGGGTGCCACCCAGCTCTCCGAATCACAGGGCATGGACTATGGCGGAGCGCATGTCATCGAGGATCTTTTGCGCGGCAAGTCCGTAGATGTGCATGCAATATCCCATGGGACCGACTGTTATCCCCGCAAAGTGCTTGATACTTCCCTTAGCCTGGATGACATGAATCAGGCAATTATGATCAATCCCCGCAACGCCTACCAGAAATATAATGCAGCAACCAATAGCTCCAAACAGACCATTCACACTTACATGGGCTCCCTGCTGCCAAGACTTGGCAATGTGACATATTCGGGTGCAGGTGTCCTGTCCCCACTTTCCAATGATCCGGAATACCTGACCATCGGTACGGGGACACGCATCTTCCTCGGAGGCGCTCAGGGCTATATCGTGGGACAGGGGACCCAGCATGCTTCAGCGGGCATGTTCGGCACTCTCATGGTGCAGGGCGACCTCAAGAAGATGAGCCCCGACTACATAAGAGCCGCCAATTTCACAGGCTATGGCACATCCCTGTATGTAGGAATGGGCATTCCAATCCCGGTGCTTGATGAAAGGATAGCACAGGCTACCGCGGTAAGGGATGCCGATATTACAACCAGCATCCTTGATTATTCCGTACCCAGCCGTGACCGTCCGGTCCTGCGTAAGGTGACATACGAGGAACTGCGTTCAGGCCATGTTGAGCTTGAGGGCAGGGAAGTCGCAACGTCCTCACTCTCAAGTTTCAAGAGGGCACGGGCGATAGCCTCCGAGCTCAGGGACTGGATATCCAGGGGTGATTTCTTCGTGAGCATGCCTGTGGAACGATTGCCCGGAAACACATCATCTCATGCCATGAAAGAGACCGAAGGTGTTTCTTTTGTTTCCGACATCATGTCCGTCAGCGTGGTGACAATAGAAAAGGATGCAAGTGTCTACAAAGCAGCAAAGATCATCATGGAGACAGCTTTCAATCACCTGCCGGTGGTCAGCAAGGACAATGTCCTGGTGGGTATAGTGACGGCCTGGGATATCTCAAAGGCAGTGTCCCAGAACAAGTTCGACCTTGTGGAGGACATCATGACGCGCAAGGTCATCACTGCCAGGGGGGATGAACAGGTTGCAGTTGTCGCCAGGCGTCTTGACCAGCACGGTGTCTCGGCACTCCCGGTCGTTAACGGCGGGAACCACGTGGTAGGCATTATCACAAGCGATGACATAAGCAAACTGTTTGCCAGGAGGCACTGATATGAAGATAAAAATCAACATCTCCAGCGAAACCGTAGTAAAGCCCATAATAGCCGAATCGATCCTTGAGACCGGCGTCCTCCTGAATGTTTCCCAGGCCCACTTTGACCGCTCCCATGGGGAGATCGTGGCTGATGTGATGGAAGAGCATTACGAGAAGATGTACAAGGCTTTGTCATCAAGAGGTGCACGTGTCACAAGGCTTGATTCTCCCATCGAATGGAACGAGGAGGAATGTGTTGAATGCAGCGCATGCATATCCGTCTGCCCCACCAGGGTGTTTTCCCTGGAAGAGGACTACAGCCTTAAGGTAGACAAGGCAAAATGTATCCAGTGCGGAACCTGTGTCGAGATGTGTCCCCAGCGGGCGCTTACCCTGATAAACAACAAATGAGGTAGTTCAGGGTACTACTTCCCGTGTTATACTTCCCTTATGAAAGAACACTACAGGCTGAAAGAGACCATAGTCAGCATCCAGGCGGATGAACGCTCCCATATAGAAGTGGCCAAAGAGGAGATAATCCGCCAGAGGCTGGAGCTTGAAAGGTATATCTCCTTCGATCCTTTTTTCAGGACAAGCCTTGAGCCATATTCCATAAAAGGCAGGGCTCCTGATATCGTAAGGCGGATGACCGAGGCAGCCACAACCATGGGCATCGGCCCCATGAGCGCTGTGGCAGGCACCATCTCTGCCTTTGCCGTTGAAGCAATGGTTGAGGCAGGGGCCAGTTTTGCCATTGTTGATAACGGGGGTGACATTGCCATTATCAATGACCGTCCGGTTATGGTAGGTATCTATGCAGGCAACTCGCCGTTGAAAGATCTTGGCTTCACAATGGAGGAAAGGGATACTATCACCGGCATCTGTACATCCTCGGGTACAGTCGGCCCATCCATAAGTTTCGGGATGGCTGATGCGGCAGTGATTCTCTCGGACAATGTGTCCCTTGCAGATGCTGCGGCCACTGCCCTGGGGAATGCCACCGGCATCGGAAAGGATGCAGTGGAAGCTTCCTTTGAAGCTGTACGGCATGTTCCCGGGATCAAAGGTGCCATCGTGATACAGGGGGAGTATATCGGTCTCTGGGGCGATGTCCCTCCAATGACAAGGGTCAATGTGGATTACGACTGCATCACAAAAGCCTGAATGCAGGTGTGAGTTCCCTGCAAGGGTCTGTCATTGTCCGCTGCTTAAATGTTCATGTATCAGGCTGCTGTGGTAATGTAGGTGACCTCTTCAAAGGGCTGCACGACAACGAATCCCTCTCCCCTGAAGGCCATCTGCACGCTCTCGCCGCTGGACCTTCCCACAAAGGTCTTTAACGAGATATCTGTCTTGAGTTCGGGAACAAGGTTTCCTGACCATGCCACCGTTGCGTTGGGGTCGGTATAGACGGGCTGGTCATTTGTCACTCTCAGTGTCAGAGGGTCGTAATGGGTCGTGATGGCAATCATGCCTGTTCCTTCCATCTTTACATTGAAGAGTCCCCCGGACATCATGCTTGCAACTCTTTTCATGAGCTTGATATCCCAGCTGACGCTGTCCTCAAAGGCAAGCAGGTCGTTCCCGTTGACAAAAATAGACTGGTTCTCCAGGTTGATGATGGATATCTTCTTGCCGGTATCGGCCAGGTATACTTTGCCCGTTCCTTCGGCCTTTGTGAGAGATACTCCTTCCCCAGTAAATGCCTTTTTTACAAATTTCCCAAGGCCGTGCTCCAGTACTCCTTCACGGATGAACTTCACATTCCCAAGGTATGCTACCATTGCGCCTCTTTTTATCCATACCTTTCCGTTAAGGTTGATTTCAAGCAGCCTGTCTCTTTCCAGTTCGAACTTACCCTCACCGAGGTCTTTCTGCCTGGTGGTCCTTATGAACTCTTCCATTGTATAGCGTGGCATTCAATATCTCCTGTATTTTAAAAATAATTTTCACTGCATATAAGATATTATCATTATAACATATCTCATTATATTTATTCCTGTTTTTGCCCTCAGCCTTCCGGAGCCAGCATCAGCAGTCATTCTATGAGTAGCGGTACTTAAACCGGAGTCAATAATTAGATATACTTTTCAGATAATAGATTGAATGAAGAATCTAACAGGAGTGGTATATTTTGGTAAAGGTAACCCTTGTTCATTCGGAATGGTGTCATTTCTGCCCGACCGCGAAGGAACTCTGGCGCGAACTGAAGGAAAAGTATGACTTTGAGTATGAGGAAGTCGAGCTGGACACACCTGAAGGTAAAGAGCTTGCGAAAAAGTTCAAGATCCGCTCTATTCCTACAACGATAATCGATGACAAGGTTGTATTCGTGGGTGTGCCTGACAGGGAAAAGGCAAGCCATGTCGTTGTGGTATGACGGTTGAGAGTATGTATGACCTGATCATTATAGGAGCAGGGCCTGCAGGGCTGGCTGCATCTATATACGCCGCAAGGTACGGACTGGATACGCTGGTACTCGAGCAGTCCGCAGTCCCCGGGCAGATATCCATGGCAACGGTGATAGAAAACTATCCCGGCTTCATTTCTGCTTCCGGAAAGGAACTCATGGGCCGCTTCAAGGAGCATGCCCTGGCTAACGGGGTCACAATAAAGAAGGCCGATGTTATAAAAGTTGAATCTGTAACCGATAAGAAGCTTGTTCTCACCCGAGAGGAGGAGCTCCATGCACATGCGGTCATCATTGCAACAGGTGCGAACCCGCGGCTTCTCGGCGTTCCGGGTGAGAGAAAGCTGCTGGGGAAAGGTGTATCTTACTGTGCTACCTGTGACGCTCCTTTCTTTGAGGACCAGGAGGTTCTGGTTGTGGGCGGGGGCGAGTCAGCTGTCACCGATGCCCTGATCCTGTCAGGTATCGCAAGCAAAGTCTATGTTGTCCACAGGAGGGATACTCTCAGGTCGTGTAAGGTACTGCAGCAAAGGGCTTTCCTGAAGGAGAATATCGAATTCATCTGGGATACCGTTCTCGAGGAGATCATAGGCGAGGATGCTGTGGAGAAGGTCATCCTGAGGAATCTGAAGACAGATGAAGTGACCGAAAAGAACATTGACGGGGTCTTCATATATGTAGGTATCAATCCCAATACCTCACTGGTTGAGCTTGACAAGAACGAAAACGGCTTCATAAGAACAAACGCGAGGATGGAAACTTCTGTTAAGGGTATCTATGCTGCCGGTGACTGCCGTGAGACATCTCTATGGCAGGTTGTCACGGCGGTTGCTGACGGGGCCGTGGCGGCGGTCTCAGCACAGGAGTACATTACAGGCCTCAAACTCAGGCCACAGGATATCTGAATCCATAAAAAGGGATGATCAAGATGAACGATAACAACGAATATGACCAGTATTGTCTCAGGATATGTGCAGACTCGACAGCTCAAGAACTGCAACCTGTAGCCCAGGTGGTACATGCCCTGCTGGGAATACCTGTTACTATCCGAAGCAGGAACCATAAGGGCATCCGCATGGAGAGGGGCGTGGTCCTTGAAACGGAATACACGGGTCCGGTCCTGGAAGAAGCGCTCCAGACAAATACTGTTATCAGGAAGGTGCCATCCGAAGGGACCTATAAGGGGAAAGCTGTAGTAGTGGTTCCCATAAGAGGACATGTAGGTGATGCGATAGCTGCCATAGGTGTTGTGGATCTTGTAGCTGCAATGGATATACTGTACATGTTCAGGGAATATCCGGGAGTCATCGAGGAAGTGGAGGAAGCCAGGAGCAGGATGAAATAATCCCTCTTAAAGATCCCTGAATTTCTGGAGCTTGATGGCCTGTCCTATCACAAGTGCAACTATGGAGATTGCGATGGCAAGCAGTATGACCATTATTATATTCCCTGTCTCTGCATACTTCATCATGCTGTAGAACAGGAAAGCACTCAGTAAAGCACCAACTGCAAGCAGGATTGCGATCGGCAATGAATATAATTTTCCAAGCGGTCCTTCCATAAAGGGAACAGAGCTTTATTCATATTATACTTTTCTATTACAAACAATCATGCTTTTATGACACGGAGTCTCAAATGGAACTAAAGAACATACTTAGCAAAGTACATGATAATGAGCTGGATCTGGAAACCGCAGAAGCGCAGATACGCTCTATGGGCTATGTTCCTGTTTCCGATATCGCGAAGGTGGATATTTTCAGGAGGCATCGCACCGGGATAATGGAAGCCATCCTGGCTGAGGGCAAAGACCCTGAGGATGTGGTGCAGATAGCAAAGGCGCAGGTTGCTGCTACTGGCAGGGTGCTCATAACCCGCCTGGGTGTGAAGCACAGGGAGGCGCTGGAATCCGACTTCAAGCCGGTAGAGATCGAATGGAGCCTGCACCGGAACGCAGCAGTTGTCCACGACGGTACGCCCTCACCAAGGACCGGGGGTGTTGTCGCCATTATTACAGCCGGTACTGCTGATATTGACGTTGCCGAGGAGGCCCGCATGGTGGCCCATGAACTGGGCTGCGAGACCATTGCCATCTATGATGTGGGTGTTGCAGGCTTCCACAGGCTGGTAGGGGAGATGCTCAAGCTCCAGGACCGCAAGCCTGATGCCATAGTTGTGGCAGCCGGAAGGGAAGGAACCCTACCGACAGTAGTCTCCGGCCTTGTGGATGTACCCGTTATTGGTGTTCCGGTATCAACCGGCTATGGAGCAGGGGCAAAAGGCGAGGCTGCCCTGCTCTCGATGCTGCAGTCATGCTCTGTCCTCTCGGTGGTTAACATTGATGCAGGCTTCGTGGCAGGCTCTTTTGCCGCAAGGATAGCAAACACAGTGGCAAAGGCCAGGAGCAGGGAATAGTCCTGAAGTCCGTCCTGCAGAAGTAAAGCCGGATGGACGCCATTAAATGAAAGGATGTGAAAGCATGAGATCACTTATATTCGACCCTTTTTCAGGAGCAGCAGGGGATATGATACTTGCAAGCCTTATCGGGCTTGGTGCGGACAGGGAAAAGGTAAGGGAAGTAATAGAATCCGCAGTCGACGTTACGGTATCCGTGGGTAGTGCCGATAAGCGTGGTATAAGGGCGGTTGACGTAAAGATACATGCCCCCCGGGAGACTCACCACCGGCATTACCACGACCTGGTGGATGTAATTAAAAGTGCAGGGCTTCCTCCCGCAGTGGAGCAGAGTGCCCTTGGGGTGTTTGCCATAATGGCCGAAGCTGAGTCAGGTGTGCACGGTGTGCCTCTTGAGGAGCTGCACTTCCATGAAGTGGGTCAGAATGACGCCCTTGCGGATGTGATAGGTTCTTGTTATGCCATCCATGAGATTGCCGCAGATGCAGTGCTGTGCACGCCAGCAAATGTTGGCGGGGGAAAAGTGAAGGCTGCACACGGAATGATGTCAGTTCCCGCACCTGCAACCCTGGAGATCCTGAAACAGGGGGGATTGCTGTTCTATGGTTCCGGCAGCCGGGAACTGCTGACACCTACCGGTGCGGCCTTGCTTGCCTATTTCGCAAAGCCCGTGGAGAATATTCCAAGGGGACAGGTCATATCCGTAGGTTACGGTGCAGGAGATGCCGATACCGAGGACCCGAATGTGCTGCGTGCGATACTGATGGATATGCATGACACACTGTCCCGGGACACTATAGAAGTCCTGGAAACCAATGTGGATGATGTCACCGGTGAAGTTCTCGGGAACCTGTTCGACCGCCTGCTCTCGGCCGGTGCAAGGGATGTCACCATCACTGCCGCGATAATGAAGAAGGGCAGGAGCGGCCATATCATTAAAGTCATAACGAAGCCTCAGGACAGCGATAATGTTGCAAGGGTGCTGATGAAGGAAACCGGAACCCTCGGGGTGCGCGTGATCCCCACAAAACACCGCTACATTGCAGACCGCCGCATGGAAAAGGTCCCCGTCGTCCTGCGGGGTGAGGAGTTCGACGTTCCTGTCAAGATAGCCCAGGACCGGACAGGGGAGATACTGCACATGTCCGCGGAGTACGAGGACTGTCGCAGGATCGCCGAAAAAGTGAAGCTGCCGCTCAAGGAGGTCATGAGGAGGGTCGAGGAGGAAGCCTGGGAAAGATTTGCCTAGCATCGCTTCCTTTCTTTCCTTCCTTTCTGTTCGCAAGACACGTAAGGCAAATTCCTTACAACTTCACCAAAAGCAATCTAAACCATACAGCCAATTACACAGCAGATGATAGACGATGTCATAAAACAGTTCAAAGAACTGGACAACAAGGACCTGCGCATACTGCAGGGCATTGAGATGGGCATGAAACACTATGAATGGGTGCCTGTGGAAGAGCTTATGAAGTTCACCAGGCTGCCGTTCGCCGCGCTGGAACACAAGCTCAGGCAGCTCATGCGCAAGAAGATGGTCGTGGCAACCAACACTCCCTACGAGGGATACCAGATATACTTCGATGCATACGACGCCCTTGCTCTCAACACATTTGTCAAGAGAGGCACCGTGAGCGCCATAGGGGATGAGATCGGCGTCGGTAAGGAGTCCGTCGTTATCGAGGCTGTACGGGAGGCCGAGCTTGGGATCGGTGAGCCCCAGGGAGTCATCATCAAGTTCCACAGGGAGGGCAGGACCAGCTTCAAGAGCGTAAAGAGGGTACGTTCCCACCTGGATGACAAGGAACACTTCTCATGGATATATGCCGCCAGGCTTGCTGCCAAAAGAGAGGCAGACATAATGAAGCAGCTTTATCCGGATGTCGCTGTGCCTAAGCTGATAGACAACAACCGGCATGCACTTGTCATGGAAGTTGCACCCGGCTCCCTTCTCTACCGGACGAAACTGGAAGATCCGGAATGGTTCATGAACACGATAATCGATCAGCTGAAGGCCACTTACGGAAAAGGCATCATACACTCTGATATCAGCGAGTACAATATCTTCGTATATGACGGTGGAGTGCAGATAATCGACTGGCCCCAGTATGTGGATACAGGCCACCCCCAGGCCGATGAGCTGCTTGCCAGGGATGTGCTCAATGTGCTCAAATACTTCAAGCGTAAATACAATATCAGCAGGGATCAGGATGAAGTGATGGCCTATATAAAGCAAGTCCAAGAGTCATAACTATATGCTATCGCCAACATAAGTTACATTGTATGCAGAACGGGGTTATTTACGGTATTGATATCGCCAAAGGTTCCTCCAGGGCTCAGGACGTGCCACGGTATGCGGTTGCAGTCCTCCGGGAAGGCGAGATCACACCATATACCATGCTGCGCAGGCATAAGATCCTGGGAATGGTGCAGAGGGATCGGCCTGATTATATTGCTGTTGACAATATATATGAGCTGGCCGCTGACAAGAACGACCTGATGCAGTTCCTTGGCAGGCTGCCTGAGAACACCAAGCTGGTCCAGGTTACAGGTGGTATCCATCAGAAGCCCCTGCTGCGCCTTGCCCAGGAACACGGAATCTCCTTCAACCAGTTCAATCCGGTCGAGGAGGCAGAAGTTTGTGCAACCCTGGCAAGCCTGGGCGTGGGCTGCGAGGTATCCCTTTTTGAGGATGTCACAAAGATAAAGATAAGCAGGGCACGCTCTCTTGGAAGGGGTGGCTGGAGCCAGAACCGCTATCGCAGGAAAGTGCATGGCGGGGTGAAGGAGAAGAGCAGGGAGATAGAGAACGTATTGCGGAGATTCTCCAGGGAGACCGGCTTCACTTACAGCGCAAAGGCTACAGAGGGCTTTGGTGGCTATGTGAGGGTGGAGTACACGGTAAATGCAAGAAGGGACAAGGTGCCTGTAAAACCTTCCAATACCGCCGATGTTCAGGTGACCGTCAAAAGCGTGGAAAGGGACAAGATAAAGTACCTGCCTCTGAAGAAGAAGGACAGGAAATACACTATAGTAGGGATAGATCCCGGAACAACGGTTGGCATAGCCATACTTTCCCTTGAGGGGGAATTACTGCTCTCGCGCAGTATCCGCGGGATATCACATGATGAGGTCGTCAAGCTGATCGCCGAATACGGTAAACCGGCGGTGGTTGCCACTGATGTCTTTCCCACCCCCGCGGCCGTTGAGAAGATACGCCGCAGTTTCAATGCAGTCCTGGGTACGCCCGGCGGGGAGATGAGGGCAGAGGAGAAGATAGCGCTGGCCAGGACATTCGGCTATTCCAATGACCATGAAAGGGATTCCCTTGCAGCGGCGCTCACAACATACAAGAATTACAAGAATGTCTTCTCCAGGATCGAGAAAAGGACTCCTAAGTACCTTGATATCGACAGGGTGAAGTTCCATGTGATACATGGCGCTTCCATCGAGGAAGCCATTGAAAAGGTGCTGCCCTCGCCTAAGATGCAGAAGGATGTCAGGCCGGCACCTGAAAAGACCGAAGCGCCTGATGTTGACGAGCAGGTGAGCAGGCTGAGGGAGGAACTGAGCCAGAAGAATGCCCAGGTAAAGCAGCTTAAAGAATATGTGGCCGAGCTCAAATACGAATCCGGCCAGAAGGAGATCGAGATCGAGGCACTGGAGCATCGCATCAGCAAGATGAGAACTTCCGAGTCCCTTAAGGTGCGCAGGGACAAGGAGATACAGATAAGGGACCGCGAGATCGAGCGCCTTAAAAAAGAGCTGGCCGGCGCCCGCAAATCCCTGAAGAACCAGCGCTTGCATACAAAGCGCCTGAAGCAGATGCATAAGAAAGAGATGAAAGGCGAGGGCCTGCCGGTAAAGATCATCACGTCCTTCGCAAAGGAGGCCATACAGCATACAAAGGACACCTACGGCCTTAAAAAAGGCGACCTGGTATATCTTGAGAATCCCAGCGGCGGAGGCCCCGTTACCGCTTCCCTGCTTGCAGATTCAGGGGTCCGTGCAGTTATAACCTCAGAAGAGATACCGCACGCTGCCCTGGAATATTTCTACGACTCCAACCTGCCTGTGATAAGGGGCCTTGAGGTGCAGAGGGTGGATGATTTTGCGATGGTCGATCCAGCGATGCTGGACGAGGCCATCAGGGAATGGGATGAGAAGATACGGGCGCATGTGCGGGAAAAAGAGCATCAGCAGTTCAAATCGATACTGGACGAATACCGCAGTGAGCGCAGGCGGGGGCTTGCATAGGCTTGAAGAGATCCTCTGTATTGCTGGCAGGCGGCCTGGGAACAAGGCTTCAGGGAAGGGAGAAGGCGCTTCTTCCCTTTAAGGGAACCACTTTTATTGAGAATACCCTGCAGGTGCTGGAAACTGTATGCGATGAGGTGATCATCTCCTTCAGGGACGAAGCCCAGCGGAAGTACTTCGGATCTTATGCCCGCGGAAGGGACACCGTACTGGACAGGATGCAAAACACAGGTCCCCTTGCAGGCATGCTTGAAGGGTTCAGGGCTGCCCGCGGGGAATATGTACTTGTCACAGCCTGCGATATGCCTTATATCAGTGCGGATATCATTGAGCTCATGTTCAGGATGGCAGAAGGCCACGATGCAGTGGTCCCGGTGAGCGCCTCCGGTACAAGGGAACCCCTGCATGCCGTATACAGGAGAGTCCCGATGCTGCATGCGATAGCAGCCTCCCTGCAGGAGGGGGATAGGTTTGCCATGTCTCCTGTACTGAAACTGGATGACGTGTTGTATCCCGGAGCAGAGGCCTTATGTCACGGAGGCAAAGAGCTCATGTGCTTTGCCAACATAAACACTCCCGAGGATCTGGAAAAGTTAGAGGGCGACTGATATTTTGTCTGGTCCGGGTGATCTGATGGACAACTGCATACTGATAGAAAAAGCTGTAAGACGGATTGCCGATGCATATGATCTCGACCTTGATAAGGTTGAGAAAGCCATATACGGGTCCGAGTTCCCCCTCGACCTGCCCGGGATGATGGATGACGGATTGTATTGTTTCCGGGGACCCGATGATGAGGTAAGATACGATAACGCTTCAATCTGCCTTTCCAACAGGATCCTGGCAAACCCGGGAGTTGCCAGGGTCCTGCTATCCTCTATACGTTCCAGAATGGACCAATGGGACAGGGAGGATATCAACGATCTTCTCTCACTCCTCAGGCAGGCTGTCAGCATAATGGAGCTGAATCCTGACTTCTACACGGTCCCGGGATCGTATATAGATATCAATCACTTGCCCTCGGAACGCATCCCTGAAGATGTGAATGCCAGGTACAGGATATGGTCCATGGATAAAAAAGGGGTATGCCTTGTAGGTATTGATGCGGACCGGCTTATGCATATAGATGATATCCGAAAGTCTTTAAGTATGATCTGAAGTGGCCTGTCCCGAAACATGAATGGCGTAGATGTTGCTGTTTTTAACTAGTTTTGGCATGCTATCCCCTCTGATTCTCAAGAGATTCATATAAAGCTGCCTAAAAGATTCGATAAGTTAATAATGTTGATGTGCGTTAACAAAATAGGAATAGTTCTAATATACTGATACTTGCATATTTATTATTCCTTTATCCTGATAGTGGAGCTGGTTGGCAGGATGGAGAGCGATACACCGGAAGAATGGTTCAAACTGGCTTTTGACTCGGATGAGCCGGAAGAGAAAATAGAGTATTTAGACCTCATACTCGAATGTGAGACAAGGGACCCTGCTCTCTGGAGCGATGATGCTATTGCTCTTGTATGGAACAATAAGGGAATTGCTCTCACTTTTATGGGAATGTATGCAGAATCACTGGACTGCTTCGAGAGGTCCCTGAATCTTAACAGGAACGATACTGACGTATGGTACAATATGGGAGTTGCCTTTTTTAATCTGGGACTATTCGAGGAAGCCATTGATTGCTATAACAGGATCCTGCGCATCGATCCGCGCAATGACAATGCATGGATAAACAAGGGTGATGTCCTCGTATACATTGGCAGGCATAACGAGGCTCTGGATTGTTACACCAAGGTTCACAAGGAAATAGAGCTTGACAACAAATTCGCGATAGTGTGGAATAAAAAAGGGATGGTCTATCTCGACCTCTGCCTTTACGAGAATGCTGCCGAATGTTTCTCAAAGGTGCTCTCAATAGATCCTGAACATGAGAGCGCCATCGAGAATCTGAGGCTTGCCATGGAAGAAGCTAAAATGAAGAACAGCCTCGTGATCCATGCGCAGACACAGACATTCAGATGATGAAACTATCACCCAGCTCAGGTGCGTATGCGTCTACGCCGGTCTCATTGCTGACCCATTCTGCAAAAGCCACTGTGTCTTCCCCGTGCATGGTGAACACATGCTCAGTGCCCCTGTCACAGAAATCCTTCACAATTCCCTTAAGCTCCCTGTCTCCGCAATGAGCCGAGAAATCATACTGCTCGACCTTTATTGCAAGCTGCTGGATGACCCCATCATTATCTATTATGCCGTTATCAAGGGCCATCCTGCCATTGGTGCCCTCAACCTGGTATCCGGTTATCAGGATCTTTGATTTCGGGTCCTTGTACAGCCTTTTAAGGTAATGGAGCACCGGTCCTCCGTTCAGCATTCCTGCGGTGGTCACTATCACTGAGGACTCAAGCTGCACTTTGTCCCTTTTGCTCCCGTCCACCGCAATGGCATTTGTAAAGGCCCTTCTCAGGTGCGTGGGGTTGCGCAGGGCCTCAGGGTGCTTGATCATTATCTTGTAGGCGGAAACCCCAAGTCCGTCGACATAGGCTGTAATGCCGTGCGCATCCAGGAGCATGAGTATCTCCTGTGTCCTTCCTATGGCGAAAGCCGGGATTATCACATTTCCTCCCATGTCGATTGTGTCCGTGAGCGAGTCCATGAACGCCTTTTCTATCTCTTTCCTCGGAGGGTGATCTTCCCCGAAATAAGTACTTTCAATGATCAGCGCATCCGCATCCGGGAAATCGGTGGCACCTGACACAAGTCTAGTATCTATCGTGTTAATGTCCCCCGTATAGAATACGCTCTTCCGGCTCCTGTCCTCTATATGGATGGCTGCGGCGCCGGGTATATGACCGGCATCATAGAACTGCGCCCTGTAGCCATGTACATGGAATTCCAGGCCTGGTTCGATACGACGTGTGTTCTCTACGAATCTTGAAAGATCGGTGCTGTCGTATGCGGCAATCTCTCCGCTTCTCTCCGCGATCCTCAGGGTATCCCTGGCAAGCATGCTTGAAAGATCGAATGTGAGTGGCGTCATATAGATGTCAGGTGCAATGTCCATCAAACTGGGAACTGCGCCCGAGTGGTCAAGGTGCGCATGCGAGACGAGCACAGCCTCAGGCCGTGCGCCGCTCACCGGGTACTGGGCGACCTCGCCGGGTTTTATGCCGTAGTCCATCATTATCCTGTCATCGACCAGGACGGCCGAGCGTCCTACTTCCCTGCATGCTCCTTTGAATTCCAGTTTCATATGATCACCTTTTCAGTGTTCAGGCAACGGCATCCTGCCAGCTCCTGATCTTCTTTACCGGAATATTCGTAGTTCTTGAAAGTTCCAGTGGATCGATACTGACCAGGTCCTTGACATCGGATACTCCCGCCTCGGTAAGTTTTTCGGCGGTAACCTTCCCTATACCTGATATGTCGGTTATCTTTTTAGGTTTTATCTTACCGTTGTTATTCTTCTTCTCCTCTTCCTGCACTTTCTGCCACTCAAGGAAATTACATTGCGGGCATCCCAGGTTCCAGGGTCTTTTGCCGGAGTTGATGATGCTGATATGGTAGAGGTCATGCTGGTCGCATGTCTTCTCGGTCACTATCACTTTCCCGCCACGGGGCAGGGGCAGTGAGAAATTGCACTCCGGGTACCCTTCACAGCCTATGAAACGTCCTCCTTTCTTTGAGCGCATGACCATAAGCTTGGAGCCGCATTCAGGACATACTCCTATTATCTTGTCCTCTCTCAGGCCGGCACGCAGTGACTCACTTATATTGTCCCTGTTCTCGGCAAGGTCCCTGAAGACCGAGAACAGCATCTCCCTAGATTCATTGAGCACCTCTTCCTCAGGGATCTCACCTTCCGCTATCCTGTCCATATCTGCTTCCAGCTTGCTTGTCATGTCGGGTTTTGATATGGTGGGTGCGAACTTTTCAAGCGACTCGACCACGGCAAAGGCTGTCTTGGTAGGCTGGAGAGGGTTCCCATGTATATATGCCCTGGAGTATAGCTTGCTGATGATCTCGTGGCGTGTGGCCTTTGTTCCGAGGCCGAGTTCCTCCATGATCTTGATAAGCCTGCCCTGCCCGTATCTACCCGGGGGCTGCGTCTCCTTCTCTGCGACATCCTTGCTCAGGACCGCAAGCTGATCGCCCTCCGTGAGTACCGGGAGCAGCCGGTCCTCCGGCGCGTTGTAGGGATAGTACCAGCGCCAGCCGGGGACCACAAGCCTGGCCCCGTTGGCCTTGAACTCCTCTCCGCTGATATCGAAACGAGCCTTTATGGTCTCCCACTCTGCAGGCTCGGCAAATGTTGCGAAAAAACGCCTGACAACAAGTTCGTAGACTTTCCATTCCTGCTCGCTCAGCTCTGATTTCTTTGCAAGGGATGCAGGATAGATAGGCGGGTGGTCTGTTGTTTCCTTCTTGCCCCTGGTGGGCACGAGTTCCTTCTTTGCAAGGAGCTTCTCAGCATACTCCTTGAAAGGACCTTTGGCGAATATCTCGATCTGCGCCCTAAGGTCGATACTTTCAGGATAGACAGTATTGTCAGTCCTTGGATATGAGATAAAACCGTTCATGTAGAGTGATTCTGCAATGTTCATCGCACTTGAGGCAGTGTAACCCAGGGCACTTGCCGCACTGATGAACTCGGTGGTATTAAAGGGCGTGGGTTGCTTGTCAGTCTTGGTGGATGTCGTTATGCTTGAGACCAGTGCAGTGTCTTTAAGTTTCTTAAGGATACTGTCAACCTCTTCTTTTTCCCAGAAGCGGCTGGTCTTATGCTCTGCCTGGAAGATCTCTCCTTTCTTTGTCTGCAGGCTTGCTGAGAGTTCCCAGTACTTCTTAGCCACGAAGGCGTCCCTCTCCTTCTCACGTTCCACTATGAGTGCAAGCGTGGGTGACTGTACCCTGCCCACGGACAGGAACATGTTGCCCAGGCGTCCGGCGGCAAGGGAGATGTACCGCGTGAGGGAAGCACCCCATACAAGGTCAATGACCTGCCTTGAATGTCCGGCATCAGCGAGGTTGAAGTCTATCCGGGAAGGGTTCCCGAAGGCATCATGTATCTCCTTGGGTGTGATTGCACTGTAGTGAACCCTGTCGAATTCGATATCGGGGTTGACACTTTTAAGTATGTCCACAGCTTCGACACCGATAAGCTCTCCTTCCCGGTCGTAATCAGTGGCTATTGTCGCTTTTGTTGTTTCCTTACCCAGTTTCTTGAGTGCGGACACTATCTTGACCTGTGTGGATGTGGTGATCACCTGGGCATCTATCAGCTCTTCTGCCTCGACCTTCTGCCAGTTGTTGTATGCCTTGGGAAAGTCAAGCTTTACAATATGGCCGCTCAGGCCGATGAATACCTTTCTCTCTTCTCCGCTACCGAACTCATAGGTGTCGACCCCGCTTACCCTTATCTGTTTCAGTTTGTCCTGGGAAAGGATGCTTGCTATCCTTTTCGCCGCTATATGTTTCTCTGCTATGATGAGATGCATATTATCTCCAAAGTCCCTCATGAGATGAATGAATTCTAGAACGTTGTTCAAGCCTGAAATCCGCAAAAAGGTTTTTTGTTTTGAGCGGTTTTCCAACTTTTAAATGTAAAAATCATTCTGCTAAATATAGTTATCGCAAAAATGATCGCGACAGGAGATATGAGACGGTCATCAGGTGATTGATAATACAGGATTGCGCATCCTCTCAGGATCATAGCCCGTAAGAAGGAATGGCCGGGTAAGTCCATTCCGGGCCATATCATTTATCTTTACTGGAAAGGTTCGATGTCTTCGAGAATTGCTTGGAGGTCATATTCTCATATTTTGTCATATTATCGCAGTAAACGATTTAAGATTGTTTCATTATTAATTAATAATAACTTATTTTCTTGAAGGAACACCAATTCCTCCGGTTTACAGTAAGGACCGGGTCAGCGCCGGATCAGAAGCAGACCAAGGCTTTTATAGGAAAGTTGCAGGAAAGTAGAGCCATTAGCAGGGCTGAAAGAATGTTATCAGGTCTGAATATAAAAGGGATAAGGACAGACACCACCAGTGCAGATTCAGAGGCCCGGCAGGCCATTATCCTGTGACTCCTTCTTTCTGTTCACTCTGGCTCTGTACCTGCGGATGTACTTTTTGAGCATGTAGTTGAGACTTTCCTTGGATATTGGCTTGGACCTCTTGACTATAAGTACAGGTTTCTTGGAGTGCCTGGCAATTCTCTGGGAAAGTGTCCCGAGAAGAGATATCTTGAACCTCTGGCTGGAATCCCCGATAATTGTCAGATCGTTGCTTTCAGCAGCTTCCAGTATGGCATCCTCGATCGAGTACCTTTCCAGTATCCTGCACTCAAGAGGTATTGTGTCCTCCTTCGTTGACAGTTCCGATATCCTGGCAGTGATCTCTTCCTTCATATCCGGTTCCATATCGGGGCTGATGACTGCCATTACAACGATCCCTGCTCCTGTATTGGCAGCCAGTCTCTTTGCAAGATGGAGGCCGTATACAGCATTTTCCTTCCCATTGTATGCGACTAGGATCTTGCTGATCCTGTCAGGCAGGTATCCTTTCATAAGGAGGATCTGCTTTTTAGAGTAAGTGAGCACTTCGCTTGCGACCTCGCCAAGGGAGTACTGGAATCTGCTTGACTCGTGCCATCCCATAATTATGCTGTCAACGTTCTCGATCTCTGCCTGCTCTATTATCGAGTTTGCGACGTCATGGTCAAAAGCAACGATGTAGTCCCTCTTGTGACCAAGGATCGCAGGATATCTGTCAAATTCCCTCCTGAAACTGAAATCCATTTCCATATGCCTGTCATGGTATGTCTCGCGGGCCACCTGCAGGCTTGTCTGGCTCGGCACTTTGATCACGTGAAGTCCTATCATCTCACTTCCCAGGCAGTCAGCCAGTTTAAGCAGATCACGTTCGTGCCTGGGGTTGGATATGGGTACAAGTACCTTGGCAAAAGGCCCGGTCTTTATAGTAGGTTGATCGATTGTGTTTTCCAGCAGATCGAACAGGTTGTACCTGGGCATGGCCTTCCCTCTTCCGTAGTACCTGAACCAGCCCGCCCCTGCGAACACCATGATCAGTGCGAAGAACAGGGGCAGCATCCCAAGAAGCGGTAGCAGTATAAGGCTTCCTGCGATCCCTATGATCTGGGTCAACGGGAAGAAGGGATCCCTGAAAGTAGGCTCATATCCCGGCAGGGTGCGCTTCCTGAGTATTATCACAGCCACATTGAGCAGCACAAAGATAATTATGTTGAAAGCGCCCCCGAGCCTTGCCAGCTGCTCTATGTCGAACAGGAACAGAAGAAGGATCATAATGATACCCGTGACAAGTATTGCATTGGAAGGCGTTTCGAATGTCCTGTGGATCCTTATGAACCACTGCGGCATGAGCGCATCCCTGCTCATGGCAAAAGGGAATCTCGAGGACGACAGGATGGCCCCGTTGGCTGTGGAGAGCGTGGCAATGAATGCAGCAAATATAAGCATAATCCTTCCTGTGTCTCCTGCCAGGGTATTTGCGATATCTGCAAGAGGGGTGACGCTGGATGCAGATGCTCCAGGGGTGGCTACTCCGACCACCACTGCCATTATGCCTACATAGAACAGGGTAACTGTCACTGCAGAGGCAATGAATGCAAGCGGAAGATTCCTTGATGGGTTCTTGACCTCTTCCGAGACCGCAGAGATCTCTGCAAGCCCGAGATAGGATATGAAGATCATCCCGGTGGTGGTGAGTACGGACACAGGTCCGTAAGGCACTGCAGGCCTGAAGTTATCCGGTTCTACGAAGAGTGCAACTTCGTATATGAAGGCAAGAAGGATAAGTATCAGCAATGCAACAATAACGTTTTGCAGCGAACCGCTGCTTTTTGCACCGCGGTAATTGATCACAAGCAGGATGATGCCTGCTGCGACTGCAATGAGGTATAGCGGGAGATAATAGAATAGCTGGAAATACTCTGCAAGCCCGATAAGGGCAAAGGAGCCTTTGAATATCAATGCCAGCCAGGAGCCAAGGCCGATGACCGTGCCAAGTACAGCTCCCATTGTGCGGCTTATATAATAATAGCTCCCGCCCGCAGAAGGCATCCCGGTTGCCAGTTCCGCCATGCTGATGGCTGTAGCGATCGATATGATGCCACCCAGCAGGAACGATAGTATCGCGCCCGGGCCAGCGTTTGCCATGGCGATGCCCGGGAGGATGAATATCCCTGCGCCTATCATCGTGCCGGTGCCAATGGCAAAGGTCGAGAAAAAGCCCAGGCCACGTCCCAATCTTTCCTTAGTTTCCACTGCGGCCATTTACACCCTCCCTCCGGTTATCTCTGATCATATCTCTGTGTGTGCTAAATACAACACGGTCATGGGCGTATTACATGCAAGAGGTATATGAGTTTAATGTATATAGATGAAGGCAGTCCGGGCACGGCATATAGGCACTTGCACGCCAGGGAGAGTTGCAATCTATCTGTAAGCTGCAAGAGAGTCACTAGTTCGTCTTTATCAGACACACTTCATTGTGCGGATATTAAATTGGTCAGTTCATAGCTGTCATCGATCCTTCGTACAAGATGCCTTTCATTCAATAATCTTCATCTGAGGAAGTAGCACCTGTCTGGACGTATCCAGTGCTTCCATAATGGCCGTTGTTTCCTGCGGCCCCTCCTGTAGCATTAAAAGCGCATTCATTCTCTTCTCAGATGCAAATATCAGATCGATCAAAGGTCTCATTAACTGCCCACTCAGGAAACCATTCTACACTATACAGTTTTTAGTAGCGGGTTATTTAGTGGAAAGAAACTTTGATCCTGAAGCAAAAGTAAAAAGGAAATCACGTTTTTTATCTCAGTAGTGAATTAACTCAAAGTTACTTACGTTCGGAAAGTCGTGTTGGAATACATGTTTAGCCTCTGCCTCCGTGTCTGCATGCACGGGCACCTCTCGAAATGTGTTTTCATCCTGCCTGAACTTTATCCAAAAGCACATGTAACAAATCTCCTTAATCTATACGGGTATTCTACTTGATACGTAAGCAATGTTCTTTGCATTACAATTCGATACACATTCCATCATCAGGAGACGAATGGCACTCACAATCCGAGCAGCGATAGAGTGTGTTCGGGCCCACTATCTCTTTTGTAAGGATTGCCTTACACCTGCTGCAAGATCCTATTTTTTGTTCTCTTATACTCCCACCTCTATGCAAATACCATCAAGGAATCCAGTCTGGCTGTCCCCTTACGGGTCCAGTATCCGCATATTGCGCAATGCTGCAGGTTCTGGTAAAGGTCACGCAGACGTGCTTTACACTCAGGACATTCATTTAATTGCTTCATTTATTCACCCCACTTTTAACAGGAATCATTTCTCAACCCACTGCTGAGGAATCATCCTGACTTCTCTTGTCAATTACATATTCCTACTTAACATAACCCGTCCTGAATTTCACAAGCGCGGTTATAATCATAAGACGCTGGAATATGCGATAACAAACGATTTGCATGGATCGTAAAATATCTCCCATCCCCTGAATTTTCAACAGCATTGAATCTTATGTTACCGCGGGAATATGATCTGATACACTCATTTCTGATTCTGGCTGAAAAACATGGCCCTGCCAAAAAGAACCTCATGTCAGATATTAAACCGGGTTCAGGTTATATAAAAAAAGCAACTACTAGGTATTACGGGTCGTGGGGTAAAATGAGCCGCAAGGGAGCGGAGTAGGAAAGAGATGTTGGGGAACATCCCGGATTCGTAAGGAGAGAGGCGCCTTAAAGCGTGGTGGTTTATCGGCGCCTCATTCTATCCAACTTGGTAAGCCATTAAGACGGCTTGAGGGATATTGGGGAATATCTCGGATCCGTAGGGAAGAGTGGTGCTTCAAAGAGTAGTGGCTTCAAGCACCTCTCCTTACTTATCAACTAATCCAGAAAAGGTTTTTTTAGTATAAAACAGTCTCGTAGTCGAAAATATTTTCACGCGGGGAATATTTTGATCAAAGTTCTGTGGCCGGTATTGAAGCCTTGAGATAATGGTCATATAATTCAGTTGTCCATTCTACTGCGCTGGAACTGAAGCAAATCAACTGTTTGTTGTCATATTCGCCAGTTTTCGACAGCAACCTGAAAAAGGCACAGTAGTCATTATAACCGAAAGAAACAAAATTCGTGTCATGATTATAGACAAACAGGTCAAACTTCCCTGTACTGATATATCTGTTAAACTCATCCTTATAATTAGAGCTTATCCTTTCAAAGAGCTCCTTGCTGGCAATATACTTTATGCGGTCCACGTTATCTATCCATTCGCTGTAGATCTCGGGGAAATTAGGATAGAGGAATGTGAAAAAAAGGGACAGTGCCTTTGATTCCACAGAAGTCTTGTGAAAATCTTTATTAATATCATATAACTCCATCAAAGGAGGATTTATTATACTGCAGGGACGCAAATGATCCAACCGGTTGACCAAATGAGGCGGGATAAAACCAAGGTTATGTGTTCCCCAGTAATCAATATCATTATCCAGGACATCCACTGTGCTTGTTAGAGGAGCCATGTCCTTAACGATCAATTTTCCAATGGGCGTCAGCTCATAAGTCTCTTTGTTGTGAGAAACAAGATAATGCTCTTCCAGTACTCTTATCTGCGGAAGCAGTGCCTGTCTAGTGGTGTCAAGAGAGCCGAGAAGATATTCCATTTCCTGAGGTCCGTCTTTCAATAATAAAAGAGTGTTCTTTCTCTTCTCTGACATAAAAATAACATCAAGTAACGCCTTCCTCATTATCTCTGCTTCCTTCAGAATACTGAATCATAGAATAAGTATATAACCATATTTGTGTGACTGATTCTATTTATAGTGTTTTAAGGTAAATCCTCTGAAAACTGGAAATTCGCCATGAATAAGGTTGAATAAAAAGTCCAGAATCAGATGTACAACACAAGTCTGTTGCAATCTGTGAAAAATCCATTCCTTTGTTCTGTGCCTATATGGTGCATCCTTTCCCATCGGTTTTAATAGATGAGGCCCATTTGTACATGGGTCACTATGGAAAAAATGAAGATCATCTCATGGAACGTCAATGGAATCCGGTCCGTGCAGAAAAAAGGCTTTTTTGAATGGATGCGGCAAGAGCAACCTGATATCCTGTGCATCCAGGAAACAAAGGCCCAGAAGGGACAGCTGGGTTCCGGGTTCACTGAAGTGCAGGGTTATCACAGTTATTTCTCCTCTGCTGAAAAGAAAGGTTACAGCGGTGTGGCCATATACACCAAAAGGGAGCCCTTAAGTGTGAAGTGCGGTTTCGGTATCCCCAAATTCGATACTGAGGGCCGGGTCCTGATAGCAGATTACGGGCAGTTCGTGCTGTTCAACATATATTTCCCCAATGGCAAGGCCTCCCGGGAAAGGCTTGATTACAAAATGGAGTTCTATGATGCTTTCCTGGAATATGCCCGCGAACTGAAAGGGCAGGGGCGCAAGCTCATAATATGCGGCGATGTGAACACGGCCCACAGGGAGATCGACCTGGCCCGCCCGAAGGAGAACGAGACCATATCAGGCTTTTTGCCGGAAGAGAGGGCATGGATAGACAAGTTCCTCTTACAGGGATATGTGGATACCTTCAGGTTCTTCCACCCGGAGCCGGGCCAGTATACCTGGTGGAGCGTCAGGGCGGGGGCAAGGGCACGCAACGTGGGCTGGAGGATAGACTATTTCTATGCAAGCGAGAACACCATGGAGAACATCCGTGACTCGTTCATAATGCCGGACATCCAGGGTTCCGATCACTGTCCGCTGGGGATCATAGTGGAGTTCTGACCGTCACATGTAGTGGAAACTATCAGAGTATGCGCCGATCAAACACCAAGGCCATTCATTGCCAGCTCGACAGCCTCTGCGGGACTGCAGGCTTTTACAGTCCCTTCTATTTCCCATTTTGACCGGAATGTAACTACCTTTTTACCCATTTTCAGGGCAAGCGCTATCTCTGAAAGTGTTCCGTACTCCCCTCCTATAGCTATCAGCACATCGCATGACTGGGCTATGATGGCATTGCGGGCATGTCCCATATTGCTCAGTATGAAAATATCTATGAATGGGTTTGCGCCATGGCGGCTATCTCCGGGAAGTATACCTATGGTGGTCCCACCCTCCATTTTCGCTCCCCTCGCAGCAGCTTCCATCACGCCGCTGCGTCCTCCACATATAAGGGAAGCGTTCCTTTTTGCTATCTCTCTTCCCACTTCCTCTGCTGCCTTCCCGACTGACTCCTCACAGGCACCCGCACCTATCACTCCTATCTGCGGTCTCATGGGTCTTCCAGTCCTCTTATTACATGTACTCGCTCTGGATCCGCAGTATTTCCTTACTGTCCTTTGCCCGGGAGTATTCCTCAAGGGGCTCGTGGTTAAGCTCAAGGAAGGTATGTCCCCAGTTGAACTTGTCCATCACTGCCTGAGCCTGTGTTTTGTTGCCAAGGATGTACAGGGCGGCGGCAAAGGCTTCTGCAGACGTGAGCTTGAATGGCCTGCCAAAATTCACGGGGTTACCTGCAACCAGGTAAGGCAGTGCACGGTGCTGGAGGTTGAGCCTGACCAGCTGGGGGAAGACCTCCTCCACGTGCTCCCATGAGCAATCAAGTACAGTTATTCCCTTTCTGGCATTATCTTCGGGAGAGAGCGCTTTCTCTGCCATGGGGTCCAGTAAAATGGATTCCCGTGGTATCCTGTTCACCTGTTCAAAAAGGCGGGCAAGTTCAAAACGTGCCATTTTCTTTCCTGTGCATTTCTTCGGATCACACTGGCTTGCATGATAAATGAAGAGCCTAACATCCTTCCCATTCTTTTCTTGCATGATTCTCCTTCTTTTATCATAGTATAATACTGCTTGTGTTGCTTAGTCTGCTGAAAGTGCTCCTTTATAAATCCTGATGCTTGCATAGGTATCTTTTTATATTTACACTACCTTATTTTAATAAATATATTTATATTTGAGATATGCTGGCCTGTCAGGTCGGCACAGAAAACAACTCACTAATATTTATAAAGGGGTGCTCAATGACTGCAAAGATATATACTGCCATCTCCGGAAAAGGTGGTACCGGTTCGACTACTGTTTCAATAAATGTTGGCGCTGCGATCGCAGGTTTTGCCAAGAAGACACTTCTCATTGATGCGGATATAGGAATGCCCACAGTCGGGCTCATGCTTGGCATTGAAACCTCCGGAGCCACACTGCACGATGTCCTTGCAGGTAACGCTGATGCCAGAGAAGCCATATATGATGGGCCGAACAACATGAAAGTGATGCCTGGCAGTATATCCCTGCAGAGCTTTCTTAACACGGATCCCGATAGGCTGGCTGATGTAGTGGAAAGTCTCAGGGAAGGCTATGATTTTATCATAATTGATTCTCCCACGGGTATCACCAAGAATTCCATTTCAGCGATATCCCTCGCAGATGAACTTATACTTGTCATGAATCCTGACATTGCTTCCCTTGCAGGTGCAATGAAGGTAAAGACCATTGCCGAATCCATGAACAAGCCCTTCCTTGGCTTTTTCCTGAATCGAAGCGCAGTAACCTCCAATGAACTTAACGCAGAAAGGATAGAGGGTACCCTCGGTATCAGACTACTTGAGAATCTGCCTGAGGATATCAGTGTCAAGAAGTCCCTGGCTTTCAAGGCCCCTGTTGTGGTGAAATACCCGGGCTCCCCCGTCTCAGTGGGATTCAATCGCCTTTCAGCATCAGTGGCAGGGCTAAAAGTACCTGCAGTTGAAACATATCAAGAGGGCAAGAAAGGAAAGAAAGGCAAGAGACTCTCTTTGTCTAAGAGCAGAAGCTCATGATCTGTTTGCACGAGGAGATAAAATGGATCATCATTCTGATAAGGATATATCCGATAAAGCGGATCCTGCTGTGCGTTCTGACCAGGAGCAGGGTAGTGAGCACGTACAGCATGCTCAGGGAATGAAAGACAACCAGCTAACTGAAAAAGAAAAGCTGGGCTCCCGGCTGTCGGCCTTAAGGGGTAACACTTCAGAAAGCAGCGGGCAGGAAATATCTGCTGATGACCGGCCTTCTGAAGATCTGGCAGACGATAACACAAGTGAGATCATCCCCCGTATCAATGAAGACTCTTTTGTGGATGAGCTTGCAAATCTCATACTTCCTGAGGATGAGACTGTAAGCGTCGAGGAGCTTAAAGGTAAGATAGATCTTCCCTACGAGGACATTTTCGAGGATGATGTCCCCGAAGAAAAAGAAACCTACTGGGGAATGATACTCAAGGAGATCTTCGAGCTGCCTGTCATTGATGAGGAGGATATTGAAGAGGAAGAAGAGAAGGAAGGCCTTAAGGACCGCATGAACAAGCTCTTCTCAAGGAAGAAGATCAACAGCGATCCTTACGATATGATAGAGCACGGGCCGGTGGTTGATTTTACCATTCCTGCAGACAGCCCTTACAAGGAAGTGGAGCTGTACGATGTAAACGCGCCTTATGCTTATGTAAGGATAGCATACAACCCGGAATCACACGAGTTCCAGTACCAGGCGCTGGAGCCCCGGCTTTCCCCGAAGGAACAGGAACTGCTGGATGCTATAAAGATCAGGTTCATCGAGTCCCTTGATATAAATCTCAAGGAAGTGTCCCGGCAGAACGCAGAGAGTTTCCTCAGGGAAAAGACAATGGATTATCTCCAGGAGTACCAGATCGATATCTCTCCTAAGAAACGTGAAAAGATAATGTACTACATCGTCCGTAACTTTGTAGGCTACGGAGAAATAGACGTGTTCATGAGGGACCCCAACCTTGAGGATGTGTCATGTGACGGCCCCAACACGCCTATTTATGTCTATCACAAGGTTTACAACTCCATTCCCACCAGCGTGGAGTTCGCAGACGACGAAGAGGTCGACTCCTTTGCCATCAAGATCGCCCAGATATGCGGAAGGCACATTTCCATAGCGAACCCGCTCCTGGATGCAACCCTGCCGGATGGTTCCCGTATACAGCTCACACTCGGGCGTGAGATAACCACCCGTGGGAGTACCTTCACCATCAGGAGGTTCAAGGACAACCCCATAACACCTGCAAACCTGATAGACTACCATACATTCTCAACGGCAATGCTGGCTTACCTGTGGCTGGCTGTGGATTCAAGCAAGAGCCTGATATTTGCAGGAGGCACTGCATCAGGAAAAACGACCGCAATGAATGCCGTATCCCTCTTTATCCAGCCTGAAATGAAAATAGTGTCCATAGAGGATACAAGGGAGCTTAACCTGTCCCACCCCAACTGGATCCCCGGTGTCACAAGACAGTCCTTCGGAGGCGCTGACAAGGGTTCGATCGAGATGTACGAGCTTCTAAGGGCTTCCCTGAGGCAGAGGCCCGAATACATACTTGTGGGTGAGGTGCGCGGAGTAGAGGCATTGACACTCTTCCAGGCAATGTCCACAGGACATACCACTTTCTCGACAATGCATGCAGACTCGGTTGCCTCGGCCATCCACAGGCTGGAAAACCCGCCTATCAATGTTCCAAGGATAATGATCCAGGCGCTTGATCTTATAGCTATCCAGGTTCAGGTCAAGGTAGGAGATAAGCGTGTCAGGAGATGCAAGACGCTCACGGAGATCGTAGGCGTTGACCCAAGGACCGGCGAACTGCTGACAAATGATGTGTTCTCATGGGATGCAGCAAGGGACATGTTCCATTACTCCGGCAGATCCTATGTTATTGAAAGTGTGATGGAGAGCAGGGGATGGACAGAGGAGAGGGTACGTGATGAGCTGAAGCGTCGCCAGGAGATCCTTGAGTGGACCAAGAGCAAGAAGGTTGCTCACTTCAGGGACTTTGCCAAGATAGTGGTTGCATACAACCGTGAACCGGAAACAGTAATGAAGATGGTGAGGCAGGATATGTATGTCTAACCTGTATTTTACGTTTGCATTCAACATCTTTGGCAAGTACTATACAAAGAGAAGAGTGGAATACTTCGGTCTTCGCTATAACCTGATGAAGAACAGGATGGACATGGCATATGATACCTATATGTCAGGTGCCTTGCTTAGTTCCCTCCTCTGCTCGGTGATATCTCTTATTGGCTTTACGGCAATTCTTATGTTGCTGGGAGTGCCTGAGATACGGGCCTCGCGCCTGATGCTTCCTGCCTGGACTGCTCCTTACATGGTATACAAACCCCTGCTGGTCGCTCTGGTTGGTAGTATACTTCTTGTGGTCCTGGTATTTATTGTGGTCTACAAGACATTCCTGCTGTACCCGCTAATAATGGCCGGTGACAGAAAGAGGAACATCGATACGATGCTGCCCTACGCTGTGAACTACATGTCTGCAATGTCAGGTGCAGGTGTGCTTCCTGTGGATCTTTTCCGTTCTCTTGCCAATAACAGCATATATGGGCAGGTATCAGTTGAA
This sequence comes from Methanolobus chelungpuianus, assembly GCF_024500045.1. Classification (NCBI taxonomy): domain Archaea; kingdom Methanobacteriati; phylum Methanobacteriota; class Methanomicrobia; order Methanosarcinales; family Methanosarcinaceae; genus Methanolobus; species Methanolobus chelungpuianus. The sequence continues at coordinate 573,164 of NZ_JTEO01000002.1, forward strand.
TTCAGATACCTTGTACGTGATCTCGAAGTACTTGGCCACGATCTTGTTACTGCTATGAAGAACCTCTCGGCGACGACCCCCTCCTTAATGCTGCAGGATTTCCTGCAGGGGGCAATAACCGTTGTTACTTCAGGAGGTCAGATCGAGACCTATTTCCAGGTTAAGGCAGACCAGTACCTGCAGGAGAACAGGCAGAACCAGAAAGAGTTCCTTGAAACCCTGGGTCTGCTGGGGGAGACCTATGTGACTGCTTTTGTGGCAGGTCCGTTATTCCTTATAGTAGTGATGTCGATCATGTCGATCATGGGCAGTGCACAGCTTATATTCCTCTACCTGATCATCTATGCATTGATCCCTGTTGGAAGTATCATGTATGTTATCCTTATAAGCAGTCTGACCCCGGAGGCATAAGATGAAAGTAATTGACTTGATCCGGAAAGACCTGGTCCGGCGTGAACCTCCTTCTGACGAGCTACTGAGCGAGGAAGAATTATGCATGCTGGAAGACGGCCTGATAAATTCCAGGATGGAAGAAGCAAAGAAGAATGTAACTATCAAGGAATTCCTGAAAAACCCTGGCAGCACTTTCTATGCTCATCCGGAATACACTCTTGTGATCAGCCTGCCGGTGGCCTTGATCGTCTTCTTGCTTGGGTTGAGAATGACCTGGGGCACCCCTCTCATAGATGATGTCATGATCTTCACGGTCCTGATCATTGTCACCCCGCCAGCAATCGCTTTTCATAAAAAGTTCACGAATATAGACAAAGTAGAGGAATATCTGCCGACCTTCCTCAGGGACCTTTCCGAGCTCAGCAGGGCAGGACTTACTCTTTCAAAGGCTGTGGGCACGGTTTCGAGAGGAGAGTATGGCGCCCTCACGAAGGAGGTTCAGCAGATGGACAGGTCCATGTCATGGGGTATCTCCTTTGAGCAGACGCTGAAGAACTTCTCAAAAAGGGTCCCTACTCCTGTAATCGTGAGGTCGGTCTCGCTTATCAATCAGGCAAGCAGGGCAGGAGGACGTGTGTCCTCTGTGCTGGAAGCGGCTGCCCGGGATGCCAGGGAGGTCAAGCTGCTTGAACGTGAAAGGCGCGGGAACATGATGGTGTATGTGGTCATCAGCTACATGTCCTTCTTTGTCTTCATTTTCGTCATAGCGATGCTGACATCCACCTTCGTCCCGACCATGGCAGAAGCTGCAAAAGCGGCGCAGGGTTCAGGAGCAGGCTCAAGTTTTATAAGGGGATTTGACCCGGCCCAGTATACAAGGCTCATGATGCATGCGGCCGTAATTCAGGGTTTCATGAGCGGGCTTGTTGCAGGACAGATGGGTGAAGGGGCTGTGACCCAGGGACTGAAGCACTCTGTTATCATGACAATGATAGCATGGACGATCTTCACATTCCTTATCTGAGGCCGGAGAACACCTTCCTGGCCCTCTCCTCTATTTTTGCGAACAGATCGTTGCCCTTTGCATCTATGCCGACTATGAGCGGTCCGAAGTTCTCGACCCTGAGCACCCATACGGCTTCCGGCATTCCCAGGTCAGGCCAGTGCACAGTCTCTACCTCACGGATGTTCTCTGCAGCAAGGGCGGCACATCCACCCGTAAATGCAAGGTAAACGCATTTTCCTTTTAGCGAACCTGCGACATTGTCCATCCCGCCTTTCCCTATAAGGGCGGTGACATTATACTTGTCAAGAAGCCGGGGTGTCATCTTTGACATACGTGCGCTGGTGGTGGGACCTGCGGCAACGACTTCCCATCTGTCATCCTTTTGCCGCATCAGGGGCCCGCAGTGATAGATGGCAGCGCCTTCCAGGTCGAAGGGAAGCTCTTCTCCCTTTCCGGCAAGCTCGAGTATCCGGGCATGAGCTTCGTCCCTGGCTGTGAGGACCGTGCCTGTAAGATACACCACATCCCCTGTCGAGAGCTGCTCAAGTTCTTCTTTCTTCAGAGGCATGCTGAGATGGAACTCGGTCATTCGCCACCTCCCAGTGTAACCGAAGCATGCCGGTTGGCCCAGCATTGTATATTGACAGCCACAGGCAGGGATGCTGTGTGGCAGCAGGCCTTTTTGATGTGTACCGCAAGTGCCGTGGTGTCTCCTCCAAGTCCCATGGGGCCGATACCCAGGGCGTTTATATCTTCCAGCAGGCTCTTCTCAAAATCATCCATCTTGTCCGTGTCCTCCAGCAGGGCGAGCTTTGAAAGTCTTGCTGCCTTGTCAAAAGAACCTCCGATGCCTATACCTACAATGATCGGAGGGCAGGGCTTGCCGCCTGCCTTAAGTATGGTCTCAAGCACAAATTCACGGATGCGGTCTGCCTCAGTGGGATTGAACATCCTTATCGCGCTCATGTTCTCAGACCCCGCTCCCTTTGGAGCCGCAGTGATCCTTATCATGTTACCCTCAACGAACTCGTACTTTATGTCCGGGATCCCGTTGCCTGTATTGGTTCCGGTGTTATGGCGCGTGAGCGGGTCCACTGCGTTGGGGCGGAGAGGAATGGTCTTTGTGGCTATCTGCGCTCCCTCGATGATGGCTGCCTCAAGGTCGAAATCAAGCTTAACCTCTCGCCCGATCTCTACAAAAAAGATGAGTATTCCCGTGTCCTGGCAGACAGGCACCTGCTTTCGGGATGCTATGTCAATGTTCTTCAGAATGGCCCCGATCTGCTCCCTTGCGATATCCGAGGACTCCTGCGATGCGGCCCTTTTCAGGGCATCGGTAACATCCTGTGGCAGGCCTGTCTGGGCTTTCTTCAGTATCTCAACGACAGAGTTCACCACAGTATCATATGAAATGTCTGCTGCCAAAAAAGATCACCTGTATGGTGCGGGAGAAGGGATTCGAACCCCCGAACGCCTGCGCGAGAAGATCTTGAGTCTACCACCGTTGGCCGCTTGGTTACTCCCGCAATATGAGATTTTCGACATTTCTACATCGGTATTTATTATAAATCTATCTGTTACATGCCCGATGGTGAATATAGCTGCGCTGAACGCTGTTATTGCGTTTATATAAAAAGGTTTTTTGTTCTTTAATGGTATTTGCAAAGAATATTCCAAAACGATTAGGTTAAATATTTGTGACTCAATATTCATTTATCAGCCCGAAATACTTAATCGGGGCTTACTGTATAAAAGAAGCTGGGGGGCATTCTTATCAGAAGAAGTAGATTGGACATTACGCTTGCGATTTTGAAGATTGCTATGAACGGCGCCAAGAAGACGCAAATCGTATATGGCGCCAACCTTAATTCAACGATAGCGAACAAATATCTGGAACGACTTGAAGACAAGCAGCTCATCGAACAAAAGGGTAACCTGTTCGTGACGACTGACAAAGGCCGTGTGTATAAAGACCTTGCCAGCGAACTTGATGTTCGCTAGGTGCAGGTTTTTTTTGCAGCTGTAAAAACGACTTGTATTTTATAGTAACTGCTTCTCATAGTAACTCCTGAACTATCTATCACCGGTTCTCTTTTTGCAGGACAATACTTTTTATCCTCAGGCACAATAGGGAATAGGTAAAACAGGTCATGTGCAGAGGTTGTAAATGGGCGAGATAGTTGTAAGCGACTCCATGAGGGCTTATTTTGAGACTCTTGAGTCGGAGTTGAAACACGAGATCGAGATTGCCAACAGGGCGCGCTCCAGGGGCAAGGACCCAAAGCCCTGGGTGGAGATACCTCTCGCAAAGGACCTTGCGGACAGGGTGGAGAACCTCATCGGCGTAAAAGGCGTGGCAGCCCAGATACGCATATTCGATGAGACGATGTCCCGTGAGGAAGGCGCACTTGCTATCGGTAAGGCAGTGGCCGAGGGTGTTGTAGGTGAATTCCCTTCCCGGGCCGCGGCCATTGAAGCTGCTATCCGTGTTTCGGTTGCGATGCTCACCGAGGGTGTGGTTGCGGCGCCCATTGAAGGTATAGACCGTGTTGACATAGGCAAGAACGACGACGGTTCCGAGTATATAAGTATTTTTTATGCAGGCCCCATACGCAGTGCGGGAGGCACGGCCCAGGCCCTGTCCGTGCTTGTGGGGGACTATGTAAGGCGCGCTGTGGGCATTGACAGGTACAAGCCGCGCAAGGAAGAGGTTGAAAGGTACGTTGAGGAGATTCTGCTTTACAGGCGTGTGGCTACGTTGCAGTACACTCCCAGTGAGGATGAGATCAGACTGATAGTCGAGAACTGTCCCATATGTATAGACGGGGAGCCCACCGAGGCTGAAGAGGTGGAGGGTCACCGCGACATGGACAGGATAGAGACCAACAGGATACGCGGAGGCATGGCCCTTGTGCTTGCCGAGGGCCTGGCCCTGAAAGCACCCAAGGTCCTGAAACATGTAAATAAGCTGGAGCTTGACGGCTGGGACTGGCTCAACAAGCTCATCTCCGGTACAAAGGGCGGCGAGAGCAAGGACGAGACAAAAGGTATCAAGCCCAAGGAGAAGTATCTCACCGACCTGATAGCAGGCAGGCCTGTGTTCTCTCATCCAATGCGGCCGGGAGGCTTCAGGCTGCGGTACGGAAGATCCAGGAACACATCATTTGCCGCGGCCGGAATAAGCCCTGCCAGTATGGTAATTCTGGACAGTTTCATTGTCGCGGGCACGCAGCTTAAGGTAGAGCGCCCCGGCAAGGCAGCGGGCATGGCCCCGGTGGATTCCCTGGAAGGGCCGACGGTAAGACTGAAGTCCGGAGACCTGCTCAGGATAGATGATGAAAAGACTGCCTATGAGCTGCACCCTGAAGTGGAGTATATTATCGACATAGGCGAGATACTTATAAATTACGGTGACTTCCTGGAGAACAATCACCCTTTGATCCCCGCATCATATTGTTTTGAATGGTGGATACAGGAATTCCATAAAATCGCTCCTGATAATGGTCTGGATGTCTCTGTCCTGAAGGACCCGTCACAGGAGTTCGCACTTGAACTGTGCGAGGCCTATGGAGCGCCCCTGCATCCGAAGTTCACTCATCTCTGGCACGATATTAATGCGGAGGATTTTGCCAGGCTGTCGGCATTCGTGTCCGGGCATGGTTCGCTCAATAAGGAAGAGGGCTGTCTGGAACTCCCGTTCGACCTCGCATGTTCTGCTGGCATTAAGAATATCCTTGAAGTGTTGCTTGTGCATCACAGGATCAGGGGCGAAAAGATAACAATTGTCGATCCGAAGCCTTTCATACGCTGCCTCGGACTGAATGAGGAACTTGGCAGGTGTTGGGAGAATCTTCAGTCCGGGGACGCCCTTGAGGCTGTCAACCAGGTGAGCGGCCTCATAGTCCGCGCACGTGCTCCCATGAGGATAGGCGCAAGGATGGGAAGGCCTGAGAAATCCAACAAGAGGAAAATGTCCCCTGCTCCCCATGTGCTGTTCCCGATAGGCGATACGGGCGGGAATACCAGGAAACTGGAGAGCGCTGCCAGCTATAAGGAGTCTATGAACGACAGGATAGGTCTCATAAAAGTGGAGCTCGGCAACAGGGTATGTCCCTCATGCGGGACCCAGACCTATGAATACCGCTGCGGCTGCGGGGAATTCACCATCCCCAAGCTGTCCTGCCCGAGATGCGGCATATCGGTGCAGAAAGAGGAATGCCCGAAATGCGGCACCAAGACCACATGTGTTAAGATCCAGGCGATCGACTTCAAAAGCATCTACCAGGGAGCTTTTGAGAGGCTTGGCGAGCGCGATAGCAGCATAGAGCTCAAAGGCGTCAAGCGCATGATGTCCAGGGATATGACGCCGGAGCCCCTGGAAAAAGGTATATTGAGGGCCAAGTATGATGTATTCACTTTCAAGGACGGGACTGTCAGGTACGATATGTCCGACATCCCCCTGACACATATCCGGGCCGATGAGCTTGGAATAACTGTGGACATGCTGCACGGGCTGGGATATTACGAGGACGCCTATGGAAAACCCCTTGAGAGGGAGGATCAGGTAGTGTGCCTGAAGGTCCAGGATATTGTGGTCTCCTATGACTGTGCAGAGTACCTGCTGCGTACAAGCAAGTATATCGATGACCTGCTTGTGAAGTATTACAGGGAGGAGGCATTCTATAAGGCCGAGCATATCGAGGATCTGGTAGGCGCGCTAATTATGGGACTTGCTCCCCATACATCTGCTGGAGTGCTGGGCCGGCTTGTCGGTTTCACGAAAGCTTCGGTGGGCTATGCACACCCTTTTTTCCATGCTGCAAAGAGGCGTAACTGCGACGGTGACGAAGACTGCGTTATGATGCTCATGGACGGGCTTTTGAACTTCTCCCGTGACTATCTTCCTGAGAAGAGGGGAGGCAAGATGGATGCTCCCCTCGTGCTGACCACAAGGCTCGATCCCAGTGAGGTGGACAAGGAGGCGCATAATATTGACGTGTGTGATCATTATCCGCTGGAGTTCTATGAGGCAACCCTTGAGTACCCAAACCCAAAGGACTTCGAGAAGGTCATAGACCTTGTAAGCCGCAGGCTTGGCACGCCCCTCCAGTATGATAATTTCATGTTCACCCACGATACGACTGACATCGCTGCAGGACCCCTGAACTGTGCCTACAAGACACTGGGCAGCATGGTGGAGAAAATGGACGCCCAGCTTGCCCTTGCAGATAAGCTGCGCGCGGTCGATGCTGCAGATGTCGCGGAACGGGTGCTGATATCCCATTTCCTGCCGGATATGTTCGGTAACCTCAGGGCATTTTCAAGGCAGGGTACACGGTGCATGAAATGTGCCGCCAAGTTCAGAAGGCCGCCACTGACGGGAATATGCCCCAAGTGCGGTGGGAACGTGATACTCACAGTCCACGAAGGCGCTGTAAAAAAGTACCTTGAAGTCTCAAAGAGGGTTGCTGAGAAGTATAACGTATCGAATTATACGAAACAGAGGATTGAGCTGCTGGGTCTGGACATGAAATCCCTCTTCGAGAACGACAAGTCCAGGCAGCTGGGGCTCTCCGAGTTCATGTGATCATGATATTATATGGGTATGTTACTTTCTGACCGGAAGCCCTATGGCATTGATCTCACGGATCAGCTCGGTGAACTGTTCGATCTCGAAAGCGAGAACTTCCTCTTTGCTCATCCCGATGGACATCTCGCCATCATAGCTTAGCATATCAGGACCCCTGCGCACGAACCTGTCGATACCGTCCCTTGAGAGCACCTTCTTCGCCTCGGGATCATGTACGAAGGCCCTTCCGGGAATTATCACCGTTTCCTTTACATCATTAAGGTCCAGGGCTTCCAGGTCCTCTATGGTGATGAGGCATCCTATGTCCTTTCCAACCGCAACCACGTTGACACTGCTATTGAGCCTGGTAAAGACTTCAGAAAGGCGATCTGCCGCAGCCCTGCTTGTCAGCAGTGTCGCATCCTTGATGACCGCGGGAAGCTGTGCAAGCGCCTCATCTTCCTTCCTGATGGCAAAGGGTGAGCCGATAAGCGGGTCCCCGAGGGGCGTACCGGTTATTCTCATGTCGTATTTCCCGGCAGCCTGGTGTACAATGCCTGCAAAATCCTCTATGCTTTGGCTATCTATTCCTTCCATGACCGGTGCGTTGTCGAGTATAAGCCCTTCCTCGCGTCTGTTGGCAAAACGCATGAGTATGGCTCCCTTCGCCCCCATGGACTCCAGATCACTGAGTGTTTTTTCAAGGGCTTGTCCGTCGTTGACTCCGGGTATGAGCACAATGGCTGCATAGACATCGCAGCCGGCGCAGAGATCCCTGAGCACCTGCAATGATTGCTCAGGATGCGGGTCATGCATGTATTTTCCACGCAGGGCGGGGTTCGTTGAAAAAACCGTGAATGAGACTTCAGTAACTCCGTATCTCAGGAAGAACTCTGCTTCGTTGCCTTCGATAAAGCCTTTGCCGCTGGTGTATCCCAGGTGGATGGGCAGACCGAACTGGGAAAGGTTGGCCACCAGTGGCATAAGCTCCGGGTAACAGCTTATATCTCCTCCTCCGCTGATGGTTATCTTGTCGATATCCTCCTGGCTGAAGCGTATCTTCTGGTAGGTTTCCTGGAATACGTACTCTGCAGGCTTGAACCCGGAGTATGATTCACGCACGCCTCTCGTACAGTAATCACAACCTTTCAGGAAAGGAAAACAATGTTTGCATCCAAAGGGCTGCACTTCCTTTACCTTCTTGAAATAGCAATAGGCACAGAATCCCTTGCAATCGACACCGGGATTCCCCCCCACATCTGCGATGATTTCCATAGTGTTTTTTAGACACTATATGTACTACTTAAACTTTTGCGATAGATTCTTATCTGTCCTCAGGGGGACCCTGCCGGAGTGTAAATGAATATATTATTCATTATAATTGGAGGGTCTTATCTCAAAAGTATTTTACATTAATGTCCGGTGATTACGTGATTGGGAACAGTATGATGCAAAAGGTTTAAACACCATCGTTACTTAATAGTTCCGAGAATTCCCGATGGAAAATTTTCGTACAGGACATATGTGGTACAGAGTAATTGTTCATCAGTAACTCGGACTGTACATTTCCAGCTGGGTGATTTCTGAATAAGAACATAGGAGGAAAATACACGTGTCTGATAAAATAGACATTTACGACGATAGAGGTAAATTGCTGGAAAGTGGTGTCGATCTTATGGATATTGCGCCAACAAGGAATGCAGCAATTCAAAACATCATTAAAGACACCAAGAGAACCGTTGCAGTCAACCTTGCCGGTATCGAGAAGGCTCTCGAGAGCGGAAAGATGGGCGGCCTCGGACGTAAGATCCTTGGAAGAGAACTCAAGTACGATGTCGTTGCCAATGCAAGCGCAATCCAGGATGCTGTCAAGAAATTCGTGATGGCAAAAGAAGGCGATGACACTCAGGTAAAGGTGCTCGCAGGCGGAAAGCAGCTCCTTGTACAGGTACCAAGCGTAAGGGCACTTGTAGGCGCTGACTATGTATCTGCAAGCACTGTGACCGGTGCAGCAGTCGTTCAGGCAATCATCGACATGTACAAGACCGATATGTTCGATGCACCAATCGTCAAGTCCGCTGTATGGGGAAGCTACCCGCAGACCATGGACATGATGGGCGGAAACATTGCATCAATCCTCAGTATCCCACAGAACAACGAAGGTCTCGGATACTCCCTGAGGAACATCACCACCAACCACATCGCAGCCATCACCGGCAAGAAGGCAATGAATGCAGCAGCACTCTCATCCATCTTCGAGCAGGTAGGCATGTACGAGATGGGTAACGCTGTCGGTCCTTTCGAGAGGCACCAGTTACTTGGTCTTGCATACCAGGGTCTCAACGCAGGCAACTTCGTCTACGAGATCGTCAAGGAGAACGGTAAGAACGGTACAATCGGTACTGTCGTCCAGTCAACAGTCGAGAAGGCACTTGAGGCAGGTATCATCTCCGTTGACAAGACCGCACCATCCGGATACAAGTTCTACAAGGCAAATGACGTTTCCATGTGGAACGCATGTGCAGCAGTAGGACAGCTTGCAGCAACCATGGTAAACTGTGGTGCAGGCAGGGCGGCACAGAACGTTTCATCAACTCTCCTGTACTTCAACGACATCCTTGAGAAGGAAACAGGCCTTCCAGGCTGTGACATGGGAAGGGCACAGGGTACCGCAGTCGGATTCTCCTTCTTCAGCCACTCAATCTACGGCGGCGGCGGACCGGGTATCTTCAACGGTAACCACGTTGTGACCAGGCACTCCAGAGGTTTCGCAATTCCATGTGTTTGTGCAGCAGTATCACTTGATGCAGGCACACAGATGTTCTCAGTCGAGAAGACATCAGCACTCGTGGGCAGCGTGTTCGGATCAATACCAGAGTTCAAGGAGCCAATCAAGGCAGTAGCAGGAGCTCTCTAAGACACAAAACCCAGTCAGGATATCAAAGGTTAAACAGATATGTCAGACCCTTCAACAGATACAGATTACCTGCAGCTTGAAATATATCCGGGCAGGCTGTTAAACCCGGATACTGCCGAGGCACTGCTCAATGAGATCGCAGAGCTGGAAGGTGTTATCAGGTTCTTCGTCCACGGACCGAGGATACCCAAAACAGTACCCTACGGCCCTGCTACCGGCGAAACGGTGAATCATCCCGCAAGGAGGATTATCATGGTTGCCGGCCAGGAAATGGATCTTGAAGTGAGCGTAGGTGGTATTCGTCTGGAAGTCGCCGATGCCGATGTAAAGGAGAACGTCAGGGAAATCTGTGACCGGCTGCTTCCGTTCTCATATGAGTTCAGGGAAGGCCTTTTCATACCAACCACACAGACCGTAACCGACTACGCAAAACGCGGACCGGATGCGGATCCTCTCTTACTTGGAATGACCGATCCGAAGGGCAAACTGAGAAATAAGCCCGTATGTATCCTTAAAAAGAAAGACAGCGAGTGATTAAATGTTCGACCGGGAGACACAGGTTGTTGATTGCAGGCACGGCATGGGCCTTGGCAGAGGAGGAGGGCTCGCCCAGCGCGGGACTTTGTCCGAGACCGGAAGGGCCGATGTGATCGCCATAGCAATGAGTCCCGGAAGAAGGCACATCACAAAGCCGGTATGTGAGCTCACATACGGCATGCGTCGTGAAGAGATACAGGTCAGTGTAATGGTCCTGAACACGGGTTCAGGGGTTCCGGACACCAACATGGGCTCCGGTTCGTTCGGGATAAGTCCCGAAGAGATTGCACAGATCAACAGGCACAAGGTCGCGGTGATCCACACCGGTAATATAAGAGAGCACGTTGTAAGAAAGGTAAAGGCAATTCTGGAAGAAGCGAACGTTCCTGCAGTAGTTGTCTGCCAGACCCTCGTGGATTTTGAGGATTTTGCAGAGGCAGGAGTCAAGACAAAGATCGTAAAACCCAAAGATAGTGATATTCTGACAAAAGGAAGGGTTATGGAAATTGTGACAGGAGTTACACGAGGAGAATCATGTTCAAGGGAAAAACTGAACGAACTCGTGAAAGCTGTAAAGATCACAATGAGATCATTAGAGAATTAGGAGTGAATGATTATGGCATATAAACCCCAGTTTTATCCAGGAGCAACATCCGTTGCAGAAAACAGAAGGAAGCACATGTCAGGTAAAGTGGAGAAACTCAGAGACATCTCCGATGATGACCTGACACTCGTACTCGGGCACCGCGCACCGGGAAGTGACTACCCAAGCACCCACCCACCACTCGCAGAGATGGGTGAGCCGGATGATTCTATCAGGCAGCTTGTCGAAGCAACACCAGGAGCAAAGGCTGGTGACAGGGTAAGGTACGTACAGTTCGTTGACTCAATGTACAACGGTCCGTCAGTACCATACTTCAGATCCTACAACGCAGCAATCAACTTCAGAGGTGTCGACCCGGGAACACTCTCCGGTCGTCAGGTCGTTGAGGCACGTGAGAGGGACATGGAACAGGTTGCAAAGTTCCAGCTGGAAACAGAGATGACCTGCCCGGCACTGTCAAGCCTCAGGGGCGCAACAGTCCACGGTCACTCCCTGAGACTCCCTGAAGACGGCGTGATGTTCGACATGCTCGACAGGGCAAGGAAGGAAGGCAACAACATCATAATGCACAAGGACCAGGTAGGCAGGCCCATAGACAAGAAGGTCAACCTCGGCAAGCCAATGTCAGATGCAGAGGCCGCAAAGAGGACCACTATTTACCGTGTCGACAATGTCGCATTCAGAGATGACAAGGAAGTCATTGAGTGGGTCCACAGAGTATTCGACCAGAGAACCATCTACGGCTTCAAGCCTTTGAACAAATGAGGTGATGATAATGGCAAATGACAGAAAGAAGATGTTTGCAAAGCACATGGAGATCAAGTTCACAAAGGAACACGGAAACAACAAAATGGAGGGTGGCAAGATCACCGATATGGTCGGTAAATACTACCGCCTTGGTGTTGACCAGAACCCCCGTAAAGTTGAAATGAAAAAGGCCGGTCAGGAGATCGCAAAGAAGAGAGGCCTCGTCGGTTACAACCCAATGATGCACTGCGGTGGTATCCCACTCGGTCAGAGAGCACTTACCCCGTCCTTCATCTCAGGCACTGACATGATGGTCGAGATCGATGACCTCCACTACGTCAACAACGCTGCAATGCAGCAGATGTGGGACGACATCAGGAGGACTGTGGTCGTCGGTATGGACCTTGCACACGAGACCCTTGAGAAGAGGCTCGGTATCGAGGTTACACCTGAAACCATCAACCACTACCTTGAGACCCTCAACCACGCACTCCCGGGAGGAGCAGTAGTTCAGGAACACATGGTCGAGACCCACCCGGCTCTCGTAGATGACTGTTACGTCAAGGTCTTCACCGGTGACGATGAGCTTGCAGATGAGATTGACAAGCAGTTCCTTATCGACATCAACAAGACCTTCCCTGCAGATCAGGCAGCAACCCTCAAGGCAGCAATCGGAAAGACAACCTGGCAGGCAGCCCACATCCCAACCGTCGTCAGCAGAGTAACCGACGGTGCACAGACCAGCAGGTGGATGGCCATGCAGGTCGGTATGTCCTTCATCTCCGCATACAGCATGTGTGCCGGTGAAGCAGCAGTAGCTGACCTTTCCTATGCAGCAAAGCACGCAGGTGTGCTCTCAATGGGTGAAATGCTCCCCGCAAGGCGCGCACGTGGTCCAAACGAGCCAGGAGGTATCTCCTTCGGTCACTTCGCGGACATCATCCAGACCAGCCGTGTAACACCTGAGGACCCGGCAAACGTAGCCCTCGAGGTAGTTGGCGGAGGATGCATGCTCTACGACCAGATCTGGCTCGGATCATACATGTCCGGTGGTGTCGGTTTCACACAGTACGCAACCGCAGCATACACCAACAACATCCTTGACGACAACCTCTACTACGATGTAGACTACATCAACGACAAGTACAAGGACGCAGCAAAGACCGGTAAGGACAACAAGGTCAAGGCAACCCTCGACGTTGTCAAGGACATCGCAACAGAATCCACCATCTACGGTCTTGAGAACTACGAGAAATACCCGACCACACTCGAGGACCATTTCGGAGGTTCCCAGAGGGCAACCAGCCTCTCCGCAGCAGCAGGCTGTGCAACTGCAATCGCAACCGGAAACGGAAATGCCGGTCTCTCCGCATGGTACCTCTCAATGTACCTGCACAAGGAAGCACACGGCCGTCTCGGATTCTTCGGTTACGACCTGCAGGACCAGTGTGGTGCAACCAACGTGTTCTCATACCAGTCAGACGAAGGTCTGGCAATCGAGCTCCGTGGACCAAACTACCCCAACTACGCAATGAACGTCGGACACCAGGGTGGATACTCCGGTATCACTTCCGCTGCACACGCAGGCCGTGGAGACGCATTCGCAGTCAACCCACTCATCAAGGTCTGTTTCGCAGACGAACTCCTGCCCTTTGACTTCACTGCTCCAAGGAAGGAATTCGGTAGGGGAGCTCTCAGAGAGTTCGAGCCTGCTGGTGAGAGATCACTCATCATCCCGGCAAAGTAAGTTCAATAAGACCAGAGTAGGCTTCATGCCTACTTCTCTTCTCTTTTTTTATCATTCGTTTTCATAGCTCTTATTCTGGCTTTTTTCTTATCCTGCGCTATTGATAATGCTTAAATATTGCAAAACCATTGTTTTTAGCATACTTCCTAAATTCAACTTATCATATTTATTTTCGAAGGAGAGCGCAACATGCAATACAGTCTGGGAATAGATGCCGGTGGAACGTTTACAGACGCAGTTATCGTTCGTGATTCGGATGGCGTGATAGTGGAGTCTGCCAAGGTGCTCACCACATATCCTGACCCCATAGCCGGCATTAAAGGTGTCATTGATAAGCTGTCGCCCGAGTATGTGAAGGATGTCAAACTGGTTTCCGTCTCAACGACCCTGTCCACGAATACCATACTTGAGGATACGGGTTTTCCGGTGGGTGTGATTCTGGTAGGGGATTATGTCATCCCGAAGGAGGGTTTCCCTGCGAAGTACTACGTCCGGCTCAGCGGAGGGCACACCAGTAACGGCGAGGAGGCTGCGCCTCTTGACGAGGAAGGGGTCAGGAAGTTCGCAATGGAGATAAAGGACCATGTGGCCGCGTTTGCAGTATCCTCCTTCTTCAGTAACAGGAATTCCGAGCACGAGCTTCGGGTCAAGAAGATGATCCGTGACCTTACCGGCTTGCCTGTGGTATGCGGACACGAGCTCTCCCAGGAAGTGGGAGCATATGACCGCTCCATAACAGCCTATCTTAACGCACAACTGCTTCCTATCACGCACAAGTTCATCCAGTCCATCATGCAGGACATCCGTTCAAGAGGTATCGATGCCAGCCTCCTCATGCTCAAGTGTGACGGCTCGGTAGTAGGCATGGAGGAAGCCCTGGAAAGGCCCATAGAGTCTATCTTCTCGGGGCCGGCTGCCAGTCTTGTGGGCGCAGCCTATCTCACAGGATATGATACGTGCGCCATGGTGGATGTGGGAGGTACAAGCACCGACGTGGCGCTTATACGCAACGGCATCCCGGAGCTGAGCGACCAGGGAGCCGTCGTGGGCGGCTGGAAGACAATGGTAAAGGCCATCAGGATGGAAACATCTGCTACCGGCGGCGATAGCCATGTGTGGGTACACGATGAGAAGATGTTCATCGGTCCCAGGAGGGTAATTCCATTATGTCGCGCCGCAGTGGAGTACCCGGGTTTCATGGCCAAGCTCCAGGAGTGCAAGGCGCCTTCCCGGAAGCTGTTCTGTGAGAATGTACAGCCAACTAAGTTCTTCGTGAGGACGGCCAGCAGGCCTCTGGAGCTGAGCAGGTTCGAAGAGGAGATATACGATGCCATACAGGGCGTACCCGTATCCTACCACGAGCTCTTCATCAGGCTCAAGAAACAGCCCAGTGTCAGGTCGCTGGACAGCCTTATCCAGAAGCGCCTGGTGCAGGCCATTGCATTCACTCCCACAGATGCATTGCACGTGCTCGGCGAGTTCAGGCTATGGGATGCCCAGGCATCCAGGATAGGAGCTGAGAGGCTTTCCAGGTTTGTCAAAATGGCACCGGAGGAGTTCTGTTCCGAAGTGCGGCGCAAGGTTGCAAGGAACATGGCCCATGACCTGATATCCTATCTGATAGAGGGCATCCCGGAATCCGTGGTTGACAGGATACTGTCAGGTGAGAACTTCACACGTTTCAAGATCGAGACTCCTGTAGTGCTGCTTGGTGGCCCGGTGGGCGCTTTCAGGGAGGAGATGGGCAGGCTCATAGATGCGCAGATCATAGTCCCGGAATACTCAAGCGTCGGCAATGCAGTGGGTGCCCTCGTAGGTAAGGGCATCAAGCGGGTGGAGATACTTGTGAAGAGGGACTTCGCCCCTATAACAGGTGAGGATGTCACTCTAGAGGAACTGAAGACCGCGAAAGAGGTCGTGAAGTACTTTGTGTTCACGCCTGAAGGAAGGTACATCTTCTCCGAGCATCTGGAAGCCATTGATTTTGCGATCAGCACCGCGAAGAAAATAGTAGCCGACTACATGCAGTCAGCAGGATATTCTCCCGGTGACGTGGATATAGAAGTCACAAGGAAGGAACTTTCCATCAGGGAAGGAGAAGAGCCTGTTGAGACCAAGGTGATTGTTGTGGGTGTTGGAACATCAAGGGCGGTGGTCGAGAAGGATGTTATCCCTGACTATATGAGAAAGAAGGCTATCAGTTCACGCAAGGCCTCAGAGTATTCGTATTCAGGAAAATGAGTGAAGGGTATTCACCCTTCAAGCATGCTCAGGTTTGCCCCGAGTCTTTTCATATCATCAAAGAATCCGGGATAGGATATGTCCACGGACTCAACCGTATCGACAGTGGTATCTCCTGCCACCATGCCCGCTATTGTAAGTGACATGACTATCCTGTGATCGTGCCATCCGTGCACCTCGGCACCCTGCAGTTTTCCTCCTGTAATGGTGAGGCTGTCCCTTTCTTCTTTTACGCTGATACCCATCTTTGCAAGTTCCACTGCCATGGCGTGCAGCCTGTCTGTCTCCTTGTAGCGCACATGCTCGGCATTCTTGATATGGGTGACACCTTCGGCGCACGCAGCAAGTACCGCAACGGTCGGCACAAGATCAGGAGTGGCGCCTGCATCAAATGTTATTGCTTCCAGTTTTCCTTTTCCTGTTATCTTCACAGTACCTTCTTCCATGTCCCATGTTATGTCGGCACCCATACGCCTGAGCACGTCAATTATTTCTACGTCTCCCTGTTTTGAAGGGAACAGGTTCTTCACAAAGACTGTGGACCCCGTCATGGCTGCGGTTGCAAGAAGGTAAGAGGCTGATGAGAAATCCCCCGGCACGGTGTACTCCCTGAGGTCGTAGACCTGGTTTGCGGGGATAACGAAACTGATACTGCCGTTCTCTTTCGTGATTATTTCCACGCCTGCCTGCCTGAGCATCTCTATGGTGACATCCACGTATGGCCTGGACTTAAGATCGCCTCTTATCGAGATAGTGGTGTCCCTTCCTGTGAGGGGAGATGCTATGAGCAGGGCGGAGATGAACTGGGAACTGATGGAGCCGTCTATCGTGGCATTGCCGCCGTTGAACCCGCCGCGGACCACAAGAGGTGCACACCCGTTGCCACGGGTAGAGAATGCCTCAACCCCCAGATCGTTGAGCACTTCGAGCAGAGGTTTATTGGGACGCGTCCTGATGGAACTATCACCTGTCAGTACTGTGCTGCCTTTTGCCAGTGCGGAGATGGCTGTCATGAACCTTAACGTCGTGCCGGAGTTGGCGACGTCTATAACATTATCAGGCACATTCAGCTTTCCCCGGAACCCGTGGACCACCAGCCTGTCATGCTGCTTCTCAATGCGTGCACCAAAGGCCTCGCAGGCCCTGACCGTTGCAAGCGTGTCAGCTGACAGAAGTGGCCTGTAGACGATACATTCTTCCGAGAGTGAGGCTATAGTGATGGCCCTGTGTGTATAGCTTTTTGAAGACGGTGCAAATACTTCACCATTGATCCTGGAGATGCCGGCAGATACTTTCATTTTGACCTCTTGTCCCGGAACCTACAGTCCCGGTTTGTTCCGGTTCGTTTTCATAAACAGCGACGCATGTGTTCTTTTTGCTGTCAAGCAGGAAGCGATGTTATATATACGTATCTGTTTCAGAACTGACTGGATCCCACAAAGCAGTATCTTTAAGATAAAGGATATTTGGCTGCCTGTCCAGTTTCTTCATTTGCAGGTATTGCATTCATGATAAGGGCACTATTCTTGACTGTAACCAGAGCCTTGCGGAAATGTCAGAGTATACTGTCGGGGAGCTGACAGGCATGAAAGGATTGCTGCTTATAGCAGAGGATTTTCATGATGATGTAATGAAAGATATATTATGCTGTCTCGAAGAACCATATGAAGTGATGGCTCGGGTGGAAGCCCGAGGAAGGAAAGGGAGCACTTTCATATCCGTTATTGTGGATCAGAAGCCTGATTTGCGTTGACAGGTCAAAAGCCTTTCCTTTCGAAGTATTCAATAACATTAACGCCAATCAATATTACTGATGGTGCGAAAAACTAAATGCTACAGCATAGGATATGGCAACCGGTCCTTTAATGATTTTGTGTGGATGCTTATGCAGAACGGGATAACAAACCTTGTGGATATCAGGAGGTATCCACAGTCAACTTTTGATGAATTCAACAAGGAGTCTCTGGAAAAATCCCTTCCCCTGCACGATATAATCTACAGTCACTGCGAAGGTGTCGGGGGAATGCGTGAGTCTCCATATGTCGAATATATGGGCACCGACGAGTTCAGGAGTAGTTTTTCAAAGCTACTGGCATATATAGCCAGAGTTAACGAAGCCGGTGGAAAAGTAGTGCTCATGTGCGCGGAGAAAAGCCCAAAGGGATGCCACAGGCATTATCTTTCCATAAAGCTGGAAGAAAACGGAGTAGAGGTCATTCACCTGATCGAGCCCGGCCAGGTGAGCCTCTTTGACTTCTAATTCCGGATATATCTTGTTTACATTGCGCGGAGGCGCTTGATGCGCTCCTCGGTCACGGGGTGTGTCCTGAACAGGTTCATAAGCGAGCTTCCCTTGAGCGGGTTCACTATGAACATATGCGCAGTGCTCTCGGATGCATGCACATCCCCTCTCCTCTCCACATAATGCGCAGAGCCGTACTCAAGTTTCTCAAGCGCGCTTGCAAGCGCCCATGGTTTCTGTGAGATGCGTGCTCCTTCAGCGTCTGCGGCGAACTCCCTTGATCGTGAGATGGCAAGCTGGATTATTGTGGCTGCAATGGGTGCTACGACCGCCAGCGCGATGAATCCGATTATATTGCTGCTGCCTTCATCATCCCTTCCGCCGAGACCACCGAAAATGGCCGCCCACTTCACCCAGGTAGCTATCATTGTGATAACACCTGCTATGGTTGCGGCAACTGCACTGATCAGTGTGTCACGATTCCTTACATGTGCCAGTTCGTGTGCCAGCACGCCTTCCAGTTCTTCTGCATTGAGAAGGCTGAGTATGCCTGTGGTTGCAGCTACCGCTGCATGCTGGGGATTTCTTCCTGTTGCAAATGCGTTAGGCATTGATGTGTGGACGATGTACACCTTAGGCATGGGAAGGTTTGCACGGAGTGCCAGCTTCTGCACGATCCCGTATAGCTGGGGATGGTCCGCAGCTGTCACTTCCTGCGCGCGGTACATTTTGAGGACTATCTTATCACTGTACCAGTAAGTACCAAAGTTCATGATAACTGCGAATATGAAGGCAATTATCATTCCTGAAGTTCCGCCAACCATCTGACCGACAATGACCAGTAAGCCTGTAAGCGTGGCCAGCAGTAACGTTGTCTTAAGCATGTTCCCCATTTTTACCTCGTAGAGATATTGTCATATTTACTCATAAGCAGGATTCAATTGTTTGTGCTTCTATATATGCTTTCCTATATAGTGGTTCTACAGGTAATCATATTTTCAAGAACTATATTTATCGTCTGCAACGGTATTTGTAAAAAGAAAAGCAAAAGAAGAGACATGAGCAATACTTGCTCATATCTCTTCGACGGATATATTTTCCCCTGTGCTCATCTCCACTAGGAGCGTTTCAAACGCTGCCATCTCGGCCTCAAGCTGCACGATCTCAGGGTCGGTGACACCGATCCGCTCCTCACTTAACAATGCATCTGCTTCGGATAACTCCGCCCCACTTGCATCCCCGGATGAGGTGTCATCTCCTTTCACATCACTGTCCGTGCAGCCTGAAACTATAAGGCCCAGCAACATAATTCCGAGTATCAGAACGTACTTTTGTTTTAGCATCAATCATCATCCCCTTTATTAATATTTTTATATTACTATTCCCTTATATCAGATTAATGCTGCCGTTCAGATACCGGTCAGGTTGCCGGATACGGAGGAATTGCCTTCTGAGGTGTTATTGAAGGAGCTGTTCACGGACTCGTTCTCTGGATTCTCGTCATCCTCATCCATGTCAGACTCTTCGGAACCCTCATCAGATTCTTCCTCTTCATCATTTTCATCGTCATACTTTGCCCACTCTTTGGTGATACTTTCGAGCTCATAGGAGCCATCACCAGAGAGGACTGCTGTGCCTTCTCCGTCAACCGAGAGGGACATATCCTCTGAGCGGATCATCACTGTAAGGCGGCTGCCTTCAATAGTGACTGTTCCTGTAAGGTTGTGGAAGACAAATGCCCTGTTATTACTTTCACTGTTACCTGCATCTATGTTAGATAATGCGTAGGATGCATTGCCTGTGTTGATAACTGCATCTCCGGCCATATCCTTTACCACGAGCTTTGCATCAGTTGCATTGAATTCCAGTGTAAGGTTGCCTGAAAGTACTGCAGTACCATTACCTTCAGCTGTAAGGGTGTTGTTCCCGGTAAGCACCACCAGTCCCTCACGGTGCTGCCTGAGGCCCTTGAGCATATCTTTCAGGAGGGCGTTTGCTTCTTTTATCTTCTGCCCTGCCATGTTCATGTTCCTGATAAGCTCGGCCTTTTCATCTGCATCAGTAGCATTTGCTGCCTGCAGCTGGTATACTTTTGCCTCCGCGATCAGTGATCTGTATTCCTCAAGCATTGACCTGAGTTCCGCTACATTCTCACCGTTGCCTTCCAGGCGTGCAATCTCATTTTCAAGACGTAGTGCCATGTTTTCGGATGTCCTTATGACAGCACTCAGTTTATTATCTGCAGATTTTGACGCGGATGCTGTTTTCTGCCTGTTTGCATCCTTCCAGATATCCCTTATGTCCCTGGCGCACTCCGCAAGTTCCTTCCTTGTATCTGCTGCAGCCACATCCTCTTTTATCAGTTCCAGCTGTGTTATGTATTCCTCATCTTCAAGGGAAACGATCATATAATCTATGGTGCTGTTCAGGTAATCCTTTGTGGCCTCAATAGCTTCTTCCGAATCAAGGTTCTTGTCATTGTTCTTCATTTTCACGAAGTTGTCCCTTGCATCAAGGTAACCTGCCTTCACATTATTGTTCCCTTTAGCCCTGTTCATCAGGGTCGTATTATTCAGATCCTGAGTCGTGTTATTCAGGCCCTCTGCCTGTTTGCGCAGGGCATTCCCGTTAGCATTGATCATGTCGCGGTCCCTGTCCTTGATCTGGAGTCCTGCCTTCTGTGCGTTGTCCGACGCAGCAAGAGCTCCTGTGGAAAGGATACTTGCCACCATAAGTACTATTGCAAGATATGTAAATAATTTAATTCCCATTTTTCTCATGTGTTCCCTCTCGTTGGCGTTTTTCATGGAATTTCAGTAATCAGAACTGCTGGATTCTTAGAATCTGAAGAATTCCCGTCAAGCAGGTACCTATGTACCAAGTTCCACCCAATATCTGCTTGCAGCTTACAGATTCTAAGAATCCGAGTTTTGATCTGTCCGTTTTTGCCTTTGTTCTCAACGTTTTTTACAGGACATTGTGCTTAACTTACTGTCTCTGCACTTGCGCCTGCAATTTACTGATTGTCAGGCGAGCATATAAGCATACTTTACTTTACGTAATCTTTACTGAACTTTTTCATCAGATCTAAGCCCAATTATGGCTCCTTTTACTTGATGAAACTTTATATTTCTTCAGTTATCTTTTAGAAGAAAATATTATATGCATGTACTTAATAAATACACAGTTTGTGTCAACCCGAAAAACCCCGTGCATTTTAACTTTATTTATTCTCCTCCTGGCAAGCATCCATTTTGCTGCCGCTGCAGACATGGCAACTGTCCATGGTGTTATATATGAATGGGGCACCTTTGAACCTCTGGAGAATGTCATCGTGGAGGTCAATTCCACACCACCCCAGTCCATGCTTGCACGATATGGACTCTATTCATTCAATCTGTTACCGGGAGACTATGCTGTATCTGCGAGCTATTATCGCAATAGCACGCTCATACGCTATACGCAGGAAGAGATAACAATAACCGGTTCAGGCGATTATGTCATTGACCTGATCCTTCTCCCTGCATATTATGATGAAGGTCTGAATGAAGCCGAGTTCACCGAGCTCGATGAACTTGCCGACCTTGCAGAAGATGAAAGCAGTAACTCATTCTCATACGGCACTCTGTCCCTCCTGATACTGACAGCCCTGGCATTTGCTGCGGGTACATACCTGCTGTCAGTACGACGTAAGGCCAGTCCTGTACTGGCTGAAGATGATATCAGTCCTGCTGATGAGACAATCCCTGATATTAATGCCGGATATACTGGCCTGCCTGATGACCTGCGGGAAATGGTAAGCGTAATCTCCCGTAACGGTGGCCGCATTACCCAGAAGGATCTCAGAGGGGCCCTGAAACATTCGGAAGCAAAGGTCAGCCTGATGATATCCGACCTTGAGGACCGCGGGGTTGTACGGAAATTCAAAAAAGGCAGGGGAAATGTCGTATTCCTGGTACATCCCGAAGAGAATGGTGCTGAGCGTATTCAGCCTGAAGGGACAAACCAAAATATATAACTGTATTTGATGCCTAAGGATACAGAAATCATCAGAGTATCTTATCGACTCTTACGAGGTATATATGCGAGTTTCTATGGACCTTGAACTGAAAGACATCCCGGGGCAATTAGTCCTTGCACTGAAGCCCGTTTCTGAATTTAAGGGCAATCTCATATCTGTCGTGCATCATCATGAGAAGAGGACGCCCCGCGGCAAGATCCCTGTGCAGCTTGTGTTCGAGATCAAGTCCGATCACCTTGACAACATAATCTCCCTCCTGGAGGAAAGCGGGATCAGCGTGGTGAGCGTAGACGAGAAGAGATATCTTGAGCACGGTGCAGTGATACTTATAGGCCACATAGTACACACTGACATCAAGGATACCATTGATAAGATCGATAATACAGGGTATGCGGAAGTTGTTGACCTGAATCTGGCGATGCCGCGTATAAACAGGCCTTCCTCAGCCTCCCTGAAGATCGATGCTGTGAGCAAACAGCATATGAGCGCTGCGATAGAATTGCTGAAATCCATTGCAAAGGAGAAGGATCTGCTGGTCATAGAGCCTATAGGTGTCAACTGAGGGTGATATAATGAAAACGATACGTGCATCAATAATAGGTTTCGGGGCTGTGGGTCAGGGTGTTGCAAAGGTGCTTCTTGACAAGCGTGACTACCTGCGCGGCATCGGCATAGATATGAAAGTGATCGCCATAGCGGATTCGAGGACAGCGGTCGTTGACGCTCAGGGTGTGGACCTTGCATCTGCACTGTCCAGGAAAAAAGAAACAGGCGCAGTGGGGAGCGATACCATTTCCGGTACTGAGATAATAAGGACCGTGGACCATGAGCTGGTGATAGAGACCACCCCTACGAACATCGAGACAGGTGGCGTGGGACTTGTCAATATGATGGCCGCCTTTGAGAGAGGTATGGATGTCGTGACGTCCAACAAGGGCCCCCTTGCTCTCAAATATGGTGAGGTGATGGCGGCAGCTAAGAGCTCAGGATCTTACTGCAGGTTCGAAGCCACCGTGGGCGGTGCGATGCCTGTCATCAACCTTGCATGTGATGTGCTTGCAGGTAACAGAATGATCAGTATGGAAGGCATTTTCAATGGAACCTGCAACTATATCCTCAGCCGCATGATGGAGGAACAAGCCCCTTACGAGCAGATGCTGGCCGAGGCACAGGAACTCGGGATAGCTGAAAAGGATCCTTCATATGATGTTGAAGGTATTGACACAGCATCCAAGCTTGTGATAGTCGCCAATTCCATCTTCGGCATGAACGTTTCTTATAAAGATGTAACAGTGACCGGTATCACCAGGATAACTCCCGAGGCGCTCTCACTTGCGAACGCCGACGGCTTTGCCATCAAGCTCATAGGCGAGGTTAACGACAGCAGGATCAACGTCGCACCCAAACTGGTGCCGCTGAGCCATCCACTTGCAGTGGGAGGCACACTTAATGTGTTCTCAGTACAGACCGATCTCGCAGGTCCCATAACCATCACAGGAAGGGGCGCAGGCTCAATAGAGACAGCCAGTGCCATCCTGAGCGATATCATCAGCATCTACAGGAACTAAGGTTAACTGATCGACATGACAAGCTTCAGGGAATTTGCACAGGCCTGTAAGGTGATAGAGGCGACCCCGGGCTCCCTGGAGATGACCTCACAGGTTGCAGAACTGCTGAAAAAGGTAAGCCCTGAGGAACTTCCAATTGTCACTCACTTTGTCATGGGTGAAGTGTTCCCTGCATGGAGCTCCCAGGAAGTGGGCGTAGGCGCAGGCATCCTGTATGCCGCGCTTGCCAGGTCTTCCGGGCTTTCGGTTGGTGATATCGAGAACCTTGTTAAGGAAACGGGAGATATTGGCAGGACCGCAGTGAAAGCACTGGCACGGAAATCAAAGGGCCAGGCAACGTTCTCATCATTCCTCGAGGAAGCCCCTGAGCTTTCCCTCCATGAGGTCTTTGAGCGTTTCCAGGCCATTTCCAGATCGTCCGGTAAGGGTTCCCAGACATCCAAAATCAAGAACCTGCAGTATCTTTTCAACTGCTCAGGCTCCGAAGAGGTCGGGTATATCGCCAGGCTTGCCGTGGAGGACCTCAGGATAGGGGTCGGTGAAGGTATTGTGCGCGATGCCATAGCCTCTGCGTTCAATGTTCCGGTGGTTTCCGTGGAGCGCGCCTTCATGCTCACCAATGACATGGGACTTGTAGCTTCCACAGCCCGGGAGGGAGGGACCGAAGCTGTGGAGGGACTTGGTCTTCAGCTGAACCGCCCTATCAGGATGATGCTTGCGCAGATCGCTCCCACCATCGAGTCAGCTATTGCGGAAGTAGGCGAAGCGGCCATCGAGTGGAAGTTCGACGGTGCAAGGGTCCAGATCCATAAGGATGGCGACAGGGTGACCCTGTACTCCCGCAAGCTTGAGGACATCAGCAGTTCCCTGCCTGATATTGCTGCATCTATCAGGAAATATGTTCATGCGGACTCGGCCATTCTTGACGGGGAGGCGGTTGCCCTGGATGAAAGGGGCCATCCCCGTGCCTTCCAGGACATACTCAGGCGCCTGAGGCGAAAATACGAGGTTGACTCCACTGCAAAGGAAATCCCTTTATCGATCAACATCTTTGATATAATGTACCTCAATGGGGAGGATCTGATAGATCTGCCTTTGATAAGGAGAAGGGAAATGCTTGAAAACTGTGTGGAGAACGGCGATTCCATTAGTGTGGACAGGCAAGTGCTTACCAGTAATTATGAGGAGATCAGTGTGATCTATACTGAGGCTCTCAAGGCAGGTCATGAGGGTATCATGATCAAGAATCCCCAGTCCCCTTACTCTCCCGGGAAGCGGGGTAAGAACTGGCTCAAAAAGAAACCTGTCATGGAGACCCTGGATCTGGTTGTAATAGGTGCCGAATGGGGTTATGGGAAGCGTACAAGCTTCATGGGGTCTTTCGCCCTCGCCTGCCATGATCCCAGGACGGGACGCTTCCTGCCGGTGGGAAAGGTGGCTACCGGATTCTCGGACGAGCAGCTGGCTGAACTCACGGCCATCTTCTCGGATCTCATAGTAATGGAATCGGGTATCAGGATAGAGCTCAAACCCCAGGTCATCTTTGAAGTTGCCTTCGAGGAGATACAGAAGAGCACCAATTACGAATCCGGTTATGCTCTCCGCTTCCCCCGGCTTGTGAATGTGCGGGACGACAAGTCCCTGGAGGATGTTGAGACCCTGGGCAGGCTTGAAGAGATGTACCGCCTGCAAAGGGAAAGGGGAATCGGCCCCGATACTGCATAAGAGGCGGTAGACCATGAGAGGTGGCAAATGAATACAAAGTTGATAACAAAGCTGATAACACTTACTCTTATATCAGGTTTCCTGATCCTTGCCGGCTGCCTGGAGAACCTGTATGAAAGGGATACATCCGTAAGCGATATAGAGCCTGGTGTAACGATAGTCTATATAGACAACTTCTCTTTCAATCCCGACTCCGTGACAATAGCAGAGGGTGAAACTGTAAGGTGGATAAGCAATGATACTGCCGCATCAGTCATAAGCGGCAGCTCATTCCAGTCGCCTGCTCTCAGAAGGGGTGACAGCTATAATGTCACTTTCAATTCCCGTGGGACCTACAACTATTACCTGCTCTCACATCCCTGGACAGGGAGCGGGATTGTTATCGTGGAATAACGCTTTCTTTCATCTCGTGCCTCCCTCAGGCACAACGATTATTTTCTTTAAGGATTAATAAATATCCGGTTTAAAGGACATCATTGAGGAGTGGATATACTGACAGCTGTTGCCCTGATGACTGTAATGGCTCCTGTAGTCGTTCTATTGAGCATCATAGCTTATTTCACGCTGATGCCAGAGGAGTACAGGCTGGGTATAAGACTACGTGATCGTGGAACGTCTATGAATGTCGTTTCCGAGATGCTTCCTTATCTCGTACTGGTCTCTCTTGTATACATATTTGCCAAGTCCCAGGAGACCATCACAGCTGCCCTCGGGATAACTCCCACTCTGAGGTTAGCTGAGATTATTCTTTTACTGGAAGGCAGCACTGTTAGTGCATTCCAGACCATAGCAAGTCCTGCACTGACATATTTCAGTGCCTTCATCTACCTGTTCGGTTTCTCGTTCCTGCTAATCTTCACTTTCGTGGCTCTTATATGCAGCGGTAAGGTATCTGCACTGCAGGAATATGCAATTGCCATAACGGTGGCTTATGTAGTTGCTTTCCCTTTCCAGGTACTGGCTCCGGTAAAGGTCACGGGTTATACACTTCCCAATGTGGTTCCCCTGCTTTATCAGTTGAGCCCTGTGATACTGGAAGGCTTAAGGAGCGTTGACCCGTATTTCGACAATTGCTTCCCGAGCCTGCACGCTGCGCTTTCCATCATAGCGATGCTGCTCGTTGTGCTGAGGACGGACCTGAGGAAATATAAAATAGTTGCTGTCCTGCTGACAATTGCCATACAGTTCACTATCTTCTACCTGGGCATACACTGGATAACGGATTTCTTTGGAGGGCTGCTGCTGGCAGCCATAAGTTATGCTATTGCAGTCAGGTACAGGGACAGGATAGTAAGGACGATAAAAGCGGTCAGGAATACAGCACATCCTTCTTCGGAGTGAGGCCTGTCCGCAGGAAATTTAAAATGAAAGGAATCCCGCAAAGGCCTGAAGAATTGACTGCCTCTCCCGCAAAGAACCTGGACCCCCAGCTTTACATCCTTTCCGTTTCCAAATTCTTTAAGGATCTGGGCACAGGAATGCTTGCCTTCCTGATCCCTCTCTACATAGTAGACCTCTACAGCCCTTTCTTCGGATCGACTCCCGTTGTGGTGAAGGCAGGCATCGTCGCAACAGCCTATGGCATTTCCAACAGCATTTCACAGCCTTTTATGGGAAAGCTGTCCGATAGTCTCGATCGCAGGAAAGTATTTGTCCTTGCAGGCATGGCAGGTTTCACGATCCTGTCATTCATATATGCAAACACCAGCCGGTTCGAATATGTGGTCTTCTTTCGATTTGTGCAGGGGATAACCGTAGGTGCGGCAGTTCCTGCAATTTTGGCGATGATAACACACTTTTCCACAAGCAGGACCCGAGGAAAGGCTATCGGGATATATTCTTCCCTGAGGGGACTGGGCTTTGGCAGCGGTCCCATCGTGGCGGGTGCTGTGGTGAACTACTACGGGTTCGGAACAGCTTTTTACGTGTGTGCTTCTCTGGGTATCCTGAGCACGTTCCTGGTCCTTTTCTTTGTACGTGAAACACATGGCAGTGCAGAGAAGAATGTATCTTCCGGTGTATCGGTCTCAAGGGACCCGCAGTTCTTCGTCCTTGCCCTTGCAATGTTCATGATGATGGTGGGCATAATGATCATATTCGCTTTCCTGCCGGAATACAAGCTAAGACTGGGCGCAAGCGAGCTTTCCTTAAGCATTGCGGTGTCTGCCTATGTATTTGCAAGGGTGCTTTTCCAGACCCCCCTGGGTATCATCTCGGACAGGATGGGAAGGAAAAGAATGGTGGCTTACGGTCTGCTGCTGAATGTCCCCATAGTCATAGGACTTGCTTATGCCGGCAGCATAACAGAGCTCATCATCCTGCGTGCATTGCAGGGCATCTCCATGGCTGCAGTGGAAACCCCTGTCATGGCCCTGGCAGTGGAGCTGACAGGAGGAAGGGCTGTGAGCTCGCGGGTCAGTATCATAACTGCGGCACAGGCCGGCGGCATGGCACTGGGGCCACTGCTGGGGGGGCTGCTTGCGGGATATGTATCGTTCCGAACCCCTTTCTACCTGTGTGCTGCGCTGATCCTTCTGTCCTTCTTCCTGATACTTGCAAAGGTAAAAGAGCCTGGCGCATTTAAAAATGCTTAATGGTTGACTGTCTGGCTGAGCCCTGGGCCTATAATGTAGTCCAGAAAAGACCTTTCAATATCCCTTCTTTCAGTTATGTCGCAGAAGACAATGATAGCCCCGATGGTCTCATTGTGGATATTCCTGATAGGCGAGCCAATAACATCTACCGGTATGTGGTTCTGTTCTTTTGAGATAAGTACGGTTCCTTCACAGAGGCCATAAAAAGTTCCTTCCCTCAGGGCTTTCTTGGTAGGATTTGGAACGGCTTTTCCTGTAGTTTCGCATATTACCTTGAAGACACGATCAACTGGCTCTCCTATTGCCTCTTCAAGCCGGTAGCCGGTGAGCGCCTGGGCAAGGAGATTAATGTGCGTGACCCTTCCGCTGGCATCCGTGGAAATAACGGCATCTCCCACATTATCCATCAGCGAGTTGATCCAGCTGTCATTGTTGAAGAGCTTCTCCTGCTCCAGTGCTCTCTTGTGCAGGGCGATCTCTATATTGGTCCTGAGCTCCCTGTTATCAAAAGGTTTCAGTATGTGGCCGAAGGGCTCGGTCATCTTAGCCCTTTGCAGTGTCCTTTCATCGGAATAGGCGGTGAGATATACGACGGGGATCCTGCAGTTATTATGTATGACCGTAGCAGCCTCGATACCATCGATGTCGCCTTTGAGCACTATATCCATCAATACAAGATCAGGCTTGTATCTCTTCGCCATCTGTATGGCATCCTCTCCGGTTGATGCCATGCATGGTACAACATAACCAAAACTTTCCAGGCTATGCTTGATGTCCAGGGCAACTATCCTCTCATCCTCAACAACCAGTATCTTTTCGTTTGCCATCAGCAGTCCCTTCTTACGTAGGAGAGTTCCTTGAAAGTTATTCTGAATTCCGTACCATTGTTCCTATAGAGCTCGATCTTCCCCTCTATCTGCTCCACAAGCGAGTTCACCAGTTGCATGCCAAGCGAATCTGTGTTCCTGAAATCTATATTCTCAGGGAATCCTTCTCCATCGTCACTGATACTCAGGATGAAACCGTCTCCTTCCGGGTATATCCCTATCGATATCTCTCCGCCGCCTTTATGGAAGGCATGCTTCAGGGAGTTCGAAACGATTTCATTTATTATCAGGCCAAGGGGAATGGACGTATCTATACCAAATATAACGTTTTTAATATTTAAATTGATTCGGACAGTATTTCTGGAAAAACCATAAGAACTGACAAGATATTCCACAATGCTCTTGATGTAGTCCTCAAGTTCCACTTTTTCGATGTCCTGCGACCTGCAAAGTCTCTCATGCGCCAGTGCCATGGATCTTACGCGGTGCTGGCTCTCCCTGAATGCCCCGACAACTTCGCCGTCGCTGAATTTCCTTGACTGGAGGTTAAGCAGGCTGGAAATGACCTGCAGATTATTCTTTACCCTGTGATGGATCTCCCTGAGCAGGATATCTTTTTTGTGGGCTTCTTCTGCCTTTTTGATATCCGTGATGTCCTTTACCACGGACATTACCTCGTCCTCTCCGCTTACAACTATGCGTGCCTCATAATCCCTCATCTCCCCTTTGACGGGAAGCTGGTATTGCATCGTCTGCATCTTCCCTGTGCTTAAAACTTCATTGATGATGCTGATTTCTTTTGCACCCAGTTCCGCAGGCAGTACGTCATCAATCCTTATGCCCGGGATGCCTTGCGGGGATTCATAGAGGCACTCCCCGGTGGAAAGCTTATAGTTGCATATTGTCCCATCCCTTCTGATCCGGAATATCATATCGGGCATGGCCTGGATGATAGCTTTGAGCGTTGCATCCTTTTCCATGACCAGGTGCCTGGAATGTTCAAGCGATTCAAGCAGCAGGTTGATGGATCTGCAAAGCTCGGATATCTCATCCTTTCCCTCCTCATAGATACGCCGGGAGAGGTCCCTGCTTTCTCCGATGTTCTTTATGCTGGTATTGAGGTCATTGAGCCGTGAGAAGAAAGAGTTCTCATAAAGGTGCAAAGTCACGGAGCCAAAAGTACCGGCCACGAGCAGCAGGATCATAAGGATATAGGTCATCGTGGCTTTACCCTGCAGGTGTATGCTGCGGTTTTTGTCTACCATGAGTGCAAGGTTGTCCTGTCCGTAGACATCCTTAAGAAAAATGCCTCCGGTGACCGTACTTTCGTTCACGGAGTTCAAGTAGACTTCCTCGCCGGAACTTAGACTCAGCCCGGTGTCTTCCCTCTCCCCGGCAGCTGCCTGTGAGGAAAGCAGTTCCAGTGACAGGTTTGATTTCTCACCAAGAAGTCCCTGTTCAGCCTCATCCATGAAACGTCCCATGAGGACGACCCCTCCGATGGTGCTGTCCCCGCTGCCTGTGACTATGGGCTGGGACGTGACCATGACCGGCATGTCCGCAAGATACAGCAGCCCTGTCTTCCGGCTGGCCGCATTCTCATGCTCCAGCAGGTACCTGTTACTCTCAAGATGCTCAATAAGGAATTGAGGTGGAGGTGTCTGCTTTTCGCCGGACAGGTCCATACCTTTTGAGTATATCAGGGAACCGGAAGAGTTGTAAAACAGGGCGAAGTTCAGTCTCTGGTTAATGAAAGTCTCATCCATCAGGTAACTGCTGACATAGCTGCTGTTATTGTCAAGGACGAAATAATAGGTCTCATCCCAGACAGACCAATCCGCAGTTTTTCTTTCAAGGTCCTTCATGTCCCAGTAAAGGGTATTTCTTGCGTTCTGCACATCGTTTTTCAGCTCTTCCTTTTCAAGATGGTCAAAACTGTTTATGATGATTATCTGAGAACCCAGAAAGAGCACTATGACAAGCCCGGCAAGCGTGGCACCAAGGATAGCAAGTGTTTTTCTGCGCAGGGTCGTCATGTTGGCACGGTCCTTATATTGAAGGGTTAATGCAGTAGAGGTATCTCATTGATTGTGGTCCATAGAATAATTGAACTTCCTTTATGGTATTATATATATTTTAACATTTACTTTAACAACAGTAGGTGTATATCCCGCAGTCCTCGGATCCTACCTTCAGTAAGATGGGTCAGGAAAACAGGATGAATTGAAGAAAAAAAGGTAATTGGCTCAGCCTACAACGCTCGTGTCGGGGAACCTTATCGATGGAGTGAGCACGCCTCCAACCTTGCGGATGTCCGTGCCCGCGCCGTTGATCCTGCCAAGCATCTCGAATATATTGCCTGATATCATAAGGGATCTCACCGGCTGGTCGATCTGACCATCTTTTATTGTAAAGGCGTTTCTTGCCTCCACGGAGAAGTCCCCTGAGATCGAGTTGGCTGTATGGGCACCGATGACAGTGTTGACATAGATCCCCTTGTGTGTGTCCTCTATCACATCAGTGCCGGGATGATCTATGATGAAATTCCTGGGGCCGACGGAGGGCGTCGAGAAATATGAGCCTCTTGAGGCATTTCCGGTGCTTTTGACATTGTCCTTGCCTGCAGTATAAGTGTCATATAGGTATGATCTGAAGACGCCGTTCTCTATCACTTTTGTCCTTTGTGAGGGCACTCCCTCATCATCCGACCTTCCGGTCTCGATGCCTCCTTCAAGCAATCCGTCATCTGTTATTGAGAGATTTGAAGTGGCTATCTGCTCCCCCAGCCTGCCTTTCAGATTGGAGCGTCCTTTCTGGACATTATCCGCATCAATAGACGGTATAAAAGCGCTTCCCAGCAGGTCCGCAAATGCAAAGGGGTGCAGGATCACATCTGTCCGGTGCGGCTCAATGCTGATTCCGTGCTGTGAGCTGCGGGAAAGTTTAGCTGCATTCCTGCCGATAGCGGCAAAGTCGATATCATTTCTTCGGGAGATGGCAAAGTCATAAGCTGTGGATATGTCCCCTTTTGTGGTGATGACATCAGCAAAACCCGAGACGCCTGTGGAGCTTTCCTCAACCTCCACGCCGTTTGTATTCATTATCACACGCTTTCCGGCACTGCGGGAAAAGCTACCCGAGGTTACAATAACGCCGGGGACTTCCTTTGCCCCTTCAACCATGTTAAGGGCCTGCAGGATACAGGCATCCAGCCCCATATGCTCAAGTTCCGGGTCCATAATGCCGGATACTTTGGGATATTCACTTGCATAAGGTAATGACCTCCAGTCGGGATCCCTCTCGCGGACCTTGGCAGACCTGACCGCGCTCCTGGCTGCGTCTTCCGTGTGGCTCATGATGTTGGTGCTTGCAAAGCCGACAGCTCCGTTGACAATGGCACGGATGCCCAGTCCCTGGGAGATGTTCTCCTTTGCACCTTCGATCTCATCCTTACGGATGTCCACTGAAGTCTTGTGGTCCTCAATGATAAGGATCTCAGCTTCATCGGCACCGGCGTCCACTGCGGCCTTAAGCCCCCTGCGTGCAAGCTCGTACAGCATCAGGCACCACCCACCAGGGCTTCTGAGACCATGAGATGGGGTGAACCATCTGTTACAGGCACCAGCTGTCCTCCCTTTCCACACCTGCCGGAGTTGAGTGTAAGGTCGTTGCCTACCATTCTTACGTTGTTGAGTATCTCAAGGGTATTGCCTGAAAGTGAAACGTCCCGGATCAGGGAGGTAAGTTGCCCGTTCTCTATAAGGTAGCCTTTTTCAGCATTGAACTGGAACACTCCTTCGCCGGTGTTGACCTGCCCGCCCCTGGAGCCTATGAGATATACGCCGTTCTTTATCTCTTCGAGCATCTCCTCGAACCTGGAGGTGCCGTTGTCGATATAGGTGTTGCTCATCCTCACAATCGGCTTTGCATGTCCCTGCGCCCTGCAGTGACCGGCCTGTCCGCCAAGCTTTGCAGCTGTCTCCCTGGAGTGCAGGTAGGAACTGAATATGCCATCCTTGATCAGGACAGTTTTCTCTGACTGTGTGCCTTCGTCGTCGAAGGGAAAGAAACCATATTCATGCAGTGTCGGGTCATCAATGATATTCACAAGTGGTGAGGCTATCTGCTGCCCTATCCTGTTCTCAAGTATCGAGCTGCCTTCAAGCACAAGATCGGCTTCTGAAGCATGGCCGACGGCTTCATGAGCGAACACGCCTGCAAGCTCCGGATCCAGTATGACAGGCATTGTGCCACCTTTGGCGGGCTTTGCATCGAGCAGCTGGAGGGCTGTCTTTGCAGCAGACTCTGCAAGTTCGAATGCATTGTGCTTTTCAAATATCTCGTACCCGTTGACTCCGAACCTGCTTTCCCTGCCTGCCTGGTACATCCCTTCCCTTGATGCCACGGCGCTGATCGCAAAGCCTGTCCTTATGAGCTCGTACTCTCCTTCGATGCCTGTGGAATCGGTATAAAGCACCTTGTACGAAGATTCGCTGTAGACCGCGCTGGTGCTGGAGATACCTTCGATCTTTGCCCTTGCACCTATCTCTTTCAACAGCCCGACCTTCTCCTCAAGGGATATGTCCCTTGGATCGACCTTTATCCTGGGCATGTTCCTTGCGACGGGCTTTGAGATGTCGAGCATTTCCACCTTTTCCTTGTGTGATCTCTCGTCCATCCCCACCGCAAGCTCTGATGCTGCACCGATGGCCTTGTTAAGATCAAAATCCCCGTCCACGGAAGTGTATCCCCAGGACCCTCCGCTCAGGGCACGCACTCCGGCTCCCTTCGTGTAGTTCTCGGATACTTCCTTTATGTTACCATTATCGAGGACTATCGATGTTGTTGTCCCCTCAATTATCTTTGCATCGAAAAAGTCTACCCTGTACATGATCTACTCCCAAAATAGCAAAAGGTCCCTGTTCACGCAGGGACCACATCTGGCATATCCAGATTGAATTTAAAGTTGGTTATACTCTGAAGCTTTTCCATGATACGGTTC
This sequence comes from Methanolobus chelungpuianus, assembly GCF_024500045.1. Taxonomy (NCBI): domain Archaea; kingdom Methanobacteriati; phylum Methanobacteriota; class Methanomicrobia; order Methanosarcinales; family Methanosarcinaceae; genus Methanolobus; species Methanolobus chelungpuianus. Next base: position 606,904 of record NZ_JTEO01000002.1, read on the forward strand.
TTTTCAGGACCGACCAGGCTGTGCTCAATTACTTCGATAATGCTTGTCACAGGCACTATCTGTATCCTGTCCCTGTAGGCCTCTTCTATAAGCACATCATCCTCATTGGACTTGGGGATGATGACCTTCTTTATCCCTGCCTGTGCCGCAGCCTCTATCTTGTATGTCACACCCCCGATGGGCAGGACATCACCGCGCACGGAGAGCGATCCTGTCATCGCCACCGACTGGTCGATGGGTATGCCTTCCAGTGCAGATATCACGGCAGTTGCTATTGATATAGAGGCACTGTCGCCCTCCACTCCCTCATAGGTACCTATGAACTGGATATGGATATCGTGGTTGATGACGTTCTTCCCGGTAATGTTCTTGATGACCGCGGATACGTTCTGGACGGCTTCCTTTGCGATGTCCTTGAGCATGCCCGTGGCAATGACACGGCCTTCGGAGCTCGACTGGGAAGGTGTCACTTCAGCTATTATCGGCAGGACTATGCCCGAATCTCCTCCGAGGACCGCAAGACCGTTCACACGGCCGATGGCTCCTCCCTTCTTCTTGAAGAGCTGGTAGTCTTTCTTGCGCTCGAGATAGCTGTCAGCAAGCTGCTGCTCTATGGACCTTGCCATCTTCTTGGCTGCAAGCACATGCTTTGCAGTGGCTACAGGCACACCCTCTGAGTGTGCTATATCCCCTGCAACCCTTACGAGACCGCCAAGGTCACGCAGCTTGAGAGTGAGGTGGCCTTTCCTGCCTGCCCTCCTCTGTGCCTCGCGTATGACTTCGTCCACTGCGCTCTTGTCAAAGGGCGGTATATGCCCGTCCCTCATGACTTCCTGCGCAACGAATCTCACAAGGTTCTTACGGTTCTCAGGTGTATCCTCCATGGACTCGCGCATGAACAGCTCGTACCCGTATCCCTTTATACGGGATCTCAGGGCAGGATGCATCTTTTCCATGGCATCCAGGTTACCTGCCGCCACCATGATGAAGTCACAGGGGACAGGCTCTGTCTTGACGAGGGCTCCTGAGCTCCTTTCGGACTGACCGGTGATCGGATACTCCTTTTCCTGGAGTGCAGTAAGCAGGCTCTGCTGGGACTCGATGCTGAGTGTGTTGATCTCGTCAATGAAGAGCACACCTTTGTGTCCCTTATGGATGTCTCCGCTTTCCACCCTGTCATGGGCCGGCGTCTCAAGTCCGCCGGACTGGAAGGGGTCGTGCCTGACATCACCGAGCAGTGCACCGGCATGGGTTCCTGTTGCGTCTATGAATGATGCGTGTTCCTTCTGATAATTTGAGACGATCATTTTAGGGATCATCAGATCATCTTTCGGAAGGAACTGGCGGGTAAGCAGCAGTATCATTATGGCAGCAATAATACCCCAGAGCAACTGGCCGACGTAGAACGAGTAGATTATGATACCAAAAACCAGTATCATCATCAGCATGTTCCTGGACTGCACCTTCTTCTGTGCCTCCATCTTGTGGGCCATGACGATCTCCCTGCCCTTTCCGGCGGGGACAGACCTTATCTTGGGGTTATTGTTGTCCTCCGGGTTAGGGTAGGCAAGTATGTCCTGAAGCTCCTCCTTTGGCAAAAGCTCTGCCATGGCCTTGGCCAGCAGGGACTTGCCAGTACCCGGGCTTCCTATCATCATTACATGTCTTCTCTGGCTGGCTGCCTTTTTGACAACCTCTACTGCATGTTCCTGCCCGATGATCTGATCGATCAGGAGCTTTGGAACATCAATGGAGTCCGTCGTATCAAAAGTATCACCATAGAGTTCTTTCTCATCGCCAGAAACGGTTATTTCATTCTCCATAGTCTACTCACAAGTTTCTAGTTTGTTCACTGAAGTACGTACAAAATATATACTTGACGGTTTTTTATTAATTTGTGAATCACCTTATATCAAAGTACCTCAAACAAAACCAACATTTATTAATGCTGGCACCGTATAAGAATCTACTTATCCTAAATAATATGTCAGGTATAGCATGAAGCAGGCTCTCTTGTTGCTCTTTGTCTTGATGTTTGCAGTCCTTTCCCTGTCCATGACCGGGTATGCTCTCAACGAGGAGGGACAGTATATACATCTCACCCAGATGAACATCAGGTTCGAAGGCACAGATGCAGAGGTGACCTTTCACTATGACCTGGATATGTTCTCCAGGGTGTATGTGTTCCTTCTCGGGAGTTATAATCTCCAGCCTACCATCGAGAACGTCCTGTTCGACTTTGAACACGTGGAGGTAAGGGAAATAGGCCGTAATCATGCAGTGGTCCATGTGACCAATATTTCCAGGCAGAACTCGGAATACTACCTGCACGACTCACGCGCGCTTGGGGCAAGGGTGGACATGCTTACGCTCCAGTATCCCGACGGTTCATCAAGGAACGTGCCCGGAGCCACGGCAACTCCTTACACCTTCTATGGCGGATGAGGTCTTCAATCTGGTCTGCTTCCTGTATTCATGCACCCACCAGGCAGGCACTCAGGTGCCGCCTTTCTCAGTTGTATTCCCTCCGGCAGGGCATTGAATCTGTTATATGCCGGATGGCATGATTTGTTCCTCCCATGGGTTCCTATAATTAAACTCTCTTATAGGTGCTTATTCTCTACTAAATCCCTCATAAAGGCATTTAATGCAAATAAAGGCATTCTAACAGCTGGTATTGTGGAAAAAACCTGTTAAAATGCTCTTATTACCTTGCGGTTTTCATGCGACGGTTTGCACAAAGACTGTCAGCCCAAAACCTTTATCAACAATAATGCATTATGAGGGTTGCTGTTAGGCGCCTGATGCTTGCGGTAATGTGCAGGGCACAATGCGATCATCGGGAGGGTGTGACAGCAAATCGAATGGCATGGGCTCGTGGTCTAGCTGGTCATGACGTCGCCTTGACATGGCGGAGGTCCTGAGTTCGAATCTCAGCGGGCCCATCACGAATCCCCTCGCGGGACTCGATAAGTTTAAATGCGAAAACACCTATTAGGTGCAAGGACACTCAAGCCCAGGTAGCTCAGTTCGGGAGAGCGCTGCCCTGAAGAGGCAGTTGTCCCCGGTTCAAATCCGGGTCTGGGCACCTAGAAGTAAACGCAGGACATCAGTAGTGTAGCGGTCATCACCTGGCGTTGCCAACGCTAGAACCCGGGTTCGAATCCCGGCTGATGTACTTCTTTTTTTAGTTTTCTCTTGATTGAATGCTTCTTGCTTGAGTAGTCTCGGTTTAGATTTATCTTTTCGCTTAGGTATAAGTATGATAAACTTCCCTTCTTCAAGTGAACAGGATGTAAGCAACATTTGAGGCTGCATTCTGCTCGCAGTCAGAGGGGGAATTTCGGATGAAGCAGTCTTTCATTGAAAGGTACTATATGCAAAAGGAAGTTGAGATCGACATCGGTGGAGAGGAAAATTACAGGGGTATAGCTGCAGAGTGCAATGACGGTATCCTCAGCCTTAAATGGGATATCGGTAAGGAAGGATACACTCATATCGATATAGATAGCATCAGAGCCATCTGGCTACAGCCCGAGTGAGTATTCCTGCTCGCCTGAATGTTCTCAAGTGTCTGTTCTTGCTTAAAGGCATCATAAGCTTCCAAAAACAGATCTATTTTTTATGTCCGTTTAACCGGGCATATTATTGAACGATAAGTGGTTCCAGTCTTAAACCTCCAGGTCCATGATATCGCCCGGCCCGGAATTGTTATTTTCTATATGGCCTGCTGATAGAAATTACAATGGCGTGTTATGTTCAGAGAGGTTTGTTTTATATCCCTCGGAGTACATCCAACAGTCGGAGTTGGTGGAAGTAAATGGCAGCAGGTTGTGAAAACCTGCTCTTTGCGAATACAGGCTGTGTAATAGCCGAAGCTGTTCTTCCGGCCAGCTATCGTCAAAAGGAGTGGAGGTGTCATCCCGTGGAAGTTTTAATAAACTGTCCCAGCTGTGGTATGAAGTTACTTAATGCCGCCAGAGGCGTTCAGCACTGCAACGAATGCGGATACTGGACAAAGAAAGTATGGGTCTACGCTTGAATTAATTCCGTGAAGCGTTATCCGATTAACGAGGAAAGCTTAAAACACTTTGTAACAGGATCCGATATCAAGAGCCGTTAAATGCAGGTCTCCCGAAGGCCCGAAAAAACATAAGTTTTCCCAATTCTATTTTTTTCTGGCATAATTGCTGCTCTCATATCCTGAAAGGTTAACCTGGTTAAATTCATATTGTTTGCCTGTAAAAACATCATCTATGAAATATGAACGTGAGGTCATAGTTTCTTCTGTAGCGGTAGTGGTTGGGATAATGCTCTTCTTCCTGTACCAGGAAAGAAGCTCGGCTATTAATATCATTCTCAGGGCAGCAGCACTGTTTGGCTATCTATTCCTGTTCCTCGGGATACTGTCATCTGAGTACAGGGTCCGGATGAAGAAGGTCTTTGGCAGTCCTTTTCTGAATATCCATCATCATCTCGCAAGGGCAGGAGTCGCGCTTGTCCTGCTTCATCCCCTGCTTGTTGCCTACCGGTCTGGCCTAAGCTCTTTTCTGCCTGTGTTCTATCCTGTGATGGATTTCCTGATGCTTGCAGGAAGGCCTGCATTCTACATTATCCTGATAGCAGTGCTGGCTGGTGTTTACAGGAAGAGGATACCAAAAAAATGGAGGGACATCCATGCACTCAACTACCTGGGATTCGTGCTTGTCTTCTTCCATGCATGGCTTATAGGCACGGACCTTCAGTATGCTCCGATGCAAGTCATCTGGCTTGCCATGGCACTGGCAGTACTTGCAGTCTATATACACAAGCATATCATGCCTGCACCGGTCCGAAAGAAGAATGCCGGGAAGGGCCAGGATAAGAGCGCATGATCATAAACACATTGCTATTGCTGAAAGCTGTGTCAGGGCCAATGTGAAACAAGAAGACAACGGTAACTTATTTATCATTTTGGCAATCTCTTTTTCCTATGGCAGAAGAGCAGTGGTGCAGTATACCTTCGGAAGATGTCTTTTCCTTGTTCAATAGCCACCCGGATGGCCTGAGCCGTGAAGAGGCTGAAAAGAGGCTTTCACGGGACGGCTATAATGAGGTGGAGTCTAAGAAGGAACATGGGCCTGTTTATAGATTTCTCCGGCAGTTCGCCAGTCCCCTGATATACCTCCTGCTCATAGCTGCTGCCATAACATTCTTCCTTGATCTGTATGTCGATACTATCGTGATCCTGTTCGTGGTCCTGGCAAATGCGGTCATAGGTTTCATCCAGGAAGGAAAGGCCCGGCATGCCCTGGAATCCCTGTCAAAGCTGCTGGTGCCTGAAGCAAGGGTCCTGAGGGGTGGCATGAGTATCGTATTGTCAAGCAGGGAACTTGTGGTCGGTGATATCGTGCTGCTGGAAGCAGGCGACAGAGTGCCTGCTGATCTGCGCCTGTTCTATACCAAGAACCTGAGGGCGGATGAGTCCATACTGACCGGGGAATCAGTTCCCGTGGAAAAGAGCACAGCTGCTATTGCTACCGGCTGCGCGTCCTTTGGGGACCAGAAGAACATCTCCTTTGCGGGTACCCTGATAAGCCAGGGGCAGGGCAGGGGCATTGTAGTGGCCACCGGCAACGGGACCCAGATAGGCCGGATATCCGAGTTCATCAGGGAGAGTAAGGAAATATCCACTCCTCTGCTGCGCAAGATGGCCCAGATGAGTGTCGTACTGTCTGTGGTCATCGTTGTCGTGGCAGCGCTCACCTTTGCCATAGGCCTGCTGAGGGGACTTGAGACCATCGAGATATTCATGGCTTCCGTCAGCCTTGCAGTTGCAGCTATCCCGGAAGGGCTTCCTGCGGTCATAACGATCTCCATGGCCATCGGCGTGAACCGGATGGCATCAAGGAACACTATCATACGCACGGTTCCAGCAGTCGAGACCTTGGGAAGCGCCACTGTGATATGCACGGACAAGACCGGCACCCTTACCAAGAACCAGATGACGGTGACCCAGGTATACGCTGCAGGCAAGCTTTATGAGGTCACAGGCGCAGGTTATGATCCGGAAGGTGAGTTCCTGCTTAACGGAGCCCGGGTGGATCCGATTGCCGACAGGGCCCTGACAGAAACCCTTAAAGCAGGAGTGCTGTGCAATGACGCATCTTTCCGGGGCGAGGACAACATTGACGGGGACCCCACGGAAGGTGCACTGCTGATCTCAGGCCTCAAGGCCGGAAAGTTCTACCTTCCGCGGGTGGATATCGTACCCTTTGAACCTGAAGAGAGATATATGGCCACTCTGCATGAAAACGGGGACGGCTCGAAGATAATTTACGTGAAAGGCTCTCCTGAAAAGATCCTCCAGCTGTGTGTCTCACAGTTTGATGGTGAACGCACGGGTCCCCTGGACATACGGGGTGTCACCCAGACATCCGAACAGATGGCCTCTGATGCATTAAGGGTGCTGGGCATGGCCTACAGGCAGGTGCCTGCTGAGATGGACCGGATAGAACCGGAAGACATAAAGGATCTTGTCTTCGTTGGTCTGCAGGGCATGATGGATCCCCCGAGGGACGGAGTGACCGAAGCTGTCCGGCAGTGCAAGACAGCAGGTATCAGGGTAATAATGATCACGGGAGACCACCTGAGTACGGCTTATGCCATTGCCACTAAGATCGGCATTGAGACCGAAGGTGGCCTTTCAGGAAAGGATCTCGAGGTCATGCCGGACGAGCAGCTGAGGCAGCGTCTGAGGTCGGTCTCGGTATTCGCAAGAACCTCTCCCGAAGACAAGTTAAGGATAGTCAAGCTTCTGAAGGAAATGGGTGAGGTGGTGGCAGTCACCGGTGACGGCATAAATGACGCTCCTGCTCTCAAGACCGCCGATATAGGCATCTCCATGGGCATAACAGGCACGGAGGTTGCCAAGGAAGCCTCCAATGTGGTGCTTGCAGATGATAATTTCTCCTCCATCGTTGCAGCCGTCGAGGAAGGCAGGGATGTCTATAGCAAGATACAGAAGATATTATTGTGGACCCTGCCAACCAACGGAGGACAGGGTCTGTCCATAGTGGTTGCAGTGCTGATGGGACTTACACTGCCCCTGGTTCCGCTCCAGGTCCTGTGGCTGAACACGGTCACGGCTGTCGGCCTGGGCGTCCCCATTACCATGGAACCAAAGGAGAGAGGTATACTCAGGAGACCTCCCAGGCCCCCAAAAGAGCCTATACTGACCGCGCTGATAAAAAGAAGGATCGTGTTCGTGTCACTGCTCATAGTTGCAGGCGCTTACTTCAATTTCTTCAGGAAACTGGAAGATGGGGGAGACCTGGATGCAGCGCGTACCGTTGCACTGAATACCATCATGTTCTTCCAGATATTCTTCCTGTTCAACTCCAAGTCCCTTTATGACTATGTCTACAGGGATCTGTTCTCGAACAAGTTCATGTTGCTGGGTATTGCTATTGTGCTCTTCCTGCAGCTGTTGATAACCTATGAGCCGACAATGAATTCGGTGTTTTCCACCGCTCCAATCCTGCCGGCTGACTGGCTGGACATACTGCTCGTATCAAGTACGGTGTTCTTCCTGATAGAATTTGAGAAATACCTGCAAAAAAGGGGATATCTTCACTGAGATAATACACGTGAACGGGTCAGGGCTGGCAGGCCCGGCCTATTTCTTGCGCAGGAAACTCTCGTCAATAGGGTAGTATTCCGTAGCTGAGTTGATAAGCTCCGAGGCCGTGTTACGCTCGAAGGAGTATACTTCCACGCGCACACCGGAGGCTTTGAGATGGTTCACAAGGGCTGTGAAATCGCCATCCCCACTCACCAGTGCCACGGTATCGACCTTGCCTGAAATGGATATCGCATCGATTGCGATCCCCATGTCCCAGTCGCCTTTAGTGGAACCGTCAGGGCGGATCTTCAGCTGCTTTGTCCTGACCTCCCAGCCAATGCTTTTAAGCAGATACTTGAACCCGGACTGGTCTACTTCTTCTGTCTCTACAAGGTAAGCTATAGCTCTCACAAGCGGCCTGCCTTTCAGGACGGCAACAAGCAATTTCTCATAGTCCAGCCTGCTGTCGTAATAGTTGCTCCTGGCAGAATAGAACATGTTCTGTACATCGGCAAATACAGCCACTCTCTGGTTCTTATATGGGGCGCTTCCGTTTTGAGAAGTGTACATAGCTCAACTCCCTTATATTCTGGTAGTACATGTAGTTATTACTCTGTCATATATAAGCACCTTCTATTGTGCTCTATCTGTTCTATGCATGATATCAAGAACCCCTGTATTTCCACTGGAAAATACATATATTCTATGCATGTTTTATACTTATTAAAGTATATTATCTCTGCTAGAAGGATGTGCTGTATAGGAACATATCCAATGGCTATATAATAAGCGATGTAACACCTATATATTTTTATTCAAGGATATCTATTTAAATTTAGGATGCATTACAGGTCTTAACCAATATGCAACTTAAAAACGGACGCTACTCCTATCTTGAGCTGGTCATAGCATGTACTATCTTTGGCTCAAGCGGTGTCTTTTTTAAGCATGTCCACGGAATGGGTGTGAGCTCTGTTATCTTTTACAGGCTCCTGTTCGGCTTTTCATTACTGGTGGCATACCTGCTCATTACAAAAAAGTATGAAGTTTTCCGGCTTGGAAAAAAGAAGCGGTATGTTTTGCTCATAGGTGCGTTCAATGTAATTACTGCATACGCCTATTTCAGCTCCATCACATATGCCGGATTTTCCACGGCTGTCCTTCTGCTATATACGGCACCAGTGTATGTTACTCTGATGTCGCCTCTTATCCTGGGAGACAGGATCACCAGGCGCGGTATGATGTCATTGTTCCTGTCGCTTGCAGGCATCCTGATGGTAGTGATGCCCGTGGGTGGGCTCTTAGGAAGCGGTAACCATCTTGCTATAGGTGTGCTGTTTGGTCTTGTTTCGGGCCTTTCCTACAGTGGCACTATAATGATTGTCAGCTATCTGAAGACAGACTATTCAGGTACATCCCAGCTCTTCTGGTCAGCACTCATAAGCCTGTTGATATTGATGCCCTTCGGGAGCAGGATTCCCGGTGAAGTTCTTGCGCCCAATCTCCCGGTGCTGATCGTTTTCGGTATCGTTACAACAGCATTTGCATCCCTGTTATATCTCAACAGCGCTGCGAAGATACCTGCCCAGACAGTAAGCGTGCTGGCACTGCTTGAACCTGTGAGCGGCATAATATTCAGTTCCCTTTTTCTGCATGAACCAATACTGATGAGGACCATGCAGGGGTGCCTGTTCATTCTGCTTGGCGCCCTGATACTCGTCCTGGATGACCGGATGATATATATAGACAACATGAAAAAACCGGTTCCGGGCTTTCCTAATGTAACGAGTGCCAGATTTCCATATATTTCCAGGATAACTGCCTGGCTATTCAGGAAATACTGAACATCCACGGATTTCAGGAATGGTCACACGGACCAAAAATAGCATACAGATGCCTGCTGTGGAACAGGCATCCATATTTACTCTGGTTTACTTTTTGCTGCTGTTGTCTGTTTCAGCTCCGCTTCCTCAGTATCCATACAGCTGCGATGACCACTACAAGCAAGCCCATTGCAATGCCTGCTGCAGGTATGCCACGGCCCTCCTCTACTTCAAAAGTGCCATTGAGATTTCCTATGCTTGCATTATAAATGCCTGCCTCATCCATGCTCACTGTGAAGTTAACGGTCTCTTCCTGTCCGGGATCCAGTATCACTTGTTCGGTTGCCATCACGTTCCCGTCGATGAGAAGCTGCACGTCCTCTTCCCCGGTCTCGGTACCTATGTTCCTTATACTTGCAGAGATCGTTACATCGTCTCCGGTCTCTGCAACAAGGGGCTCTATAGTAAGGTCAGAGTAGGAGTACCTGGCTTCCGGCCCCTGAACCTCTATGTTCAGTTCAGCTTCAAGGTACTGGTCTGAAGAAGTGCTTATCCTGTGCATGCCTGCATCCATTGCTGTGTGGTTGACCCTGCCCTCGGTACCTGTAGTACCCACCAGCCTGCCGTCATACAACACTTCCACGTCCCCTACAGGTCTTCCGTCTATCAGTGTCGTGACAGCTATGCTGATGTTGTCTCCCACGTTCACTTCAGAAGGTGATATATCTATAGCAAGCCTCCTGCTCAGGTCGTCGGGGGATATGACCTCAACTTCGGTACTTCCGGGCGCGAATCCCTCTTTCTCTGCTGTAACAGTGAAGGTGCCTGCTTCTCCCGGAGTGAATGATATAGTCCCGTTGGCAGAGGTATTGCCCACTTCCGTGTTCCCGAACATCACTACTGCATTCTCCACTGCCGCTCCCCGTGAAGTGACCTCTATGCTCACGGACCTGTTCTGTGCGAGAGCCTTTGGAATGTTGATCTCGAGAGGATCGGCATCTTCTGCAGTTGTGACCGATACATATGGATAGAATCTCACAACACCGGAATCTGCAACCATGAACATCACGTTGTCCATGACCGATATACTGCTGTCTCTTGAAAGCGTAATGGAGCGATCGCTTGTCATGACTATCTCATCCGAGGAGACACTTGAGATCTCCATCCTTCCGAACCTCTCGCCGGATTCGATATCTATCACATTTTCAGATATCTGGAATATGCCTTCAACGAATACGGCGTTCGTTTCAGTGCCTCTGAATATCTCCCTGAAGTGTACGATTATTACGGGTATGCTGTCGGCGTCGCCAACATCTGCCTCATATACATAATCGCCTCCGGAGGAGATAACACCTGTATCGACCTCGCTGCCGTCCTTATCCAGCCTCACAAGCACCCTTGAACCGTCAAGATCGACCTCCTCGATCACCAGCCTGTATCCTTCGCCCAGCACAAGTGAGGAGCCGGTGTAAAGGGAGGCCCTGCTGTCACTATCTATAAGGACCCTGGAAAGCTGGCCGCCCGAGAGAAGGCTTTCGTTACCTGTGAAGCTGTTCTCCACATACCCTGCGAAGTACTTCTCTGCAAGGAAGCCGATCACACTGAAGCTTCCCCAGGGGCTGTATTCAAAGCTCACCTGCTGCGGCACGCTCCTGTAGACAAGATCCCCTGAACTGATAGTCCTGCCGTTGAGTTCGGTTATTTCCAGGGATTCGGTGCCTACTCCTTCGTCAATATTGTAGTAGAATCCTTCGAAGTTCAATGGTGTCCATGTGTATGCCTCTCCTTCGACCACAGTCCCCCTGAGCTCATAGCTGCCGGGCTGTGATGTGTCCACTACAGGTCCGAATCTCAATATGCTGTCATCCGCAACAACGAACTGCAGCTTCCCCATGACAGGTATGGTGTTTCCTCTTGTGAGGGATATGGAATTGGTGTTCTCCATGCTGATCTCGCCCTCACTGAACGAGCGGATCTCCATCCTTCCGAACCTGTCACCGGTCTCTATTTCCACATAGCTCTCGGATATCTGGAAGATACCCTGTATGAACACCGCATTGGTTTCCGTTCCCCGGAATATGTTGCTGAAATGGACAGCTATCAACGGGACATCCTGCTGCGTGCCCAGTTCAGCCTCGTAGACATAATCGCTGTTCCCGGAGATAATGGCAGTATCAACCACCTGTCCATCCTTCACCAGGTTAAGCAGCACACTGTCCCCGTTAAGGTCCACTTCCACAACGTTGAGCCTGTAACCTTCATTAAGGACTATTGCAGAGCCGGCAAAAACAGACCTTCGTGTATCCTCATCCACAAGGACCCTTGTTAGCTGCCCGTTGGACATGAGGCTTACATCGTCATCCGCAAACTGTGAGTTATCGGTATAGCTGGCAAAATACCGCTCCGCCATGAACCCTATGACCTGGTAGGAACCCCAGTCGCTCCGATCGAAGCTGGTGTTGATGGGCGTGGTAGAGTATTCAAGCGCTCCGGCCGGTATGGTCCTGCCCGAGGAACTTTGCAGGCTGACTGTCAGTGTCTCCGATCCTTCGCCCGAGTCAAGGTCGAAGTAAAATCCTGAATAGCTCTGGGCCGTCCATGTATATTGCAGGGACAGGTTCTCATCTGCAGACCAGATGCGATTTCCCGTTGTATTGTTCTGAGCTGTGGCAGTTGCTGCCAGAAAGATTGCTGTTATTATCAATACACTTACCAGTAAAGATAGATTAATGTGTCTTCTCATGTTAACCCCTGACCTCAATAATCCTTCGTTCTAATGTTTAATAAGTTTATTCCCGAAAAGGCTGCACATGTTTCTTTCCTTGAATAAGGGCCTAAAAGGCGTGAAAAGCAGTAAACCCAAGCATCTTTAAGCTTGCATGCCCATGTTATTAAAGAGGACTGACAGTCTCTCGTCAGCAGTCAATCATGGGGGAGTTTATATGAGTGAGTTAGCGGAGATCTTGGGTAAGGACAGGATCGCTTATTTTTCAATGGAGATAGCGCTTGCTAAGAATATTCCGACGTACAGTGGCGGTCTTGGCATACTTGCAGGGGATACGATACGCAGCAGTGCGGAACTGAACCTGCCTCTGGTAGGGATTAGCCTGGTTAACAGCAGCGGCTATTTTCTTCAAAGGCTCGATGAGAACGGAATGCAATCAGAGGAAGCCCAGAACTGGTCTCCTTCTGAGCATATGGAGCTGCTGGGCGCTGAAGCAACAGTCCTTGTGGAAAGAAGGGACGTAAAGGTCAAAGGATGGCTGTATGAGCACAGGAGCTTTACCGGGGGGATGATACCTGTCATTTTCCTTGATACGGATGTTGAAGGCAACTCCCGGCAGGACAGGGAGATCACACGTTACCTGTACGGAGGAGATGAAAGATACCGACTGATGCAGGAGCTCATACTCGGGACAGGTGGAGTGAGGCTGCTGGAGAAGCTCGGCTTTTCCATAATGAAATATCACATGAATGAAGGCCACTCAAGTTTCCTGACACTTGAATTGCTGCAGCGTTACGGGGGAGACGAGGACCAGGTGCGCAGGACATGCGTCTTCACAACCCACACACCTGTCGCAAGCGGACACGATACCTTTCCTTTTGAGATGGTTGAAGGCGTTGTGAATGACCCCGGGCAGATGGAACTTCTCCGTAAGTTCGGTGAAAGTGAGGGCAGGCTGAACATGACTGTCCTGGCACTCAACCTTTCCGGCCATGTGAACGGGGTGGCCAAAAGACATAAGGAAGTATCTGAACAGATGTTTCCCGGCTATAAGTTCAATTCCATTACCAACGGGGTCCACTCATACACCTGGGTCTGCCCTCAGTTCAGGGAGCTCTACGATCGCTATATTCCCGGCTGGGCTAATGAGCCTGAGCTTCTGGTGAGGGTCAGGAATATACCCAATGGAGAGATATGGAGGGCTCACAGGGATGCAAAGAAAGAGCTTATCGATTATGTCAACCGGGAAAAAGGTATTGGCCTGTCCCATGATGTACTTACCATCGGCTTTGGGCGGCGCATGGCTGAATATAAGAGGCCTGCTTTTGTGTTCTCCGACCTGAAAAGGCTGAGGAAGGTCAATGATGCCGGAAGGATACAGTTCATATTCGCAGGCAAGGCCCATCCCAGGGATGAGCGGGGGAAAGAGATCATCCGTGAGATATTCGGTTATATGCATGAACTCAGGGAAAGCGTAAAGATCGTCTTCCTGGAGAACTATGATATGGACCTGGCCCTGAAGATGATCGCAGGCGTTGACGTATGGCTCAATACCCCCAAGCAGCCCTATGAAGCCTCGGGTACAAGCGGCATGAAGGCCTCTCATAATGGCGTTGTGAACTTCAGCGTACTGGACGGCTGGTGGATAGAAGGCTGCGTTCCGGGAGTTACGGGTTATGCCATAGGGCCGGCTCCGGGTATGGAGAGGTCTCCTGAAGAGGCTGAATCCATGGAACTTGACGACCTCTACTACAAACTGGAATATGTCATCATCCCGGAGTATTACAACAGGCGGGATGAGTGGATCAACATAATGAAGAACTCTATAGGAATGATAGCCTACTATTTCAATACCCACAGGATGATGCGCAGGTATGTGACAGAGACTTACTTCTGAGCGCCGGTCAGAGCCTCAGTTCACTTATTTTGTTCCTTGTATCTGGACTTAGCTTCCCTGAGTATCTTCACGGCCGCGTCCAGGCCTTCCCAGCCGATGATCTCCACATGCTTATTTTCCAGGTGCTTGTATGTCTCGAAGAAATGCGGTATTTCCTTTAGCAGATGAGGCGGAACCTGTTCAATGCTCTCTATATGGTTCCACAGCGGGTCGCTCTCCGGGACACAGAGTATCTTCTCGTCCCGTCCCTTGTCATCCTCCATATCAAACAGTGCGACAGGATGAACATCTATGAGACATCCGGGAAATGTAGGCTCCCATGTAAGCACCAGGACATCAAGGGGATCACCGTCAAGCGCCAGGGTGTCCGGGAAGAAGCCATAGTCGCACGGATACACCATTGAGGAGAAAAGCATCCTGTCAAACTTGACCATTTTCTTTTCCTTATCATATTCATACTTATTCCGGCTTCCTTTCGGTATCTCGATGATCACGCTCTCGATCTGTCTTTCAGTCATTTCAGCAATCTCCTCAGTAATTTACTCTTTCAGGGCCATGGGCATTGGATCCTGTTCCGTACACTCTTCTTTGGCTGGTACGTAAGGTCTTGAGAACAGGGCTTCCACTCTTTCCCGGTGAAGCGTATTATAGGTGCAGAATGGTATGACCTTGCCATCAGGTGTTGCATAGTGTATCCCGCACCTTTGTATCCTCTCCATGTCCAGGTTGTACATATCCTGGAAGTGCATGGCACCCAGGAAGAGGCTCTCCCTGTGGAACTGCTTTACCACGCTTTCCCCGCCTTCCCGCAGGACGTTGAGCAGCATCCTCGTAACATTGACCGATCTTGGCTCTTTGTCATGATCTATGAAACCGGGCACCTTGCGCAGTACATTAGCCAGCACGAGCAGGTTCCGGCTGTCATGGTTAAGTTCATGGGAAGCTTCATCGATCATCTCCATGAACCCTTCCACATCCACAAATTCAGTGATGGGGATGATATTGCCTTCATCCACGAAGATATAGGTAGCTGCCCCGCAGTGGGGATGTACTGTCATTTCAGGCAGGGGTTTGTGCCTGGCCTTTGAAAGGAACCTTGATATGGGCACCACAAAGGGTACAGGGTACCAGGCATCACACGGTATTTTCCCATCCGTCTGCTCCTCTGTGAGCTTGGCAAGGTCAGGGATAGTGATCCTGCTCATTTCTCTCTCTTCCTGTCGGATGCGTCCTGTGAACGATACCGGCTGGAAGTTCACCCCTTTGACAACATCCCTGTTCTTCACAGCGTACCTTATCAAATCTCCCACCTGGTGGTCATTGACACCTTTTGTAAGAGTGGGGACAAGAGTGATACTGCGGATGCCTGCATTCCGCGCATTCTCTATTGCCTTCTCTTTGATCGGGAAGGCGTTGAATCCCCTCATCCTTATATATGGATCAGGCGTTACCCCGTCAAACTGCAGGTATATGGTATGCAGCCCTGCCTGTACCATCTTTTCTCCGTAGGCAACGCTTTGGGCAAACTTTATCCCGTTGGTGGCAACCTGTATCTGCACAAAACCAAGGTCTTTGGCCATCTCCACTATCTCCGGGAGGTCTTCACGCACAGTAGGCTCTCCTCCCGAGAACTGTACCGCGAAACATGGTACAGGCTTCTGGTCCCTCAGCATTGTCATCATGCTGCGTATCTGTTCCATGTCAGGCTCATATATCCTTCCCGAGACCCGGGCGTTTGCAAAGCATACGGGACATGACATATTGCACCTGTTAGTGACATCGATGTTTGCCAGGATAGTGCCTGTCTTATGGGATGTGCATAATCCGCACTGGAAGGGGCAGTCCGAGTTGAAGTTCACATTAGGGTTCAAAAGGCCGCAGCCAATACGTGAGAACTTCCCAAATCTCCTGTACATGGCAGCGTCCGACCAATATACCTCCCTGAAACGACCATGAAGAGCGCATGTCTTTTCCATGATGATCCTGCCATCCTCCTCCAATAGGGCAGCATCTATCAATTCCCCGCACAGAGGGCACACTGAGCAAGTATGTTCTTTCAGATATAATCCCCACACTTAATGTATCCACTACCCATAAATGAAATGTATGTAGTTGGTTTGTAGTAATCTTATTTATCTTTTTGCAGCTTGTTCCATTTTTAATACCTGAAGCAGGTGTAACATCCTTTCTTAAGGATTTATATGCAACAGAGACAGATAGTTTCTTGCGAGAGGGAGTTGGGGTTATCATTACGAGCGAAGAGCAGTGCAAATAGCTGCAGAAGCAGTTCATGCAGGGTCTGTATCCTTAATAGTCAACTTTCCACGATAAATTGCCACATCGCTCGTCTCTCTCGCAAATCAACGATCTGATGAATATTCCGTTCACATTTCCCATCTGCCGGGCTTGAGGCAGTTTACTCGGACATAGGTGGAGGAAAGCATGAAGACTGGTACCGCGCAGGGTTTTCTGCCTGCGGACAAGATGATAAACGTCAAAGTAAGGAATCCAGAAGGTGAAGATCTTGGTAAGATAAAGGAACTGATGATAGACCTGCGGTATGGCAGGATCGCTTATGCGGTGCTGTCTTTCAGCGGCCTGTTCGGCATAGCTGAGAAATTGTTTGCCATTCCCTGGAAATCGCTCACCTATCTGAAGGAGGATAAGCAATTTGTGCTTAATGTGCACAAGAGCATTCTTGAGGAGTCAGTGGGCTTTGACCGGGTAAACTGGCCTCTCAGCGACCGGAGGTGGCTGTGCGACCTTTATGAGGAATATAAGTGCGAGCCTTACTGGACAGAATGAGTTTACTCTTTTATATTGTTAATAATTCCTCTTTTATATTCTTAGTACCTGACGCTCTTTACCTGTCTTTCCTCTGCGCTTGCACCCATGTAGATGAATATGGCTATGATCACGAGCCAGAAGCTGGTCAGCAGGCCGACCACTCCCATAAGGAGGGCAAGTATCTTCCCTACTGCTGCTGCTTTCTCAGTGGCTTCCACAAAGCTCATACGGCTTGCAAGCAGAGCCCGCAGTATCCTTCCACCGTCCATGGGGAAGGCAGGTATGAGATTGAACAATGCAAGTACCACATTGATATAACCCAGGATGAAGATCATCATGAACAGGGCATTTCCTTCCGCCGTACTTGCAGCAGGATTGAGGAGATAGTTGACTGCAAGAAGCACAATTCCTATGACCAGGCTGGAGAAAGGCCCGGCAAAAGCCATGGCAGCTTCTTTTGAAGAGTCCCTGAGCTCACCTTCCATCGCCGATACTCCGCCTATGAGGTATAGCGATATCTCTCTTATACCAGTCCCGTATCTCAGGGAAAAGTATGAATGGGAGAGCTCGTGGACAAGTACGGATGCAAACAGCAGTATCGCTGTGGCCAGGGCAAATGCGTACTTCAACACCTCAGGATGTGTTCCCGCAAATCCGTAAGGTTCGGGCTGCACTGCAAACACCCAGGCAAAAAAGGGCAGTACTATCAGGAACGATACATGGATCTTGATCGGTATGCCAAATATCCTGGCGATCTGGATCGAATTTTCCATCAGTTTTTCTCCCTCATATCCTCTGCATAGGATCTCTTGACCGTGCTCTTATTGCTGCTATAGGTGTGCCCGGACTTATGTCTTTCCTGCCTTTCTCCGTCCCGTGAGGTCGCTGGGATCTCATGCTGATCTCTGTTCCCTTATAAGTGGCAGCACATCCTCCGCATAGGATTTTATGAACTTCAGTTCATCGGGGCCGGCATAATGGATGTAGATATGTGTGAAACCTGCGTTCATATACTGTTTTATGTACTTTGCGTGCTCTTCAGGGTCTGATGAGATGCATGCCTTCTGCCTGAGGATATCATCGCCCACGACCTCCCCGTTCTGCTGTGACATTGCGGGAGTGTATATCTTATTAGTGAACAGGGCAGGAATGAAAGCGCCGGCCCAGTATTTATGAAGTCTTTCCAGAGACTCTTCAAGCCGGTCTCCGTATGCCACGAAGAGCTCGACCATCCGTGGCATGTTTGATATATCCTTGCCTGCCCGTTTTGCCCCGTTCTCGAATTTCTCCATGAGCTGCTTATATACCTTCATCCTGGAGCCGCCCACCGATATCATGCCATCCCCGTGGTACCCTGCAAACTGCGCACTCTCGGGCACCATGGTAGAGATATATATGGGAATATCCCGGGGAGGCAGTGTGTATAGTTTTGCGTCCTGGGTGCAGTAGTACATGCCGTCAAATGTGATCTTTTCCCCGCTCCAGAGTTCCCTGATGAGCTTGATGGACTCGGCCAGCATCTCCTGCCTCTCGTTATATTCAGGCCACTCGCATGTCACAGGATATTCGTTAAGGGCCTCCCCTGTCCCCAGACCCAGGTAAGTCCTTCCCCCGGCCAGCGAAGCTACGGTTGCAGCTGCCTGGGCAATAATGGCAGGATGATACCTGAGGATAGGACAGGTGACACCGGTGCCTATCTTAATCTTCTTTGTACTGACCGCAGCGGCTCCCAGCCAGCTCCATGTAAAGCAGGACTGCCCTTCCTCGCTCCAGGGATGGAAATGGTCACTTACGTCTATACTGTCAAAACCGTTTTCCTCCACTGCAATTGTCTGCTCCAGCATCTCGGATGGAGTATACTGTTCGGGACCTATCTTGTAACCTATCTTTATCATTACAATACCCCCACTTTAGATCAATTCAAAACTTTCCCGAATCTATATTGGTATCTGACTTTATTTAAGATCGGAGTAAACTTGTTTAAGTAGCATCTTTACGCCTTCTGCTTCTCCTGTCATAATATATCATAGAACCGTATCTGTCTTACAGGTTATGCTTTCCGGAAACGGTTAATTACTTAAGTGGAAAGTCTTATCTTACTTTAAAAAGGATTCTGAAGTGCGGGAGAAGAGTTCAATGAGCGTAGTGGAAACTATATGGGGCCTGATATTACTCCTTTCAATCATCTGGGTGATATATGACCTGTTCACTTACAACAGAGCGATGAGTACACTCAAAAAGGTATTGTGGATAATTGTCGTTCTATTGCTGGGCATACTAGGGGTTATACTTTACTATCTTATCGGAAGGAGGAGAAGGTAAAGGCCGGAAAAAAATCATCTCCGGCAGACCGGCTGGTGCTGTACCGGCCTTCCCTCCGGCCTTTTTTATTTTTATCCGGGCCGGAGTTTAGCATTTTTAATTATCATTTCTGCCTGCCTTCTTCGCTACTGTTCTTACCCACCACTATCTATATTACTACCATTTCATCCGGATTGAATACAAACCTTCATCGCGCTGCGCATGAGCAGGCAGGCGCAGGAAAAGATGTGGTCCTCCGTCTGCTCATAATCTCGGTGAGACTGTATATATACTCCATATAAGAAGAGAAACGGCGCCAAAAGCAGTTATTATCACAAAGTGGATTGCAGCTTTGCGGAAGAGCTGGTCGGCACCCATGAGCTTCATATAGAACGGCTTTGCCAGGGTGCTTATCAGCCCTGCCATGACTGCTATCTGGGCAGCCTGGTTATAGGGGATGATACCGTTCAGTGCAAGCGTTGCTATAGAGACTGTGACTGCTGAGCTGCTTACTACCCCTCCTATGGCGGTTGCGTAAATTCCCATGTTGCCTCCATGGGATTGGGCTATATCGGCGACCATCGTTATTATCATGAACAGTATGCCGAATCGCAAAGCCGGGACAATGGCAAAAGGGGACCTGAGTTCTATGGTCTCGTTGACTGGTGTTGCTTTTCTTTTCCGCCATGCTATCAGAAGAGTAGTCAGGGACATCACCAGAAAAGGTGGTATCATCAGGAAGGCCATCTTTCCGGAAGTGTCGATAAGGAAAGCAAAAGTAACATCCCGGATGGTCATGGAGACAATAGTCAGCAGAGCTCCCGTGCATATATGGCCTGTCAGTGACACTCTTCTTTTCGAAAGGTTTGAAAGTGAAATGACAGCTGCTCCGCTGCTTGCCAGCCCTCCCAGGAAACCGGAGTAGGCGATTCCTCCACGGGCGCCTATTCTCTTGAGGAGCACATAGCTGACAAAACTGATGGAGGATATGAGCACGATAATAAGTATTGTAGATTTCAGGTCTATGACCCCAAAGGCAGGCTCCTCCGGAACCACAGGGTACAGAATGAAGGCGATTGCTACGAACTGGAGTGCGTCAATGATATCCCTCTCTGACAGATTCTCGGCCAGGGAGTGGAGTGGTTTTTTCTCGATAAGCAGGAATGTGATTATGACTGCGCTGACAATGGATATTATGTAAAGGTCTGCTGCGATGAGCACTCCCAGAAGGTAGGTGCAAAAAAGGGATATGGATGTTGTAAGTCCCAGGCTCCCTTGCGCTTTGTTGATGTTGTAGGCAAGGAAGATACAGACCACTCCCGTGAATATCGTGGTTATCAGCAGGATAGAGGTCCCGGCATAATCAATGAGGAAGGCAGACAGCATGCCAAGGATACATGTGAGCGTAAAAGTCCTGACGCCTGCGAAAAGTTTCTCCCCGCTTCTCTGCCTCTCCCTCTCAAGACCGATAAGGATACCTGTCATCAGTGAGAGAATGATCTTCTGCATAAAGTCCACTATAAGCGGATCCAGGCCAAACCTCAGTGCTATATCTACCATTTTATCTTTCCGTGCTGAAGTATCTGATATCCATCAGGTTATTCCAGGTGTCCGGTCTACACCTGTCATTCTGCCTATAGTCATTCGGCGCATCGCTTAAATAGCCATATATACAAGCTAAGGGAAATATATTTACCGGATAGAAGGTAGTTTTAAATAATATCCTCGTTAATCCTACATGGGAGATATGGGTTCTGCATTCGGAGACATTTTGTCAGCTGGCACTTTTCTTATGAATAATGTGAATGCCAGGCTGTCCGGGTCATAATACCGGTGGATAGTATCTTCTCAAAGGGATGGAGTAATCTAATGGCACACAGTGGGGTAAGGGATTTTTTGTCAGGTACAACTGAAAGCGTAGTCAGGATGGACGAGGGAAGCTTACGGAATGTTCCTGCGACAGCAGAGAGCACACGTAACACTGCCGGGAGATATGCACGGGCGAGGAACCTGAGTGACTGGGCAAAGGATTACTACCGTATCAAGGTCACACCCAAGAACCAGTTCTCGACTTTCAGGATAGAGCACCTGACAGAGAATGATTCCATGCATATAACGGGCCAGCTGGATGACGGTTCATGGGGCACTCAGCAGTGGCTGATCAATAAAAAAGATGTCTACCTTGAGGATGGGAAGCTTGTTGCTGATAACCAGAGGATACAGGATGCCCTGAAGCATTTGCAGCGCTGACAGGTTCCTCTTTTATGCTCACACATTAAGGGGTATCGTTCCGGTGGAAGAGCCTATGAGGATAGTGGTCGCATATCCGATAGTTTTGCAGCTGGAGTATCACAGAGAACTGGAAAGCATGGGTGACCTTAAGGTCTACAATACCTGCCTCTGTCAGACGATGAGTTCATAGAGAGGGTCAGGAATGCAAATATTGTCATTGTTGGCAGATATGGTTTTTGAGTATGAGCTTCTGCCTGCCAATAGTCCGCTGCTTGGTCTGGGCAATGTGCTCCTGACACCGCATATTGCTTTCCTTTCTGAGGAGTCGCTGGACGAGTGTACATCAGTGACTGTGGACAATATCAGGCAGTTCCTTAAGGGAAGCCCGCAGAATGTGATAGATTCGGAAGTCTTTCAGTAGTATGAATAAGTTCAGCTGAAGGCAGGAAACTATAAGAGTCATAGTGACCTAAGTCTAATGGGGAGTGATTTGAATGCTTTACTGGATAATTCGTATTCTGATTGCCATAATCGTCCTTGTGATATTATGGCAGATATTACTGCTTCTGCTCTAAGTCGGATTGACTGTCAGTTATATGACAGGCTGCAGATATAAGTGATATCATACGTTAAATTTCAGCAGGGATTCTGTTAGAATTCCAGCCTTATTTTTATTGCCATACATGTCCGCTCAGCCCCAAGGCCGGCTGTATCATGTTTACCTTGCCGGTACACCTGCAGGCAGTCCGCTTATTCTCTTCGGGTTGCTGGCCAAGTTCTATTTGAGATTTATGGACCAGGCGTTACCATTCTTTTGCATGCAGATCTTGTCTTCCCTTGCAAGCCAACCTATAGCCATGAAGACAGTCTGGGAATCAAAACCGCTCTCCTTGAGTATTTTCTTTACGTTGGTAAGATTGGACCCGCCCTTTTCAAGCAGCCTGTAAACATGTCCGGCTGCATCCCCTATGTTAAGACATACCTCATCCATAATATTCACTTGACTTAATTGTTTATAAGCTTTTATGAGTCATATCAGTCCCTACTGCCGATATCCTCTACATAGGCACGCAATATTTCAGCCACGCTCCATGCCTGGGAGATAGTACCTCCGGGATTGTGGGGTGCGTCTCCGTCGAATACTTCGGAGACGGTGCCGATGCCTGCTTCTTCCAGATGCACTTCTATTCCCTTGAGCAGGTTCCTCATTTCATCCTTGCTTCGATTTGAACGTCCGTTGACCTTAATGTATGCCGTTATATATGGGCCGAGCAGCCAGGGCCAGACAGTACCGTTATGATAGGCTGTGTCCCTGCTTTCCGTATCGCCCTGGTAGATACCCATGTAGAACGGATCTGACGGGGAAAGTGTCCTGAGGCCATATGGAGTCAGCAATTCATCCTTAACAATTTGCATTATGCTTTTTTCACTGACATGAGGAAGCATTGTAAAAGGCAGTGATACGGCAAGCACCTGGTTTGGTCTTACAGAGGCATCTTTCAGGCATACAGGTTCATTGCTGCCGGGCTTCTCAGGGCAGGGGATGCAATCATAGAGGCAGCCTTTATCCTCATTCCAGAATGCCCCTTCGAAATTCTCTTTCGTAAGCTCTGCAACCTCATAGAAAGCAGAGGTATCTTTGCCAAGTTTCTCCCCCATTGTCGATGCCTGCAGCAGGGCATTGTACCACAGAGCATTGATCTCGCATGTCTTTCCCCGGCGTGATGTCAGTTCCCTGCCTCTTACTTTTATATCCATCCATGTGAGCTGCCCGCCCTGTGATATCAGGCCGTCTGCTTCCATTCTTATGTCATGTTTTGTTCCCCTGCAATAGTGGTCGATTATGCTCTCAACAGTGTCCCATACACCTGCTACAAAGTCCAGGTCTTCTGTGTAGTCCAGGTACTTTCTGAGGGAATGGATAAACCACAGGGAGGCATCCACCGTATTGTATGCAATCTCACCTGAAGGGCTTTCCGGGAAAAAATTGGGTATAAGTCCCCCACTGCAATTGGCTGCGAATGTTGCGAGTATGCTCCTAGCATCATCAAATCTTCCGGTAACAAGGGTGAGGCCGGGCAGTGAGATCATGGAATCCCTGCCCCAGTCCGAATACCAGTGATAGCCTGCTATGATAGATTTTGAACCGGTCGATTGCCGGTGTACTATGAATGAGTCTCCGGCCCTGATCAGCCTGTTAAGAAGATCGTCTTTATGGGCCTGCTTTTCAGTGAGCTGGTTCCGGCGCCGCATTTCATGGTTAAATATCCGGTCAACGTCATTCATATCCAGCGATATCCCTGAAGTTGAAGCTGCAATGAAGAACGATGACTCACCCCTGCCGACCTCAGTCTCGAAGTAACCCGGATTGAAGTTATCCTCCCGGAATGGATATCCTCTTGAGAGCTCTGTCATGTATTCCATATTGTAATACCAGTAGGCTTTAGGCGTGAAGGGAATGTCCGAATCAATGTAGAGCCTCTCCCCTTCCCTCTCAAGAACCGTGCCGGTGTCGTGTAGTTGCTGCTCAAGCCGCAGATCTCCCGAGCTGGTAAGTTTATGTATGTCTCTGTTATTGACTAGCGGAAGCACCCTGAAAGTGACAGTGTCATGTGAAGGGTTGGAGATATCATAGCGGACAACTGTCGTGTTCTCGCCGTGAACCATGGTTATCTTCTTTCTGACAGAGACGTCCTCCGCAAAATACCGGAATTCCGGAAAAGGTTCTGTGGAAAAGTTCTGAAGATGGCGATAGCCCTGCGGGTGCAAAGCGCCCGGGTACTGGTGTGCTGCAAACTGGCATGCCCGGCTGCCGACCTGTATCTCCTCGTCAAGGGATGAGAGCATCACTCTCCTGCGTACCGGGGGATTAATGGCTGCCACAAGCAGGCCATGGTATTTTCTTGTATTCATTCCTGTGGCTGTGGATGAAGCATAGCCGCCAAGACCGTTGGTTATTATCCATTCCCTGTTTATGCCTTTTGCAGGCAGCTTTTCACTGTCTGTACTACCCTTAGTACTGTCCATACTGTTATCCCGCTCCTCTTAAGATCATATTGACCCGGAATCTATTAATAATGCATTATCCAGTTCATCCAGTACTATTAAGTTCTCGAGCATAAGGGCGCAGCTCCAGCTTAAGGGAATGGCCCAAGCAGGTTCGCCGGTGTGCCTGTTTACCTGCTCCGGCAATAAACCGGTACTTGTAGCACCCCTGAGTGCCCATCTGATATATTCCAGAGCCTCCGATTTGGCTTTCCAGCCTTCGGTTTCATTTCCTGTCCTCTCACCTGATCCTGCAAGGGCCAGCAGAGCCCTGGACAGCCATAGGGTTGTAACAATCCAGGGATTTCCATCAATATAATTGTCGGTTTCGTAGCGTTTTATCCCCCGATGTCCGTTCACAGGCACCCCTAGCTTTTTCTCAACAGTGCGGATGGTCGAGAGTATCATCTCCCTTTCCCTTTCGTCGTCTGCACTGAGCATGCCGAAAGGTACGAATACCCCAAGGATACTGGCATCGACTTCGGTGTCCGTCCTGCCGTCCACCCTGCCCCTTGCGAAATACCCTTCAGGCAGCCAGAACTCTCGAACAGTCGCCTCCTTGATGAGCTTCGCCCTTCCAAGCCATCTGCTTGCGAGTTCCTGCTCGCCGTATTCAGCAGCAATGTTCGCAGCCCCCGTAAGCCCTCCGTATATGGCAGCATTTGTGTGAGTGAACGTGCCCTTGTATGATTCCCACAGGCAGGTGCAGGAATCGTGAAGGCCACCGGTAGTTCTCCTCATCAGGTATTCGGCAGCAGGCAGTACACTTGGCCATATCTCGCTGAGAAAGGCGCTCCGGGACGCTGGTTGCAGGCCCTGGAAGTATCTGCCCATTGCAAAGAGTGTCGCCCCGGTCTCGTCCATCTGCGTGGAGAAGCTGAAGTTCCCCCAGGAAGAGCCCAGGCTCCCGTCCAGCCAGTAGCGCTGGAACCAGGAGCCGTCGGACAGCTGCGTCTTCCTGCACCATCTGAAGAAACGCATGCAGAAGTCAGGATAACCTGCATTGAGGAGCGCAAGCACTGTCTCGGCAGCGTCCCTGTTCCAGCAGTACCCATATCCTCCGCTCAGCTCAAACTCATGGTCGAACTCGGGAGCTGCGACAAAAGAACCTTCCTCCGGGTCGCTCAGAAGGGACAGGGTCAATAAGGACCGATTGAAAGCGCTGATAAGATCCTCACGGTTGTCATCCACGATCTGTGGTAGCGTGATCCTTCTGCTTCCCGACAGCCAGCCAGTCCGTTCCTCGTAAACCTTTTTTACCATTCTTTCCACATTTTCAGTGCCTGCTGTTCTCATTTTACTGTAGAGCATCTCCCTTGTGGGTGCTGCACCGATGAAAACTGTTATCTCCCTGCCTGAGCCCGGCTCTATGTCCAGCTTCCATCCAATGGCGCTGTTGAGCCTGCCTATCTCCTCACGCTTGTTGTGCAGTTGCCCGTCCCGCATATCATATAGTGCGTTGGTCCATATATCCGAGTCAAGGGCCCTGCCCACCTGCCATTCTTCGAATGAGGGTCTTGAGCTAAGTCCCAGGTGATAGTTTCTCCAGTAGTGTACAAGTATTCGGGCTTCGGGGTCACAGAAGGCGGAGTTCTTCTTAACTGTCTCTCCTGCCTGGAACTTCGAGTAGTAATAGAATCTGCCATGGAATCCTTCAGAAGCGCTGATTCTGTAATTACGCACCATTATGGGATGACTGGGATGAGCGAGGTCCAGGATGTCCATGCTCAGCCCTCCCTGCCGGCGGAGGTGAGTGACCACGACATTTGTATCTTCTATGTAGCTCTGGGTCGCATGCCATTCATGGTCATCGGACCAGATAAGCCTCTTCCCGTCATGCAGGCATGCCTGCGATTCCTCTACATGCTGGGCAAAGTCCCTGCCGGGATAGAAGAAACCGAAAATTTCCGCCTTCTTTCCCATTGTAACAAGCAGTTTCTCGTTACCAAGTATCGCATTGGGTTGCCTTATCATCTTGAATCTCCCCTAATAACAATTCCGGTTGCCGGGCACTGTCTTCGGAATACGTGCCCGTCCCTTCTTTTAACTTCGAGAACAGGTCCGTATTTCCATATGCTATTGAATACATATACACGCTCTGTAACACCTTTACCCGGCACAGAGGATTATATTTTTATGACGACTTTGCAAATGAAGATTCCGACTAAATGATAATGTTACTCTTATTAGTTATTAACTTAAGTCTGTATTTGAAACTATTACTGGAAGCCGCTGATTTGTCTGATTGTAGGTTTGTAGGACGTTGAGACTGATTCGAAACAGTATATTTTGTGCAAATAGCGAATGAACTGTACAGCAGTTACAAGTTTCATACGAATCTAAACGTAGCAATGATGCAAATAATGACCCAGATAAACCATAAAATGGCGGTTAAAATTCCAACAATGACTGCTTTTGATAGATTTTTTGTTAGTATTGCATATGCGATGGCTGAAGTGATGCCAGGTAGCATAAACCATAGAGTTGGTATATTTCGCAGAAGCCCTCTCAGGAGTTGGCTTTCTAGAGAAAAAGATGCAATGTGATATAGTGCCACTGTTCCTAGAATGAGAAAAACTCCAACCGTGTTTTCACTTAGATATTTACCTTTGATTTGCATAGTCCTCTTTGTCACTATATTTTATAAGAATAGATTTCTTTCGTAATAATCCTCTATTTCTAGGCTAGAATGTGAATTATCTGGAGATGCAATTGCAAAGTGCTTCATTGTAAAAAATTGTCATAAACTGATATGGAGGATATGAAATGAAAGACAGGTTTTTCTGATTTGAATATTGCGAACCCAGCTAGTTGTTCTTACATTATTGAACTATTTTATTTTTCAGGATCTTGATCAGCCGGGCAATTGAAATGCCTATAACTGACCCGATCGATATGGTGAGGACCAGCGGCAACACAACCATTATTACAAGAAGCAAAACAGTTGTTATATCATTCCCTACTAAGATTTTCAATGTAACTGAAATAAGGGTGAATATATATTCAATAATAGGCTCCACGATGAGTACTACTATGGTATCAGCGATAAATGCTGGAAGTGATGCTAGAGCGTATATTGTATTTGTGGTGAGAGCCCGGATATAGTCATCGTATGCAATATGGGAAGGTGGATATGATGCATAAGCACTAAAGACGTAAAGCATGCCACTGTATAAACCCCATACTGCACCTAGTACCCCTCCATTTTTTTCGTAGTTATCCATGTTTTCCCCAAATTAATAAAACAAATCTTCCATTAAATTGCAAATATCAGTTTAATTCAAATGTAGCTAGCATATAAGCAATAGCCCAGATGAACCATAGTATATTTGTTAAAACTCCAACAACAATTGCTTTTCTTATGTTCTTTGTCAGTACTGCATATATAAGAGATGAAGCGATTCCAGGAATCATAAATACCCATACAACCGATATACTTCTTCTAAACTCTTGTAGTATGTCACTTTCCATATTCAGCATGTGATACAGTACCAGTGTTCCGATTATGACAAGAATACCAATAGTATTCTCGTTCAAATATTTCATTTTTGACTGCATGTTTATTTTCCAAAAAATTGAAATCATTGTGAATATGTTATAAAATTCTGTGCAAATACTACATTATATTAACTTACTGAGCTAATTATGTTTAATGTACTTTGAACCTACATCTAACAACCATAATTAATTATCGTGTTTCTACTCAAGTGCAAAGTTTAACAATTCGCCTTGAATGTTTATTCCATGTCATAAAATATGAGTATTGAGATCTGTAAATATTCTTATTCTATTTTCTACTTTTTTTAGTATATAAAAGTAATGGAGCCTATTGTCAACTCATCATTTTTACTCTTATTTTTTAGCAGAACCTGATAAATTTTCTCTTCCCTGCTTTTACTTGTTAAAGTAAAGTTATGAAAAGTTCAGTTTAAATTTTTCTATTTAATATTGATTTGTAGAAATGGCTTCTAAGTTTTTAAAATAATGTACGTATATTAAACACAAGAAATTAATTTAGAAATATTTAAGTATTAGTTAATATTTTTAAATCCTCTGTAATGGACTCTGTCTAAAAGCAATTATAATTATCAATCTATTTCAATTATTTGGGTAGGATTGTGACAAAATCTATGTTCACTTTAGACTAGTTTAGACATGTGTTGCATTAATTATGTCAAAGAGGAGTAAAAATGAAACAAAAAACAAATTCTGACTTTAAACACAGAAGATGTATAGAAATATGTATACTGATAGCGCTTATACTACTTTGTTCGGCTATTCCTGCATTTGCTGCTGAAGACACCATCGATGTAAACATCATTGCGCCAACTCAAGTGGCGCCGGGTAGTTTATTGAAGGTTCGCGTATCCATATTCAATACGCAAGAACTTCCCTCACTTCAGGCCGAATCTATGAGCATCGAGGAGCAAATAAATAATCAGGACGCTGAGTTGAAATCTGAAAAAAAGAAGATTACAATTAAAGAGATAGACTATGAAAATCCTTTCCAGCTTGTTGAGGAAAAGACAGTTGGCAACAAAGTTTCAGATGCCAATTCCAAGGATAAGCAAGGTAATGATCTTCTGGTCCAGTCTTTTGAGACTACAAATACTTCCATATTCTCAATCTCAAAGCCAAAACCTGAAAAAAAATCCGTTAATCAAAAACTTGAGCCAATAGGCAATACATTGAAGATCAGAAATAATCTCAATGAAGAGTTTAATGCTAAGATTAAAAAAGAAAATCTTTCAACCGAGCAGATTGAATATTACGTTGATCTGGACAAAAAACTTCAAAAAATGATAAGTAAGGGAAAGACAAGCATAGTTCTTGAGGTTCCTGTTCCTGATAAATTCCCAGAAGGTGAAATTCTCACTATACCTGTTGACGTGGTATATTCAACAGAGTCATCTGCAACAGAGACAATTTCCACATTGGCAACTGTTACTGTTACCTCTAATCCTGTACCAAAAAGAGCTATAATCATAGATATAGATGGTCTGAAACGTGACGCTCTATACAATTCTCTTTCAGACATGCCAAATATGTCTGTAATCGCTGATAACGGTGTCAGGTTTACAGATGCAAAAACTGTGTTTCCATCGGTAACTTTGGCAACACAAGCATCCATCTTCACAGGTAATTATCCTAAACAACATGAAATTGCTGGAAACAGATGGTTTGAAAAGAGTAGTCGAACTTATCGTGATTATTGGCTGGAGGTCTGGTATGACCTAGATTTCAATTCGTGGTATGGTCTCTTCTGGTATCCTATTTGGACCGAAGGAACAGCAAACAAAGACTTAAGCAGTGATGTCGATACTATATATGAAGCTGCAAGTAGCATTGGTATGGATAGTACAATAATCTATAATCATTATGGTAGACATATTGATGATGTTGGCGATAAGACTAAGTGGGTAAAGCCTTTATTAGCGGGATGGTACCATTATGACCATCAACATGATAAGGAGGATGAAAAAGCAATATCTGCAGCTATGTGTGAACTTGATGATCATGCACCGAGTATTTTTACTATTTACCTGCCTGGGTTAGATGGATATAGCCATTATTATGGATCAAACGGAGTGGATCCTTACAACCAAGAATACTATCTAAAGAATCATGTCGATATAGAAGTCGGTCGTCTTCTCTATGGAGGTGAGTGTGATTATTTTGAATATTACGATGGTCTAATTGATTCTGGTCTTATGTATGAAACCCTGTTTATAGTTGTGTCAGATCACGGCCATATTTCTGTTGATAATGAATTGGACATAAATAAAACTGAATTAGAAAACACTTTGACAATTGCGGGGTTTATAACTGACGATGAAGAAGATGATTCTGATGATTACGATGCAACAGCGGCACCAAATGGAGGCATGGCACAGATATATATCCGCGATACGGATACTAATGATTGGAACGACCAGCCAGAGTTGGATGATCTGCTTCCTGCTTTAGATGCATATAAGTCTCACTCGTATGTTGATGTGATATTGGTCAGGTACTCAGGGTCGAACGGATACAGGGTTTATACAGGAGACGGCAATACTCAGGACTTAAAGACCTTCTTTGCAGGTAAAACGGATTATGTTGACGCTGTTAATCGTATAAACGGATTGAACTCCGCGAGAAGCGGGGACATAGTTTTACTGGCCAATTCTGCGGACGGATGGTATTTTGATAACGACGAACAGGAAAGCGAACATGGTGGCCTCAGTCCTGATGAGTCGTACATTCCATTGATATTCTCAGGACCGACTATAAGAAAAGGCGTGGATACAACACCTGCAAGCAATATCGATATGGCAACAACGATTGCAGATCTGCTCGGTTTCTCAATGCCTAAAGCTGACGGAAAGGTTTTGCCGGTGCAGGATTCCTTTGGATACAGGGTAAAGGACAGTAACACATACGGAGGACCTGACTATGACTGGATAGAAATCTCACAAACCGGTACGGGGATATTGGCCGATTCCGATGACGGCATAGTCAGTAATATTGACATTGGTTTCTTCTTCAATTATTATGGTACGGACTATAGCAGGCTGGGTGTAGCAAACAATGGTCTCCTATTCTCCGGTGCAACAACGTCTACATATGTAAATGAACCTATAGGACAATCTGCTTCTGCCCACGGTTTCATTTCACCTTACTGGGATGATCTTGTGACATGGGAGGGAGGTCGTGTTTATTATCAAACTCTAGGAACGGCTCCTAACAGGATCTTTGTTGTGGAATGGGTGGACAATCAACACTATTCTAGTTCTACGAGCGGAATAACCTTTGAAGCTATATTGTATGAGGGAAGTAACAATATCAGGTTCCAGTATAAGGATGTGGATTTTGGCTCAGTATATTGGGCAACCAGTTATGACCGCCCTCCCTACAATAAAGGGGGTTCAGCTACAGTTGGAATTGAATCACCTGATGGAAATGGGGGAATTCAGTATTCTTACAATAAACAGGTGATAAATCCCGAACTGGCGATTCTCTTCAAATTCCCGCAGTATGCAGGAACCAATCTCTATCTCTCAGCACAAGCACCTGTAGCCAAAGACCGCGGCAGCAATATGACTTATAGGCTGTACTACCACAACTTTGGGGACTCAGCAGCTCAAAATGCAGTGCTCACCGATAGCTTACCCAGTCAGGTTGAATTCATCTCTGCATCAGGCAACGGGATCTATAGTCCGGTTTCTAGGAAAATAACATGGAGCCTTGGAACTATAGGTACTATGGGCTGTGGTTATGAGACCGTAACTGTCAGGATACCCGAAAGTGTGGACGTGGGTGCGGTTCTGCTCAATCATGCAGAGATAAGCGCCTCAAATATCGAAGTAAGGTATGATGATAACGAATTTGAGACACAGACAAAAATTACAGGTTCACCCCTACCGGCAAATGTTAGAATAGAGCCCGTTAACTTCATTGGCAATACTCAGTCAGTCTACTGGGGTACCCCGGTTACATTCTCATACCTGAGCTGCGAATCTGCAACTGGTGTTGATATAACCATACATGTCAATGATGGTGGAAGCGATATTACTGGCAGCATGGCGGGAGGTCCGGAGCGGTGGAAGTATACGACCACTTTCTATCCACGGCACGGGTATGCAACAGTGACTTACCAGGTTCACGGGTGCGAAAACGAAAAGATTGTGTTCAATTTATACATCGATCCTGCCGGCTGCGTATATGATGTAGCCACAGGTCAGCGTATTGAAGGTGCTGCTGTATGGTTGCAAAGGCCCGACGGAGAAGGAGGTTGGGAGAATGTTCCAACAGGACTCGAACCTCCCATTTCTCAACCTGATATAAATCCTCTGATTACTGATGAAAATGGCATGTATCAATGGGATGTTCTTGAAGGTTCATACAGAGTGCATGTTGAAGCTTCAGGCTATTATCCTGCAGATAGCATTGTGGTCAGTATACCACCACCAGTGACCGATCTCCATATAGGATTGACTGCTTTACCAAGTGCAAACCACCCTCCCGTAGCAAACGCAAGCGGTCCATATATAGGAATAGAGGGGCATTCCATCTCATTTAATGCCAGTTCCTCCTATGATCCAGATGGTAATGAGGATA
Organism: Methanolobus chelungpuianus; assembly: GCF_024500045.1. Taxonomy (NCBI): domain Archaea; kingdom Methanobacteriati; phylum Methanobacteriota; class Methanomicrobia; order Methanosarcinales; family Methanosarcinaceae; genus Methanolobus; species Methanolobus chelungpuianus. The sequence goes on from NZ_JTEO01000002.1 coordinate 639,417, forward strand.
TAGTCAGTTACGAATGGGACTTTGATATGGATGGAATTGCAGATTCCACAGGAATGGAAGTCGCACATATGTGGGATGATGATCATAACGGGCAGGTTAGCCTCAAGGTTACTGACAGCAATGGGGCAAGTACTACTAATATCACCAATGTAACTGTGTTAAATGCGTTGCCTGTAGTGGACTGCAGCAACTTTACTGTGCAGTGGGGAGATACTATGACTCTCTCTGGAAACTCTACAGATCCAGGAAACGATTCGTGGAGTTGTGAAATCAATTGGGGGGATGGCAGTCCGGTTGAGCCTGGAACGATGTCTGGCAATGAAGTAAGCGGAGTCCACATGTACTCCACACCAGGGGAATATGAAACTATGTTAAAGGTATTGGATGATGATGGTGGTTTAGGTTCAGCAAGTTCGCATATCAATGTGTCTTGCCGTACCACTAGGCTTGAGTATATTGGAAATTTAACTGCTCAGTACTCGGACAATACGACGCTGAAAGCACAGTTGAACGACTACGGAAACAGCACTCCACTTTCAGGCAAACCAATCAACTTTATTCTTGGTGATCAGACCGTCACAGCTGTTACGGGAACAGATGGTGTTGCCTCAGCGGCTTTAAAAATCGATCAGTCAGCAGGCAACTATAATGTACAGGCGGAGTTTGCCGGGGACAGTCACTACAGTGCAGATAGGCTTACAGAGTCATTCTCTATCAGCCATGAAGATGCTGCTATTACCTATACCGGTGACATGATCGTTCCAGTTACTTCTAGTTCGGTTGATCTCAGGGCGACCCTTGAGGAAACTGATACTGACTATGGTGATCTGACCCAAGTAAAGGTGAATTTCACTATATACAAAAGCAGTGATGCGACATATTCAAATCCTATCACTACTGTGCCAGCCGTTGCATTGGTTACTGTGACTTCTTCGGGCATGGGCGTTGGGACAGCTAAAGCAACGATCAATAATCTTCCGGCAGATGATTATATGATAATAGCCAGAATCGTGTCGGATGGCTATTATAGCCCAACGACGTCAGCACCTGCTCTGTTGACAGTTTATGAACCAACCGGCCAGTTCACGACAGGCGGCGGATGGATTTTGGATCCGACAGGAAGCCATGGCAACTTCGGTTTCACTGCTAAATATAACAATAAAGGAAATGTTCAGGGTAACTCTGTATACATATATCATCAGGATGGCCTGGACTATATTATTAAAAGCAACGCCTGGATAGGATTGGCAATTACAGGTGCTACATCCAGATTCCAGGGGAAAGCCTCGCTACAGATATATGACTCGACTACTGGCTTGTTACAGCCAGAAAGCAGTGGTAACTTCCAGTTTATCGTGGAAGCTGTTGATAATGAATCGAGTGGAACTCCAGATTCCTATTATATAACAGTACTCGACAAAAACGGAGTCGTTTACCACACGGCATCGGGGCAGCTACAAGGAGGAAATATAGTAATACACGAAAAATGATTGGTAGGAAGTATTGTACCTCCTTGACTTCTTTTTATCCGTTCCTTCTATTTTCCTTCAATTTACGGAACACCTTTTCCTTGAAATCCATCATCACAGCCATGAAGTTGACTCCTGCATCATAGGGTGAGGAGTGGATGCTGAAATATGAGTGCACATCCCCGTCCCCGAGCCATTTTGTGCTCATGTAGTAATAGTGGTCCGAGGTGAGCAGGTACTTCCAAATGCTGATGAGCTCCCAGTCTCCGGTGGCTTTTACATAAGGCCCCAGTAATTTAGCTTCCTCAAAGCAGCGCCTCTGCATATCGTTCCCCAGCCAGGCGCTGGTGTCTCTTTCGATATCCGCCCATGAGATTGTGGAGAAATCTCCTACGTCGATATCTCCTGCAGGAGCGTACCTGCTGACGGTTTCCGAGGGTGTGAGAAAATCCACCCCTCTGTCTGTGACCTCGCCCGGGAGTGCCCTGAGGAATGCGAATATGCCTGTATCCGCCCACTGGTGCTCACCGAAGGTCTCATAGTCCATGAAAATATTGGCTGTCTCCCCTGCACTACGGGATAACCAGCTTGCCCATTTGTCAGCCGTGAGCGGGTACTCTTCCCACCAGCGTGATGAGAAGCGATATCCGATGTCATCGCTCAGTTTGTAGTTCCTCAGCAGGACAGCTATATTGCTGTCCCTGGCGCTGTAGACATGGTTGGGGGACCGGCCTTCAAGGACCCGCTCGATCCCTTCCATGAGTATGGCCTTGTATCCCATTTCAGAAGCAAGGGCGGCTATGCTGTTGTTATACAGCAGTTCTGTGTTCCTGAACACCTCAGGCACCACGCCAAGGAGGTCCGACATTGCCCTGCGATGCTCCGATACCTGGTCCATAAACTCATCACCGGACTCGAACAGGGAGGCAAGGGAGTGATAATATGTCTCGTCGATAAATTCCATGCATCCGGTATCTGCGAGATCGCGGAAGCTTTCCAGCACATCCTCGCCCCATCTTTCGCACTGGTTCAGGAGAGTGCCCGTGACGGACATGCTGAGCTTTAGTTTTCCGTCACTCTCATCCATAAGTTCCAGGATTGTGCGGTTTGCAGGCAGGTAGCACTTCTCGGACACCCTCCTGAATATCTCCCTGTTGACATCGTCATCGAAATATCTCCCGAATCCTTCCGACCTGCTGTCGGGCCAGAACCACTTGAGCCTGTGGGGCTGATGAACCTCAAAGTAGAAACAAACCGATTTCATGTGCCAGCCTCTGTCAGTACGCGCTTTACATCCGAAAGTATGGAGAAATTATTGACCGCCTTCTCATACCCTAAACGCCGGCCTTCGGCGTTCATCTCCAGGAAGATGTCAGTCTGCTGCAGGTAGCGGTAGATGGACTGCAGCTTTTCGTATTCCTCATGTGACTTAAGATTCCCAAGCTCATTTCCTATGCTCTGCAGCTCATGCATGTAGAGGTGCTGGGCGTGGTTCCCCAGGAGGTTATGCATGCCGTAACGTGCTGTCTTCTTTGAGTAAAGGGAAGGCAGTTCCTCCTGCCTGAACCTGCCGACGGCCTCTTCCGGAAGAAGCATTTCTATGCCATGCCGTGCCAGAGAGAGGGGCAGTTCTTTCAGGAACTGCACGATCTCGGCATTTCTCTGGAGATGTACCTGAAGTGAATCGTACTTGGTGTATAGTGTTACAACATCTCCCTCCATGCCGGCTACCCATGACGCGAACTTCTCTGCTATCAGGGGATACCCGGGCCACTTCCTGTCCGACAACCTTTTTTCCACGTCCTCGCTGAGGTTTATATGACGCAGCAGGGTAGGAACCTCGTTCATGTAAACGTGCACCGGATCGCACCCGTTAACGATATTATGGGATCCTTCCGAGATAAAGCACTTAAACCCGAGGCCCCTGCAAATTCCTATCGTCCTCTGATCAAGAAGAAGTTCCGGATTGGTGAAACTGACAGGCTTTACTCCAAAAATGTCCCTCAGGGAGTCCATGTGCATGCTGACCTGTTCCCTGAACTCCTGAAGGTCCGGTAATATCGGGCAGATGGAGTGATAATAGGGCGATGCCATAAACCCTGCCCCCTTATCGGCAAGCTGCCTGAAACTGTCAAGTATCGCCGGTTCCCACTTGCATTGTTCCAGAAAGATCCCGGAGATATCAAATGCGTACCTGCCCCCTGCCTCCATGGATGCCAGCAGGGCACTGTTAAGTATACTGGTATCCTTTTCTAGTCTCAGGAAACTGTTATAGCTCCTCCCTATCTCGAAATATTTGTCAAGTGCCGGGGCGCCGTATCCTTCCCGCGGCCAGTACCACTTAAGAGGTAAGGGAAGATGGACTTCAAAGCACACGCAGACAGCTTTCACTGGTTCAACCTTCCTTTGTTCCTTCCTGCATTTCCGGGAGGCCATGTATTTCCTCCGTAAGGTCTGTTCTTTCCGCCAGGGGATACATGTTCCGGGCTTCAGGCAAAAGTTCTGTTTGTGTATCGGTGACCTTCCTTGTCTGGAGTTCGCCTGCAAACCATACGGTCCTCTGAGGGAAGGCTATCTCTATCCCGTTCTTTTCCAGCGTCTTCTTGATGACCCATAGCAGCCTGGTCTTCATCTCGAACCATTCTGTGATAGGCGCCCATATCCTGACAATTATGTTAACCGCATTATCCCCGAGGGTATCCACAAACACCCCCGGAGACGGGTTCTTCAGGGCGAAGGGCTCGTTGTCAATGATCTCGCGTATGATCTTGATGGCCTCCTCAGCGTCGTCGCTATAACGGATGCCTACCACGTATTCGAATCTCCTTGTAACGTTCGCGACATAATTGGTAATATTAGCTGTAAATACTGTCTGGTTAGGTATTCTCATGTAGAGTCCGTCATATGTCCTTATTATCGTGGAGAATATATTGATGTCCTCCACAAACCCGATGTTATTGGCAATATTGATCTGGTCGCCTATCTTGATAGGCCTCTCCACTATGAGGAAAAAACCTGATATGAGATTACCTACGATACTCTGGCTGGCAAAACCAATGACTATACCCAGCACCCCTCCTGTAACCAGAAGGCCGGAGCTTTCAATCCCTGTCAGCGGTAAAATGAAAACCACAATAACCAGTGTAATGAGGCCGTAATAACCAACTTTGAGTATTATATCGAGATGCCCCTTGTCAACCTTGTCCTTCAGGGATCTCTGAAGGTAAATGGTCAGTGCTTTTCCCATTGCGATGGCTATAATAAGCACCAGTATGGCACCTACTATCTTGAGCACGGTCTCAGGGGTCTCCGGGAGGGAACTGATGGTTTCAGTAACATTCATAGGCCATGCTCCATTATGCCTCTGTTCCCGTTCAATATTATCTTACGGGATGTGTAGAGCTCGATGGACCTTTTGAACTCCGCTGTAGTAGTGTAAGTCATAAACCCGGTCTCAGCGAGATTCCTGTTGATGATCCTCATGAAAGCTCTCATTGATAGCTGTTCTTTCCCGTAATATATCTTCATGCCGTAGGCATTGAACACAGCTTTTGTTACTTCCATCCAATAGGTTGTGTCATTGATGATATCAAGTTCTATGTCTCCCTCATATCGTGTATCCGGGTGGGGGTAGGATGTAAAGGCCTTACTTTTCCAGTATCTGCACACAACCCCGTTGTTAGGCGCCCCGTACAGGGTGTATTTTATATTACTGAGGGTAAGCACATCTATGAGCTCATGGTCTCCGTTCCTGCCGATGATAAATATCCCCGTCTCCACAGGGAATGTCAGGTATATCTTCTGCTTTGTTCCCGGGCCTACCACTACAGGGTGTTCAAAATCGATAAGCAGGAAGGAAGTTATGGGTTTTGGCAGGTTCACAGGTTCAATGGGGTTGATAAGAAAGTCTCCCTGAGTATTGAGGAGTATCTTTTCAACAGTCTCGTAACTGCAGGTCCTTCTGTATATGAGGTTTTCCCTGTCCTTCTCTACCGATATCTCATGGCCTTCAAAGTTTAGAGTGAAAGGGGGGGTATATTTGTCATACATTTATATCATTCATTTATTACAGCCATTTCTTCCTGCGGAAGTACATCAGCATGGAAACGGATACAAGTAGCATTGCTATCCAGGCTGCAGGATATCCCCATTTCCAGCCCAGCTCAGGCATGTGCTCGAAGTTCATGCCATACACTCCGGCTATAAATGTGAGCGGGATGAAGATGGTTGCTATTATTGTCAGGGTCTTCATGACCTCGTTCATCTTATTACTGACGCTTGACAGGTAAACGTCCATTATGCCTGAGGTTATGTCACGATAGGTCTCCGCAGTCTCTATTATCCTTATAGTGTGGTCATACAGGTCCTTGAGGAACTCCATTGTGACCTTTTCTATAAGTGGTGATTCAGAGCGCTCCAGCCTGCTTATGACTTCCCGGAGAGGCCAGACTGATCTGCGGAGGTAGATTATCTCCTTTTTTATCCCGTGGATATCCTCAAGGATCTCCGGGGTAGGGTTCTCTATCATGTCCTCCTCGAGCAGCTCAAGGAACTCGCCGATCTTCTCAAGCACTATGAAGTAGTTGTCCACGATCGAGTCCATCAGAGCATAGGCAAGGTAGCTGGGACCTACAGAGCGTATGCGTCCCTTTGAGTTCCTGAGCCTTTCTCTTACAGGTTCAAAGGTATCTCCTTCATCCTCCTGGAATGACAGGATAAAGCTGGGACCAAGGATGATGCTCACCTGCTCCGTGGTAACGGCTGCAGTTGCATCGTCAAATTGCAGCATTTTCAGCACGAGGTAAATGTAGGATTCGAACTCCTCCATCTTTGGGCGCTGGTCCGTGTGAACTATATCTTCCATTACAAGCGGGTGAAGCCCGCAATGCGTCCCTATCTTCTCAACAATGTCAACCTGGTGGACACCATCAATGTTTATCCATGTGACTGAGCTGGAATCCTTGCAGAGGAAGCATGTTTCGATATCCTCAACTACGCGCTCTTCGTAGTTGTTCCTGTCGTAATTGATCAGGGTGATCTTCGGTCTTTCTGTCCTTGCCTCACCCACATGGACAATGGTACCGGGGGCAAGGCCGGCCTTTTTTGAATAATGTTTTTTCATCCTGTTGCCTTCAGATAGACCTCGACTGTTTTTTCAGCTATCTTTTCCCAGTTGTACCTGTCCCGCAGGAGTTTCCTTCCTTCCCTGCCAAGCTGGCCGTCGGCATAGTTATCCAGCACATGGTTGATCCCCCATGCTATGGATTCAGGCTTCTGGTAGACGGTAATGCCGTTATGGAAGTTGTCAATGAGCTCCACTGCGTCAGTGGCCACAATGTTCTTGCCTGCATCCCAGGCTTCCAGCAGCACTATCCCGAAAGGTTCATTGCGGCTTGGTACGCACATAAGGTTACATGCATTCACCCACTCCTTCTTCACGCTCTCTTTCGCGTAACCGAGGAAATGGCAGCTATTATAGACACCGAGCTTACGGGCAAGGTCCTCGCAAACAGGACGCATTTCTCCCTCCCCTATCAGGACAAACCTCGCATCCCACCTGTTGCTGAGAACCGCTGGTATGGCCTTCACAAGGAGGTCGGGGCCTTTCTGGTAGTTCATGCGGCCAACGAACAGGATCACAGGGGCGTAAGGATGGATACCATAGGCGGACTTCACCTTGCCAGGGTCCACATCCATCCTTATCTTGCTCTCGTTGAGTCCGTTTGGTATTATCGATATCTTGTAGTCGGGTATCTGGTACAGGTGCTGGATCTCAGCTTTCAGTGCCCGGGAAGTGGATATCACCTGAGATGATTCATATCCTTCTCTCCATTCCCTATGGCTTATCTCAATTGCTTCCCACCAGCTGCCGTGGACGTTCCCGTTCCTTCCCCACTCAGTGCTGTGGTATGTTGTGACAAAGGGCAGACCAGCATCGGCTTTGAGCCTGCTGACCACGTTCACAGGATGCCAGTCGTGAACATGCATTATATCAAAGTTCCCGAACCTCTGCACGCTTTCCCAGAAAGCGGAATGCATGGCATCGCACATACTGTCCATCTGCTGGACTATGCCACCGGAGAGTGAATGGCTGACCCTGTGATAATGGACTCCGTTAACTATCTCATAGGGCATCATGTCCTGGTTACGGGTGAATATATGCACTTCATGGCCATGTTGTGCAAGGGCCTCCGCAAGTTCCGAAACATGAGGCGCAAGCCCTCCTACATTGACTGAATACAGGCTTTCCCATGAGAACATGGCAATTCTTAAGGTTTTCATTATTTCACTCCCATTAGTATTAACATCAGGCTTTTTCCAGAAGGTGTTCTACTGCTATCTCGGGTGGCATCGTGTTTATGTATATCCCTGTGCCCCTTTCAAATCCCGCAGCCACGGATGTGACCGGCTGTATCCTCAGATTGAGGTGGTAGTCCCGGTAGTCTTCTGTCTGGAAGAACATGTAATTATATGCAAGTCCGGGGATTGTTGCATCCAGCCTTGAGATGGCAAATCTGAGGCAATCCCCCAGAGAAGAGAGCATCTCCCGGGTAAAGCCTGACAGGTGATGCACATGCTTTAACGGGATTACCCAGAGCTCGTAGGGCACCCCCGAGCAGTAAGGTGCTATCACAATGAAATGCCCGTTGCTGTACACCTGCCTCCTGCCGTTCTTCTCCTTTCCTATCATGTCACAATACGGACACTTCTCAAGACTCTTTATCGCATCAAGTTCCCTTTGAACATAGGCAGGCATGACAGGCAGTGCGATGAGTTGTGAATGGGTGTGCTCGATAGAGGCTCCTGCCTTCTTACCCCAGTTCTTGAACAGAGACACATACTTAATCCCTTCCTGTGTCCCGTAGTGCATGACCCTGTCCCTGTACACCTGCATCAGTAGCAGCATCCCTTCATCGGAGAACAGGTGCAGCCTGCTGTCGTGCGCAGGATGCTCAATGATCACTTCATGAAAACCGTAGCCTTGCAAGGCCTCAAACTCAGGTTTTACCAGTTCAGGTGCATCGGGAGAGAGCGCAGGATACATATTGGGGATGCACCTGACATCCCATCCAGTGACCCGCTGGTCTCCGGTATCCCTTAACACATGTCCACCCTTATATACCGCAGTTGCAGGAGGTGTCTTATCTTCCTGTCCCCGGCAGAACACACAGGATGATGAGTTTTTTCCAGCACTGCATGCCTCCGGCGCGGAGGGCCTTTTAGCCCTGCCGGTAGCGATGATGCAGTGCTCGTCAAGGAAGTAGTGCTTGCGTATCTCGGACATTTTCACTCCATGCGTGTGCCCGTGAGAAGCTCAAAATATTCCCTGGTAGGCGCTTTCCAGTTCATGTCCTTTGCAAGCAGGCTCGCCTCCTGACAGAGCAGGTTGTACTTAACCTTGTCATCCGTATAGGTATCGATGAAATAGTCCATGGCAAGGGCATAGTCCGCTATTGATTCTATATAGGAGAGGTTGATGTTGTCCACCACGATGACACCGCCCATGCCCATCACAAGCCTTTTGAGGGTGCTGAGGGCGTCGCTGAACCCACACACCTTGCTGACTATACTGGGGGTCGCCTCTTTCCCGGCCTCCAGTCCGGTGAGCAGGAACGGCTCATACCTGGAAGGGAAGACCCCGGCGATACATCCGGACATGAACTCATCCGTTGTCATGTTCAGGCCGCCGTCGTGGTCTGAGAGCCACTGTGGGTATAGAACAGCGGCCACATGCCGGCTGCCATCAGGGATCCTGGAGCACTCAAGTCCCCTGGAGTTTATCATCTGCTGAAGTCTCATCTCTTCGCCTATCAGTATCTCTTCGGGCAGGTAGATGGGGAAGTTCTCTGGTGTGTTTGTCTTTGGCCCGTGGGCTGCAACAATGAAACATATCACCCTGAAATTCTCATCAAGGTGACCTGCGTCTATCTCTGTCCTGACCATCCTGTCCAGCACCACAAGGGCATCAAGCAGGTCGGGGTATCCTTTGTTCTCTATCTCTATGCGGGATATGGAAAAGATAGGCACGATCCTGTCCGGGAGGATCACCCTGCTGTTGAATACATTATATATCTTCTCTGACAGGAATTCCTGTATCCTTTTCCGGTTCCTGACCTTCTTGGGCCAGTCAACGTCGCTGCTTTCCAGGTCTATACCGTTGCGCACTACAATTGCATCGATGCCATAGAACAGCTTTACCTCCTTGCGCGTGGAATCACCCACGGCAGTCACCACATCGGCATACGATGACAGTGACTCCAGTCTTGCGAAGTTGACAGGGACCCCGCTGTCCCAGGAACTGTCCTTGTCCCTTATTTTCCGGATGGATCGATGGCCTGCCACCCTGCCTGGAATTGTCGCATGATAAGTTGCAACCGTGTGCACGCTCACACCAAGTCTCTCAAGCCGTGCAGCTGCATAGAAGGCCCCGAACTCGTGACAGTGAAGGGAGACCTCCACAGAAGGCATCAGGGAAGCCGCAAAATCAGATATGGCCCTGTCGCTGTATACGGGCGAGGCCGACCTGCCGGCATCCACAAGCAGGCGGACAAGTTCGGATATGGCGTAGGACAGGTTGAGGTAATGAGTGTATTCCATGCCGTTATTCATGGTTTCGTAGTGGAGCGAGTCCAGTCCGGTGAGCTCATATGCCTCGGCTTTCACTTTGCCTGAAAGGTACATTTTCTGGCCTTTGTATTCAGAACTGATCATATTGAAGTCGTTCGTTTTGAACATGATGTAAATGACGTCCGCATCATCCACTTTTACGGACCCGGTATGTGCTTCTATACCCATGGAACCAAGCTGCTCCAGGGCAAAGAGCAGTTCCCCTTCAGGCTCGTATTCGCTGAACCCGCTCATGTCAGTTATCCTGTTCAGTCCCTTGTTCCAGTCTGCTCCTGCGTGCCCGTAATAAGGGCCTGCAACAATTATCCGCGTTGTCTTATCATCCCCGCTGACACCGTTGCTTATCATCTGTGCAAGGTTCCTGGCCTCAGCATCAATGACATTCCAGATACCTCCCATCTTGTTCGATCTTGGCCCTGCTTCCTCGCCTGCTATGACTATGAACCTGCTTTCCATTATTGATAACTCCCACTCTCATTATATTGACACTTATATATGAGAATATCTCAAAAGTTAGGCAGGGATAGATCCGGAACAGATATACACGGATCAAAAGTACCTGACCCTCAGTACTGCCATGGCGACAGGGGTCACCATCCCAGCACATCACGCACGGATGCTGATCCGTGCCTTATGAGATATTTCCGGAGCTCGTCCGCAGTGAAGAGCAACAGGGCGAAAGGCACAGCCAGCAGTACATATTCCATTGATATGGGGGCTGTGTTGAATATTGTGTTCGCAAATGGATGCAGGACTATAAAGGCCAGTATCAGTAACTCACTGGCTATACCAAGCAGTACCAGCCTGTTACTGAACATCCCTTTAGCGAACACCGATTGCCTGCGGGTCCTCGACGCGAACACATTGGCTATCTGGCAGACGATCACGGCAGCAAAGAACGCTGTTATAGCCTGCCTGTACAGGGGATCTGAGAAGGCAAGCTGCTGACCCCAGCTCCATCCACCTCCGTACATGACCGCAAAGTAGCATGCAAAACCAGCGACTGCTTCTATGGGACCCTTGAGGCCGTAGGATGTGAGCAGCACCTGGGGTGTGAGCAGTTTCTCCTTACTGCTCCGGGGCGGGCGATCCATGATATCCCCTTCTCCCTTTTCCACGGCAAGTGCAATGGCAGGCAATATGTCCGTGCCAAGATCGATGGCAAGTATGAGCTGGACATTCATGGGAAGGGGAAGACCTAGCAGCACAAAGGCAATGAAGGGCAGTATTTCAGGCACGTTGCTTGTGAGGATATAGGCTATGAACTTCTTGATGTTATCAAAGACCGTTCTGCCCTCTTCCACGGCATTGACGATGGTTGCAAAATTGTCATCCAGCAGGACCATGTCTGCTGATTCCCTGGCAACGTCCGTGCCGCTGCCCATGGCAACGCCCATGTCCGCATTCTTGATCGCAGGCGCATCGTTGACCCCGTCCCCGGTCATTGTGACGATCTCGCCTGCTGCCTGGAAAGCCCTCACGATCTTGAGCTTCTGGAGAGGGGAAGTACGGGCGAATATTATGCTCCTTGACTTTAGTTTATGGCTGAGCTCCTCCGTTGGCATCAGCTCCAGTTCCGTGCCGGTGATCATCACCGGGTCGCCGTCCTCATTGGTGAGCCCCACCAGCGAGGCTATGGATCTTGCTGTCACGGGATGGTCACCTGTGATCATGACAACCTTGATGCCGGCCCTGTAACACCTGTTAATGGCCTCTCTTGCTTCGGGGCGCGCAGGATCGAGTGCTCCGGAGAACCCCAGGAAGATGAAATGTTCCTTATACTCCTTTACCTCACCGGCTTTCCTGAAAGCGTATGCCAGCACTCTTTCCCCCCGCTTTGCCATCTTGAGGTACTCCTCTTCAAGCTGCCGCTTCTTAGGACCGGTCAGCTCACTCTCGTTCCCGTCTGCCATTATGCGGTCGCACATTTCCAGAAGCACTTCCGGAGCGCCCTTAAGGTAGGAGTCCATGTTTCCTTCCGGGGTCTTGCAAATGACCTGCATCCGCTTTACCCTGGAATCGAAGGGGTACTCAGCCAGCCGGGGGTATCCTTCCTGCATCTTCCTGATATCGCGGAACCTCTCCGCGTAGACCAGCAGGGAACCTTCTGTTGGATCTCCCCTGTAGCCGGGCGGCTCTTCCGACAGTCTTGCATTATTGCAGACCACGGCAACGCGGAGGAGGATCTCGGGTGGCTCCTGTCCGCTGGCAGCATCCATATAGCCGGAGCCGGTATATACGGTGTGTACCGCCATCTTGTTCTGCGTAAGGGTGCCTGTCTTATCTGTGCATATGACCGTGGTGGAGCCAAGTGTCTCTACGGATTCAAGCTGCTTTATGAGTGCATTCCTTTTAGCCATCCTCCTGGATGCCAGGCTCAGTGCAAGTGTCACTGTAGGCAAAAGGCCTTCAGGAACGTTGGCAACGATGATGCCTATGGCAAAGATGAGGCTGGCAAGGACAGTGTCCTGGATGAAGAAACCGATAATGAAAAATGCTATCCCCAGGAAGATGGCGATGGATGATATTATCTTGACAAAATGGTTCAGTTCCCTGCGTATGGGTGTGTCCACGGAGGCAGTTTCCTCGGTGAGCAGGGACAGTTTCCCGATCTGCGTGTCCGACCCCGTGCTGAAGATGACCGCTTCCCCGTTGCCTGTCTGCACCAGGGTACTGGAGAACACCATATTCCTGCATTCAAGCATGTCCTCGTGGGTGCACTCAAGGGACCTTAACTGCGGCTCGGCTTCTCCTGTTATGGGTGAATTGTCCACTTTCAGGGTGTTCTGCACTATAAGCCGGCCGTCGGCGGGTATCTTGTCTCCCTCCTCAAGGTAGACTATATCCCCAACGACAAGCTCGGAAGCCGGCAGCTCCACGATCTCCCCGTCACGCTTCACCCTCGCAGTGGGTGGCATGAGGTTCTGGAAACTCTCCATTATCTTCTGGGCCTGGTATTCCTGGATGAACGTGAAGGTCGCATTGAGTATGACCACTCCAAGCAGGGCGATGGCGATGAATATATTACCCTGTCCCGGGTCCAGGTACTCCGCAGCGAAGGAAAGCACAGAGCCAAAGAGCAGGAGGAGGGCGAAAAAGTTCCCGTATTGTTTCAGGTATTTCTTCAGAAGGCTCTCTTTTTTTCTTTTTTCAAGCAGGTTAGGGCCGCAGAGCTCCTTCCGCCGGAGCGCCTCTTCGCTGGAGAGACCTTCGGCTGTGGTGTTCAGCCTTTGCAGGAATTCATCCAGCCCGATGAGATGCTCATCACCCTGGGAAGTACATTGGAAACTATTCTCTTCTGCTGTCCTGTCCCCCATAACCATCAGGAGTTATGTGAGGTTGGCATAAAAGGGTTGTTGATTTAAAATTAAAACACATTTTCTAGGTGAAACTGCTGAATGCCACATAAGTGTTCCATATACCTGTGGCAACAAAGTTCACAGCCAGGGCCGCAAGCAGGAGTCCCATGAGCCTTGTGAAGACCAGCATTCCGGTATATCCCACGAACTTGTATATCCTCCTTGAGAACCTGAACAGTATAAGGCTGATCAGGAAGGTAAGCAATATAGCTACAATGACACTGGCGCTCTGGATAATGGAATCAGCAGTGTTCATCAGCACAATGACAGTGGATATCGTACCCGGGCCGGTGAGAAGGGGCAAAGCTATCGGGAATATCCATACGTCACTGCGGTCCATGGAACTGTCTATCTCGCTCTCGGTTATACTTTCCCTGGACACTTTCCCGAGTATCATGTCAAAAGCCACAACAAAGAGCAAAGTGCCACCTGCGATCCTGAGGGCGTCTATGGTTATCCCGAAAAAATCCAGGATAAGCCCTCCTGTGAACGCGAAGAACAGGGCTATGATGCAGGCAAGTGTTACTGACTTGTTTGCAAGCGTATTCTTATCCTCGAATGTTATATTGTTAGTGAGTGAAACAAAGGTAACGACCCCGCTCAGAGGACTGACTATTGCAAAGAGGGAAAGAAAGGAACCAAGAAAGAATGCCAGATCCTGCATGTTGATAACTCCGTCCTGTTTTTAAGATGCTGCTGTTTCTATAAATATCAGTTGTGGTCTTCATGGTCAGACTTATTCACGTTTATTCATATTTATTCAAAGGTATTACACTTATTTAAACTATCATTTTTATTTTTAGAATATAAACAATGTCAGCTTAACATGTAATGGTATTAAAAAAGCGGATTCCTCATGAATATAATCTTCCATGCAATGTTAAGCAGCCACACCAAATTAAATAAGGTTTAGGTTATATAAAAACAGGACTTACTATGTGTAGCGGGTCGTGGGGAATGAACTGCAATGGGAGTGGAATGATAGAGAGATGTTGGGGAACATCTCGGATTCGTTAAGGAGAGAGGCGCCCTAAAGCGTGGTGGTTTCCGGGCGCCTCATCTTACCTTGAAGTTCTCATGTTTTACTGCCTAGAGTGGGCATACTCATATAAAAACTGATCTAATTGATCTTTTTATTATCCTCATAAGGGATAAATCGTATTGTTGATCCTTTTTTATTGTCCTTGCTGTCACTCCGTTACATAGGAAGGAGTTCAGACCTGTAAGCTGCATTTTCCCGTCGCTTCCAGCGGTTCTACATGGATCGTCGTACCGGAAAGGTAGGTCACATGCCGGGTAAGTGATTCCCTTACCTCTATGGTTATGTCGTGGCCTTCACTGACAGAGAGCCCGGAGTCTACAATAACTGTGATCTCCGCATGCATCCTGTGTCCTATCCACCTGACCTTCACGTCTGCGATCTCCATAACTCCTTCAATATGGCCGATGGCATGTATTATATCATCAACAACTTCAGGGTCTACACTGTCCATAAGCCTGCCAAAGACCAGTTTTCCTGAGTCCCAGAAGACCTTCAGTATGGCAAGGGTGATAAGAATCGCAACAACAGGGTCTGCCAGGGGATAGCCGAGCCAGACGCCGATAGCTCCCAGCACGACTGCCAGGCTTGTCAGGCCGTCAGTTCTGGCATGATACCCGTCAGCTATCAATGCTGCGCTGCCGATCTCCCTTCCTGTCCTGATCCTGTACTGCGCTATCATCTCGTTACCTGCAAAACCCACTATGCCGGCAATAGCGACAACTTCCACATAGGCTATGGTGGCAGGTTCAAGTATCAGTCTGATGGCGTTATATGCAGCAAACAATGCGCTTATAAGGATCAGGAATACAATGGCCAGCCCTGCCACATCCTCCGCGCGCCCGTAGCCGTATGTGAATCTTTTGTCAGGCTTCCGGTTCGCAATGGAGAAGGCTATCCATAAAGGGACAGCAGTAACAGCATCGCTTAAACTGTGGAAAGTGTCTGCAAGCAGAGCCGAACTCCCCGAAATGAGTGCAATTACTACCTGTACTGATGCGATAGCCGCCAGTCCCAGAAAAGATACTTTGATGGCCTTTTTGCCCTTTTCTGTGCTGAGTATTAAAGGATCGATCGTTCCGTGCTCGGTACTGTGCGCATAATTCGGCTCATCCGGAAATACTTTACTAACCATCTTCCCTCCTTTCCATCTTCCGTCCGATCCCATTCCTTTGATTTAGTAGCGTTATGTATATATCTTGTTCCCTTTTTTCCATTATCGGGTCAGGTCAGACCTACCTGTATTTGCTATCTGCCAAATCACGGCAACTGATTGTGCTTACAATGGCAAATCAGATTTATTTGTTTAATCATTTCACCGATGGGCTCTATTTAAGGGCAAGTTTTAAATAGAAGTTGTTATAATAACGGCGTCAACCTGAGTAAAGTAATACTCGGGTATTAGTGGTATGGGGTCTATTTCCATCTAAACTACCTCCTAAATTATACCTCCACTAACCCCTCCACTAAGGGAGAGTTCCGCCGATGCGGGGCTCTCTTCTCCACACACTTGTTCCATTATCCTTATCGTTATCCTTTGTGTCATTGCTTGTTTCTTGTTCATGCATTTGAGTGGTCTTCAGGAAAAGACTTTTGTATTTGTTATCAGCTGACAACTGCTTGTCTTTTGTTGGTCAATATGCCGGGTATGTGGTTCATAATGAAACTGACAGTGGTTTATGATAATGAGGCAAGGACAGGTCTAAGGAGCGGATGGGGCTTTTCCTGCTTAGTTGAGGTTCCGGGTCACAGGATTCTCTTTGACACCGGCTGGGATGGCCACCTATTACTTGATAACATGCGCAAACTATCGATATCTCCCGCAGATATTGACACTCTTGTATTGTCCCACCAGCACTGGGACCACATCGGGGGCCTGCCGGCTTTACTCAATTCAAGTCCGGATCTGCATATCTACGTACCATCAGGCTTTTCCTCAAATCTGAAAAAAGAGATATCCTCAAGGTGTGCAATTCTCCATGAGGTCAAAGATCCCCGGAATATATGTGAGAGCGTCTATACAACAGGAGAACTTGGTACAGACATCAAAGAACAGTCCCTTGTGCTCGACTCTGCTAAGGGGCTGTATGTCATTGCAGGCTGTGCACACCCCGGGATTTCCTCAATACTGAGTGCAACATCCCGCTTTGGTACTGTTGCCGGCATAATAGGAGGGCTTCATGACACTCAGGAGCATTGTTTGCTCAAGGGGTTACAGCTCATCGGTGCAGGCCATTGTACTGTCCATAAGAACAAGTTCCGGGAAATGTACCCTGGGAGTTTTAAGGATATCTTTGCAGGTTATTCTATGGATCTATAACAAGCACCTTGATCCGAAGCTGGAAAATACATGGTTGTATGTTGCCTGATGTTCACACTTTGAATGTGTTCCTGAAACTGTAAACAAGATAAGCCAAGGCCGTATTGATCGCGGAGAATATCACGGACAGCACCGTGAATATCAGCAGGTACATGGTGTAGAGGAATATCCTTGCCAGCATATCCTCCGTATTCACTTTTAAAATGTATGCCAGCACATTTCCAATCACCAGCAGAAGGAATATTGCAGGCAGTCCCTTTGTGGCTCCCTTGAGGTCAGCAGTGCTCAGGGCCATGTGGGATGCAATACCCAGGGACAGGAACACGTATATCCAGAAGTTGACGTTACTGGCATTGGGTAAGCTGAACAGTCCAGAAAGAAGGCCTGTTAAAAAACCTGTAACATATTCAAACCCGGAAGATCCTAGTGCGCTGCTGCTACTGAACAGCAGCATCCTGCCTGTGATGTCCTCGAAGATCCCCGGAAGCAGCATATACATGCTCAGGATAAGAAATATGTTGGCGCTTATAAGGGGGCCTATTCCTATGAAGAAGTTGCCCATGTTCTGATAGAGGCTTTTCTTGTTGTATGTGTGTTTTACGTAGCCTAGGGTTCCGTCCTTGCCCCTGAGGTCAAGCAGCTTTACCTTTGTTACCTTGTGCCTGAAGAGCCAGCACATCAGCAGGTGTCCTGTCTCATGCACAGGCACTCCTATCCAGGCGGTCATCAGAAGGGCAGTCTTCCCAAGGCTCTTACCCCAGTATTTGTTTGCATGTTTTTCCATACTTCCCAGCAGGAGGCCGAGCAACAGCACAGGACCGACGAATGCCAGCATTTCGAGGAGGCTCAGTTCCAGTATTCTCAGGATATCCGCTGTTACCAATTATTCCTGCTCCCTGTATACATCGTTTTTATTCTTATCTAATGTTACTTCTACAGTTAAGTACTTATTCCATGAACATAGGATGTTCTTAGGATGTGGGGACATCAGAGGCCGGGACATGTCCGGTCATTCTGGCCTTGCTTCACATCTCATTGAGTTGATACGCATGGACGAGAAAAGGGATACAAGGAAGTATATTGAGGATCAGTTCAGAGAACTGAAGGATAACATCTCCCGTAACATCCGGGAGCTTGAGCTGGATAAGGAGTTCGAAAGGCAGACAAAGGATCTGAACGAGTATATGGAGACCAATGTCCGCAGGATCAAGGAAAGTATTGCGGAGCGGACTTCAGGCGAGCCGGAAGTTACCATCATGCCCCTGATAGGTGAGGATGCCCCTTCATTCAAAGCTGTCACCACTGCAGGAGAGATAAACTTCCCACGGGACTATAAAGGCAAGTGGGTCATTCTCTTCAGCCATCCTGCAGACTTCACACCCGTATGCACCACCGAATTCATGACCTTCGCGAGCATGGAAAATGAGTTCAATGCCCTCAACTGCCAGCTCATCGGCCTGTCCATTGACAGCATCTACGCTCACATCGCATGGCTGCGCACCATCAAGGAAAAGATAGAGTACAAGGGAATGAAAGATGTGGAGGTAACTTTCCCTGTGATAGCTGACCTCAAGATGGAAGTTGCAAAGAAATTCGGGATGCTCCAGGTAACGGCTTCGGACACCCAGGCTGTGCGGGCAGTGTTCGTGATAGACCCGAAGGCCAAGATCAGGGCCATACTCTATTACCCGCTCTCGACTGGCAGGAACATTGCTGAGATAAAGAGACTGCTCATGGCGCTGCAGAAGGCAGATGCCGAAGGCGTCGCAACACCTGCGAACTGGCAGCCGGGTGACGATGTGATCATTCCGCCGCCAGGTTCATGCGGAGTTGCAAAACAGAGGATGGAGGCCGCTGAGGAAGGCAAGTACTGTCTCGACTGGTTCATGTGTCTCAGGAAAGAGAGGACTGAGTAAGCGGATATTTCTATCCGCTATATTTTTACGATCTTTTAATAAGACGCCGAATCGTATTTATTTTCCTTCTTCCTCTTCTTCAAGCGCCTTGTTCACGATCTTCATAGCGCAGAGGTCTCCGCACATGGAGCATGCTCCGCTGCCGGTTATCCTGCTTTCCCTGATCTGCCTTGCGCGCTCGCCGTCTATGGCAATGCTGAACTGTGTGTCCCAGTCGAGGTTCCTGCGGGCGTGTGCCATCCTGTCGTCAATGGCCCTTGCACGCTCCTTCTGTCCTTCCTTTGCAAGGTCGGCTGCGTGGGCTGCTATCTTTGTTACGATGGTGCCTTCCCGGATGTCATCGTTGGTTGGGAGGGCCAGATGCTCAGCAGGGGTGGTCATGCACAGGAAATCCGTACCGCACATGCCTGCGAATGTCCCGCCGATGGCTCCGGTGATGTGGTCGTAGCCGGGTGCGATGTCGGTTACCAGGGGACCTAGCAGGTAAAGGGGGGCGTTGTCGCACAGGTTCTTCATTCCTTTGACACTAAGCTCTATCTCGTCAATGGGGACATGCCCGGGACCTTCCACAAAGCACTGCACATCCGCTTCCCTTGTCCTTTTCACAAGCTCCCCGAGGGTGATGAATTCCATGAATGAGGGCCTGTCCGATGCGTCATGGATACAGCCTGGCCTCATGCCGTCTCCAAGGCTCACGGCCATGTCGTACTCACGGGCTATGTCGAGGAGATAATCATATTCTGAATAGAATGGGTTGTCCTCACCATTATGTATCATCCAGGCGTAAGTGAAAGAACCTCCTCTGCTGACGATATTGGTGATCCTGTCTCCCTTTTTGAGGCGCTGGATGGAGTTGAGGTTGACGCCTGCGTGCACGGTTACAAAGTCCACGCCGTCCCGGGCGTGCTTGCGTACTGCATTGAACATATCATCGGAAGTCATGTCGACAACAGCCTTCTGGCTCGCTGCCGCCTGGTAAATGGGGACGGAGCCAATGGGCAGTTCCACAGCATCCATGATCCTTTTTCTTATAAGGTCCAGATCACCTCCCGTGGAGAGGTCCATGATGGCATCGGCACCATATGCCTGTGCTGTTCTTGCCTTTTCCACCTCGTCATCTATGTTGATATAGTCCCTGGAAGTGCCTATGTTGGCATTGACCTTGGTGCTCAGGTACTTCCCGATACCTATCAGGCGGCACTCTCTCTGGGTGTTGTTCGGGATGGTTATCGTGCCCTTCGCAATGCAGGAACATATCATCTTTGCCTCCACTCCTTCGCTCCTGGCCACAGCTTCCATCTCGGAGGTGATCACACCTTTCTTTGCGTCTTCCATTAATGTCATTCTTACTGTTCCTGCATTATGTCTGTTTACGGCAGCATGTATAGTTTAGGTAGATATATATGTTTCATATTCTTATGTCTGTATCGCTGTTCTCCTGCCTTTTTAAGAGGTCAGTCACATTCACAGAAAAAACAAGGGCGAAGTGGTGCAGATAGCGGAATCTTAAACCAAAAGTTCTTCACCTTGTGTTCAATAAGACCTTTGTTTGCGTATGAAAGGATAAAATTTTACTACAGTGTCTCTACTTCATTATTGTAATATTTTACACTATGAATTACTGACGTTTTATGAAACCCGGCCTTAGTAACTTCATTTATTCCTTCTTCAACATGCAAAGAGTAAAGCTGCTCTTTATAAAAATCAACATCTATCGACAACCAGCTGTCTTCATCATTCATAGTCACATCCATGATGATGTACGGCTTCTCTTCATCAATAGGAAGTGGTTGCTGTGCATAAGCATATTTGGAATTTATCTCGTTTGCAACCGTTTCTACCTTATTTTCATCCAGGATGACTGTATAGTCCGACAGCACAAACATGATCTTGTTTGTTAAGGGATCGATTAGTTCTAAGGAGTTACCCTGTATGTTATACTTGTAGTCTTTTCCCTGCCCGTATGTTTCAGGCATTGTTACAACATTTTTATCATATATTCTTCCATTCTCCGGTTGCACATAGTAGGTGTGAATATCATATCTATCAAGGTCTGCTGCAAAAAACGTAACTGTTTCATCTTCACCAAAGTCAGCATGAGAGTAACTACGCCGTTAGAGTACCTCTTTGCCCCCTCAAACTTTATCATGATATTATCTTTCGTTTCATAGTAAATGGTTGTAAGATGAACATACTTTGTATCAATACCTTCGTCTCCGATAGCTTTCTCGGCAATATCTGTTAAGTTTTTTCCATATTCCGATTGAGGGTCAATTACCACCGTTTTTCTGGCTTCAGATATCGCATAAACAGTCGTAATACATAACATCGAGATTAATATAATGCTAATCAGTGTGAGTTTGTAGTTCTTTTTATATTTCATATACAAACCTCAAAATATACATTTTTATAATAATACAAATAATATGTTATCTATATATTATATTTTTGACAGGAGTTCTCCACAGGAGACTACGATAATATTACTTTCACTCCGCAAGCTCAACTCTTATCTAATATCAACTCATAATGGCGTGCATGTCTATCGTCGTATTCACGGAAAAGAACAAGGCAGCAGCGCAGATAGCCGGCATACTGAGCGAGGGGGGTTTCAGCCGGGCATCCATAGAAGGCGTTCCCGTGTACGACTTTAAGAAGGACGGCAAGGAATGGAGGATAATGGGCCTCTCCGGCCACATCATGGGATATGACTTCCCTCCGGAGCTCAACAACTGGCGTGGCTGCGACCCTTCAGTGCTGCTTGATACCCCTCCTGTCAAGACCGTCACAAAACAACCTTTCGCATCGGCCATCGCTTTGCTCTGTAGTGGCGCCGATCAGATAATCCTGGCATGCGACTTTGACAGGGAGGGAGAGAACATTGGCTTTGAGGCCAAGTCCCTTGCCGAGAAAGTATCGAACTGCCCTATGAAAAGGGCGCGCTTCTCCACCCTCTCCCCCGGAGAGATCAAGCAGGCATTCAGCAATCTTGTGGAGCCGGATGTCAACCTGGCAATGTCTGCAGAGGCGCGCCAGATACTGGACCTGAAGATGGGTGCGGCCTTTACACGCTTCCTGACCCTGGCGGTGCAGCAGAGGGCACGCACCAAGGAAATAATCTCCATCGGTCCCTGCCAGACACCCACATGCGGCTTTGTTTACGAGCGTGAGAAGCTCATCAGGGATTTCAAGTCCAAGGATTTCTGGAAGATAGAGGCCACTTTCAATCACTCTGGCATCGACTTTACAGGCATGCACCGCAGCGGCCATATCCACGATAAGGCCAAGGCAGACGAGATATTCAGCCGCATTAAAGGTTCCAAGACCGGTATCCTTGTAAAGAAGAGTGTCAAGGAGTCCACGACAAGTCCTCCCTATCCGCTGAACACCACCGAGTTCCTGAAGCGCGCTTCCAAGTTCCTCGGGATAAGCCCTGAGAATGCCCTTGAGATTGCGGAGCAGCTCTACCTATCAGGTTTTACCAGCTATCCGAGGACCGAGACCAATAAGTATGCCGATGATTTTGATTTCCAGGCCAAAGTCTTAGGTTTTGCTTCGGGAGAGTACCGTGAGTATGCCCTGGCTATACTCTCAAAGCCGCCCGTCACCTGCAGGAACGGAACCCGCGACGGTCATGACCATCCGCCTATATATCCGATCAAGGCTGCAACGAAGGCTGATATTGAGAAGAGCGTGAGGATACCGGATGCCTGGAAAGTATATGATCTGGTCGCCCGGCATTTCCTTGCTAACCTGATGCAGCCTGCTGTGTTCGAGAAGACGCATCTTGAGATCGGAGTGAAAGAGGAGATATTCGATACCACGGGTTCTGTAATGAAGGACCCTGGCTGGCTGGCCGCATATCCTTTTGAGACCAAGAACGATAAGTTCCTTCCGGATATAGCCGTGAAGGAGGAAGTTGTTATAAAAAAGCTGAGCAACACCAAATCCCAGACGACCCCTCCCAAGAGACTGACCGAGGCCGAGCTGCTCACGCTGATGGATAAGAACGGTATCGGCACCAAGGCAACTGCTCCCAGTCATATCGAGACGAACAAGAAGCGCGGTTACTTTGAGACGAAGGGTAAGACGATTTCCATCCTTGACACCGGTTTCACCCTCATGGAAGCTCTTGACTCCAGCGTGCCCATACTTGTGAAGCCTGCCGTCCGTTCCCGTATCGAGGCCCTTATCCAGGAAGTGGAGGACGGAAAAAAAGGCTTTGAGGATGCACTCGAGGAAGGTTCGGTGCTTATCCGGGACATGTATTCACACCTGATAACAAACAAGGACCAGATAGTCAGGAATATCGCAGGCACCATAACCGACGAGCAGATAGCAGCGGATAAGAAGAACTTCATAGGGCAGTGCCCCGAATGTGGCCGGATGCTGCGTATGGTCAAGACCGACAATGGCAGGTTCGTGGGCTGCAGCGGCTACTCTGATTGCAGGAAGACGTATCCTCTGCCAAAGGAAGGTGCTCTTACAGTAGCCAGGTCGAAGGAATGTAAAAACGCAGGTATAGCCGTGCTGAAAGTCGGCACCAAGTACTTCTGGTCCGTGGGCGTGGGTCCCTGCTTTAAGTGTGAGCACGAGAAGGAGTGCTTCCCGCCTGATGTGGTAGGCCCGTGCCCGAAGTGTGAAGGTTCGATGTTCATCCTTGAAATGAAGGAGAATCGTTTCCTTGCCTGTACCAGGAAGTGCGGGCATACGCAGTCTCTTCCCAAAGAGGGTAAACTGACAATAGCCGGTGAATGTGAACAGTGCGGCTGGAAGAGACTGAGCATAAAGGAGACCGGAAAGGATAAGAAGGGAAAAGCCGTGGCAAACCCGGAAAAGGAGGCGGGTGTGCGGGAGCTCTGCAT
Source organism: Methanolobus chelungpuianus (assembly GCF_024500045.1). Lineage (NCBI taxonomy): Archaea > Methanobacteriati > Methanobacteriota > Methanomicrobia > Methanosarcinales > Methanosarcinaceae > Methanolobus > Methanolobus chelungpuianus. The sequence goes on from NZ_JTEO01000002.1 coordinate 663,013, forward strand.
CAACCTCCGATGCCCCTCCAGGACGGGCAGGAAAGCTTAATCAAGCAAATTTGATTTACTCTTATATCAAACAATCTTGAATTACTCCAAATCTGACAAAAACTTATATATATGGAACACATTTTAGAACTTGGAGACGAAGAGCAATCCATAACTACACGATATACACAAATCGCAATCAATGACCTTCATCGGTTGGGTCTGCGAAAATCTACCTGCTTTCTCCACAACCATTACCTTCGTCTCCATACCTCCATAGCGCTTTACTTCCATGCTTCTGCATAACTTTCTTCATAGCATATATCCCTGAGCTCCTTTCTTGAAGACACGGCGTTCTTTTCCGCAGGATGTCCTATTGCCAGTACCGCCATAAGCTCCATGGACTCGGGACAACTCAGAATCAAGTTAACTTTATCTTTCTGGTTCAGGATTTCTCCCAGCCAGACCGCTCCGAGCCCCAGCTCGCAGCAGGCAAGCAGCATGTTCTGTATGGCAGCCCCAATGGCCTGCAGGTCCTTTGTCCTGTTGTACATAGCGGCCTGGTCAAGGTACACTGCTATTAGCAAGGGGGCATTGCTGACGATATTTCCATAATGGGTGCATTCGGCCAGCTTTTTCCTGGTATCCTTTTCCTGGATGACGATAAACCTCCATGGCTGGTTGTTGAGGCCTGAGGGTGCCCACCTGCCTGCGTCCAGGATAGTAGCGATCTCTTCCCTTGTGATCTTCCCTTGCGTGTATTCCCTTATGCTGCGTCTTGAAAGGATAGTATCTATAGTTCCTGACATTGAAAACCTCCGGTTATCCGCTAAGAATTATCTTACATCAAAAATAGAAAAAGGTAGCAGGCCGGGGGCCTACTTCTCGTTGAGCCCGCTGTTGAGCCAGGGCATCTTTGCTCTGATCTGCTTGCCGATGACTTCAACCGGGTGCTCCCTGTCCATCCTTTCCATAGCTGTGAGCACCGGCCTGTTCGCCTTGCCCTCAAGCACGAACTCGCGGGCGAACTCGCCGTTCTGGATCCTGTCGAGCGCTTCGTACATGGCTTCCCTGGAAAGCTCATTTATTATCTTTGGACCCACGGTCATGCCGCCGTACTCGGCAGTGTTGGAAACGGAGTACCACATCTTCTCAAGACCGCCCTCGTGTATGAGATCCACAATGAGCTTGAGCTCATGGCAGGTCTCGAAGTATGCCATCTCCGGCTGGTATCCTGCCTCGGTGAGCACTTCAAAGGACATCTTGATAAGTGAGGCGACACCGCCACAGAGGTCGACCTGCTCTCCGAAGAGGTCGGTCTCGGTCTCCTCGCGGAAGGTGGTCTCATAAACTCCTGCGCGTGTGCATCCCACACCTTTTGCATGTGCAAGTGCCAGCTTCTTTGCATTACCGGTAGCGTCCTGGTAGACTGCGATAAGGCCGGGCACTCCTGCTCCGTCCCTGTAGGTCCTTCTTACCAGGTGCCCGGGGCTCTTTGGTGCCACCATGTAGACGTCGATGTCCTTCTGGGGGATGATCTGGTTGTAGTGGATGTTGAAACCGTGAGAGAACACAATAGCGTTCCCCGCTTCAAGGCCGGGCTCGATCTCGCTGTAGTATACCTGTGACTGGGTCTCATCGGGCAGGAGTATCTGTATGATGTCAGCAGCCTTTGCAGCATCTGCCACGGTCATGACCTTGAGACCGTCGTCCTCAGCCTGCTTCCAGCGCCTGCTGCCTTTCCTCAGGCCCACGACCACATCAAGGCCGGAGTCATGGAGGTTCTGGGCCTGGGCGTGTCCCTGGCTTCCATAACCCATAACTGCTATCTTCTTACCTTTCAGAACATTCAGGTCTGCATCGTTATCGTAAAACATCTGTGCCATTATCTAGTACCTCTCTATGTGAATTGACGTTAATGAACAATTAAATTTGCTGTAAACTGTACCTTCAGCTTGAAACACCTTTCGCCCCTCTTCTCAGGGCGACCTTGCCTGTCCTGACCATTTCCTTTATCCCGAAGGGGCGCAGGAGCTGCTCTATGGCCTCTATCTTTGTCTCGTCGCCTGTCACCTCGATGATCATGGACTTTGGAGCCACGTCGATTATCCTTGCACGGAATATGTCCACTATCTGCATGATCTCGGAGCGGTTGCTGACGTCCGAGCTCACTTTGAACAGGGCCATTTCCCTCTCAACAGTGTCCTCCGCCTTCAGGTCGCTGACCCGGATGACGTCGATGAGCTTGTTGAGCTGTTTTGTGACCTGCTCCAGGACCTCGTCATCTCCCCTGACAACGATGGTCATGCGGGAGATGGTCGGGTCTTCGGTAACTCCGACTGTCAGGCTGTCAATGTTATATCCGCGCCTTGCGAACATGCCGGCTACCCTTGCCAGTACTCCGTGCCTGTTCTCCACCAGAACTGAAAGTGTATGCCTCATTCTTTTCTCTCCAGGTCAAGTATCTCGTTGATAGCGGCACCTGCAGGCACCATGGGTGAAACGTTCTCCTCGCACTCGACTATGAAGTCTATGAGCGTGGGCCTGCCTGAAGCTATGGCCTTCTCAAGGGCCGGGCGGACTTCACTGCACTTCGTGACCCTTATTCCAAGGGCACCATATGCTTCCGCAAGCTTGACAAAGTCCACGCTATCCCTTATGCAGGTCGATGAATACCTCTTGCCGTAGAATATCTCCTGCCACTGCCTGACCATGCCCAGGAAACCGTTATTGAATATGGCTATGATGACCGGGATATTGTTCTGGACAATAGTGGCCATCTCCTGTGAGTTCATCTGGAAGGAGCCGTCACCCGAAACGTCGATAACGACCTTGTCGGGCCTGGCGACCTTTGCGCCTATGGCCGCAGGGAAGCCGTAGCCCATGGTCCCGAGCCCGCCTGAGGAAATGAATGTCCTGGGTTCGGTATACTTGAAGTACTGGGCAGCCCACATCTGGTGCTGGCCGACCTCGGTGACTATGATGGCATCGGGGCAGACCTCATTGATCTGCTCGATGATATACTGGGGCTTGATATCGTCCCTGCATGCGGATTCCAGGTAGTGGAGCGGATACTGTTCCTTCCACCCGGCTATCTTCTCCAGCCATTCCTCTGACTGGGCTTTTCCTGTATGCTTGAGCAGATGGGAAAGGATCCACTTAGCATCTCCCACAATGGGGATATCGACCTTCACATTCTTGGATATCTCTGCAGGGTCAATGTCGATATGTATTATCTTTGCGTTGGATGCGAAGGATTTTATCTTGCCTGTGACCCTGTCATCGAACCTCACGCCCACGGCGATGAGCAGGTCTGCCTCTTGGATGGCATAGTTCGCATATTTAGTGCCATGCATTCCCGGCATTCCCATGAACAGGGGATGGTCTCCCGGGAAGCCGCCCATGCCCGTGAGGGTTGTGGTCACAGGTGCCCGGATCTTCTCAGCGAGCTTCTTAAGCTCTGTTGCCGCACCTGAGCTGATGACCCCTCCGCCTGCGTATATTACGGGGTTACTGCACTTCTCAATCTCTGCTGCGGCTTTCTTTATCTGCTGCAGGTTGCCCTGGTAGGTGGGGCTGTAGCCTCTCAGCTCCACCTTTTCCGGGTAATGAAAATCTATCAGGTCCGTTGTGATGTCCTTGGGCAGGTCAACAAGTACAGGCCCGGGCCTGCCGGTGGATGCTATGTGGAACGCCTCCTTGATGATGCGAGGCAGTTCCTTCACGTCCTGCACAAGGTAGTTGTGCTTGGTGATGGGCATGGTTATGCCCGTGATATTAGCTTCCTGAAACGCATCGTTACCTATGAGCGAGCTGGGCACCTGTCCGGTGAATGCCACCATGGGTATGGAGTCCATGTATGCGTTAGCTATGCCGGTGACAAGGTTGGTTGCCCCGGGCCCGGATGTTGCAAGGCATACCCCTGTCTTGCCGGTGGCTCTGGCATACCCCTCGGCTGCATGCGCTGCAGCCTGCTCGTGCCGTACAAGTATGTGGCGTATATTGGAGCTGTACAGCTCGTCGTATATGGGGAGCAGCACGCCTCCGGGATATCCGAAGATGGTGTCGACTCCCTCCCTGTACAGGCACTCGATAAATGCTCGGGCGCCTGTCATTCTTTCGGTGGGTCCGGTCATATGAATCCTCTGATTATTTTTGTAATGGATAATGTGATCTGTTCTCAGATAAGGCGGTTAATACCGTTCAGGACAGCTTCCACGGATGCCATGACAATGTCCGTGCGTGCACCCCTGGATGTTACCATCTTCCCGTCCTTTGAGAGCTTCACAAGTACCTCGACGAGTGCATCCGTACCTCCGGTGATGGCGTCCACATGGTACTCCTCAAGCTGCACGTCTCCCAGGCTCTGGATGCCTTTCTTGATGCTTGCAAGGGTTGCATCCACAGGCCCGTCGCCTATGCTAGCCTCGATGACCTCTTTGCCGTCAACCTTCATTCTCACGGAAGCCGTAGGGATGACCTTGTTGCCTGAGACCACGGTGTACTCTTCCAGGACGACCTTTGCCTCCTTCTGGATGTTGAGCACGGTCTCTGCTATTGTCTGCAGGTCTGCATCCGTCACTCGCTTTCCATGGTCTCCCATCTCCTTTACCCTGTCGAGCACTTCATGGAGCTGGGTGTCATCAACGCTGAGCCCCATCTCTTTCAGTGCCAGGGTGACAGAGCTCTTGCCTGCATGCTTGCCAAGCACTATCTTGCGTTCCCTGCCTATCACTTCGGGTTTGATGGGCTCATAGGTGGATGTGTCTGCCAGCAGGCCGTGCACATGGATGCCTGCCTCATGGGTGAATGCGTTCCCTCCCACAAGGGATTTGTTCGGGGCCACAGGTATGCCTGTCAGCCTGCTCACAAGCCTGGAAGTCTTGAAAATCTCCTTGGTGTTAATGCCGGTCTTCTGCTTGTATAACCATTCAATGGTCATGACCACTTCTTCCAGAGACGTATTCCCGGAGCGCTCCCCAATACCGTTGATTGTCACATGGGCCTGCCTGGCGCCTCCCCGAAGGGCTGCAATGGTGTTCGCTGTGCCGAGTCCGAAGTCATTGTGGCAATGAATGCTCAGGGGTGCGCGTACTGCGGATGTGATGTCCCTGAACAGGGCCTCTGTCCTTTCCGGGACAAGCAGCCCTACGGTGTCACAGAAGCACAACCTGTCGGCTCCTGCTTCTACGCAGTCTATGTACAGTGACTTAAGGAAGTCCATGTCGGCCCTTGAAGCGTCCTCGCCGCTCAACTCCACAATGAGGCCGTGCTCCCTGGCATACTCGGTTGTCTCAATGGCCATCTGCCTAACGGTCTCCCTGTCCTTGCGCAGCTTCACGCTGATATGCAGGTCGGATACAGGTGCCACGAGGTGGATGGAGTCCACATTGCTCGCCAGGGCAAAGTCAACGTCCTGCTTCATAATCCTGCAATAGCTGCAGATCTCTGCGTTAAGGCCCTCGGCCGCTACTGCTCTGATGGACTCGCGTTCACCCTCGGATGTGATGGCAGAGCCTGCTTCGATCACATTCACACCCAGCTCGTCCAGTTTCCTGGCAATTGCTACCTTGTCCTCGCTGGTGAGTGCCACGCCTGGTGTCTGTTCGCCGTCTCTGAGAGTAGTGTCTAAAAACCGGACATTTTCAAATAATATAATCCCTCATGATCTGTTGTCTGTTTTGAATAACAGCGTAGAGGGATATACTGAAGTGCTATATATGCGTGACGATTATTTTATCACGATTGTTCACAAAAAAGAAGAATGGGAAATTTCCCTTCTTCTTAGCGATTAGAAATATTCGTTCACACTGATCATTGCCTTTGCGATAAGGTCCGAGCAGTGCTTGAGGTCGGCAACATCAAGCACCTCTACAGGTGAGTGGATGTACCTTGTTGCCACGCTGATGACCGTGGATGGGATACCTTCCCTTGTGAGATGGATGGCCGTGGCATCGGTGGTGCCTCCGTCCCCGACATCCGTCTGGAAAGGGATGTCGTTCTTCTTCGCCGTCTCGACCAGCCATTTGACTACCTGCGGTGAGGCTATTATGCCCCTTCCCGCAGCATCAGCTATGGTGATGGCCCCTCCCTTGCCTATGTCAAGCACGGAGTCCTTCTTGTCGATGCCGGGGTGGTCTCCGGGGATGGTAGTGTCTACTGCTAAGGCAATGTCCGGATTGAGGCCGAATGCGGATGTCCTGGCACCCTTAAGGCCCACTTCCTCCTGCACCGTACCCACTGCATAGACAGTAGCCTTGATGTCCATCTTTGAGATCTGGCGCATGGCATCAATGATGATGGCACAGCCTGCCCTGTTGTCAAAGGCTTTTCCGGTTATCTTGCCGTTCGCGAGCTTCACGACCTCGCGGTCCATGGACACAGGAGTGCCTATTGAGATGCCCATGTTCATTGCATCTTCCTTGTCCTTTGCACCCACATCGATGAACATGTCGTCCGCATTGACCGGCTTCTTCCTGTCCTCATCCTTCATCACATGGGGAGGCTTTGACCCGATGACTCCCGGTATGGGTCCTTTCTCGGTGTGCACTATGACCCTCTGGCTGTGCAGTGTCGGATCGAACCATCCTCCAATCTTGACAAACCTTAGGAATCCCTTATCATCGATGTACTTAACCATGAGTCCGATCTCGTCCATGTGCGCAGCAAGCATAATGGATGGTCCGTCACCTTTTTTCACAGTGATGAGGTTACCCATCTTGTCGACCCTCATCTCGTCCACATAGGGCCTGAGCTCTTCCTCAAGGATGGCCCTGATGTTCCCTTCACTGCCGGATATGCCGTGGGCATTCGATAATTTAGTGATCAGTTCTTCCATGCTTATCATCTTCTGATATTATCAGGGAAGAATGGGATTGCAGGAATATAAGGTTTGAGTAAACAGAAAAGAAATGAAAAAAGAAAGAAAAAAGCAAGAGTAAGTTATTGGCTTACTCTTCCTTGCGGCGCTGCATGAAGAATGCAAGGCCGAGGATTGCCGCTACAGGGAGTGCAATTGTTGGGAACTCCGGAATTTCGGATTCAACATTTGTTGTCGAAGTAGCCTTCTTTGCTATCCTGGCACCAGTGGCAATGTTCTCGAATTCCAGCTGGTAGTATCCGACAGGAGCATTGTTATTGGTGATTTCCACCTCGAATGGGATGTCAGTTCCTTCCCAATATATCTTCTCACCAAAAGCAGCATTGTTGCCCTGTACCTTTAGACTGAAATACTCAGAGGCATCATTGAAGTTTTCATCAACAATTTTCACGCTGAAATTGCTTGGGCTTGCTGCTCCTGTTACTGTGACCTCATAAATAACTGTATTTCCTACTTTCAGGATTGTATCTTCTGGAGCATCAAGTGAATATGCACTGGCTGCACTTATGGATGCCAGGGCAATCAAAATGGCAATTATTAATGCCTTTGTTCTCATTTTTGTACCACCTTTTTACCTTAGTTATATTGTAATTTTAAACAGTCACTTTCTCTTTCTCTCTTTCTATTTAAATAATTCGGGATAGTGCCGGATGATCATCATCATGATCATCATAACCCCTCTTTACAGAGTTTCAGGCAGCACTTACAGTGAAAGACCACCTCTTACTGTGACTATTGCCTGCTTGGTCAGTGACACTTAGATATACCTCGGCTTGTCCGTTCTCAAGTCCTGCTGCTTTATACGATATTGAACTCGATTTCACATCTGCAGAAGAAGTTACGTCGATGCCGTTTACCATAAGTATGACACTGCTTCTGTCTATACCTGCGCGATCGTCAGAATATGATGCTTTGATGGTTGGGCTGCCTGTATTGACAGTTGTACCTTCGGGGCTGTTGTTTTGTATGGTGGGTTTAATCCTGTCAATTACAAAACTGTCTTCTTCATAAAGGTTCTGTGAGTTAATTGACTTTGCAGTTACAATAATCCTTGCGGTGCCATCTGTGATGCTGTCATCTATTGTTGCACTATACCTGTATTCGTTATCTGACATAGTCAGATATTCTGTTTCTATAACCTTGCCAGTCCTGTCTTTCACGGTTATTGTGGGTATGTCCTGCAGGGCACTCGAAGAAGCTACACCTATCTCCACATCCCCTGATGTTTTTTCAGGGTAGGTTTGTATAACAAGTTCCTCAACTGATGTGCTGTAGTAGATTGTACCGAAGGCATAGGCAGTATTGTTTGAGAAGTCCTTGCCTATAACTTCTATGTCATAGTTGCTCTTCACTTCAAGAGTGTACTTGCCTGTCCAGGTCATCCCTCCGTTTATTGTGGCCAATTTAAGCGTATCTGAATCCCCAAAACTTTGCGAGTTTATGATACAGGTAACTTCATTCAGCGGACGGGTGGATTCCACTATCAGGTTTGTGGATCCGCTTGTAGGGTTGGGTGTGATATCGAGCGTCAGTTCCAGCCGGGACACATCTACACTGGTGCTGGTATCTGCAGCCATATGCTCAGGCTCCTTATTTAGAGCATTATCGACCGCTCTTGACCTGAAATAATAGGTTGAGCCGGCCCTGCCATTGAACTGGGCGGATGTCGCAGTCGTGTCGCCAAGCCACCTCTGCCATGTTGTGCCATCGGTACTGTAGTCTATATTATAATATGCAATCCCTGAGCCTGCATCAGTTCCATTCCAGCTGACCATGAAACTATTCGTACTGACATATTTCGGAAGTGGCAGCACATATGAGACAGGGAGCTCAAATTCTATTGTATTGTTCTCCCTGAGGTAGGGCGAGATATGGGATACCGGCAGGAAACTGATCTCGTCGATCACCATTCCCACTGGCTCAAGTTTCTGGTTTCTGTTCTGCAGCAGTGTGAATGTCAGCGTGTTAGTTCCTTTCTTTACTTTCACAGGTACCTGCAGGCGCTGCCATCCTTCATTGCCGTTGATGCCGTCGGTCCATACGACTGCCCCGTTAAGCAGTACCTGCTTGAACTGGATCTCGTTTTTGTCTGGTGTGCCTTTGGTATATGTGTCTTTCAGGTACACGGACAGGAGCACATTCTCGTCCCTGTCGCTCTGGAATTCCTGGTATATCGCGTGCCTGTTGGTAAGTGGCAGGGTTCCCTGATAAGTGCTGTTGATAACGTATGCTCTGCCGGAATATATGCCTGTGCCGTTCATGTATAAGCCGCTGGCGACGGACTCATTGGTTGTTACGTATGCCCATCCGCTGCTCAGGTCCATGGAGGGATTATTGATGTTGATGAAATCTATTGTCTCGATTTTTCCACCGGAGTTCGAAGGGAATTCCTCGGTACCGAATTCTTGTGTGACCCAGAGGTGGACCGAGCGATAGGCTGGCCCGGCTGCTTTGTCTTTATAAAGTGCAAATTCCAGCTTCTGCCTGCTAGGGTTATATGCTTTTGGTATTATTTCCAGTTCATGTTCCCATTTCTCGTTATGGCTGAGTGCTATTTCCTGCTGGTTCAGGACAGTTCCATCCAGCTTTACTTGAAGTACGTAGTTGATATTCTCATGTTCGTGGTTTACTATGCCGGCTACTATTTTTGTGGGTTGGCCTATATACAGCACTGAAGGATAATCCTCAGCTTTTCCGCCATCTCCTAGTATATAAAGTGCCGTGAAAGTTTCTTTTTCGCGTGCAATGTTTGCATAAACGAGCATTGCACTGGCAATAATAATGGATAGAACCAATGTGATAATAAGCGCCTTTATTAATGCAGGCGGGACTCTTTCAGAAGTATTGAATCTATATTTTCTTATCTTATTTTCCGATACTGTTCTAATGGCGGATACCTTTGTGCGGCTCTTTGCCCTGAACCTTTTGTATCCGAACTGCACTGTATCATTTTCCGCTTCTTCCAGTTCTTCCTGTTCCTCAGGCACGTCTCCTTCCGTTTTAAGAGATCTTATAAAGCCTCTATATGAAAAAATAAACTGTTCCTCTTGCGGCAGTCGGCGACGAGAAAGGTATGCCAGGGTCACAAATAGAATTGTTAACAGTGAAAGTGAGATGGTAATGGAGTCGGGCCTAAATCCCCATTGACTTAAACTTATTATAAATCCGCCAAATACCATTAACAGCATGCTGAAACCCACGCTCAGGGTGATCCTCTCAATGCCTGATATCTCTCTGTTGCGGGGAAAAAGGACTGATATGAAGGAGTATCCGGGTACAAAGAATATTATTAGGAGCGCAAAAATTACCCTTAAAGGTGTGTTATTAAATGGGGAAACCAGAATAAAAACAATTGACAAGAATGCCAGGGCCAGCATTATCAACAGGTCCTGCGTGTACAGACATTTTTTAGAGTTTGGCATCGACTCACTGTATCCTGAATTACTTCCTTAGGTCCGTATTTGATCTACATCTGCGAAGGTTACTATACTCTCACAGCAGGTAACAATTTACTTAAATATATATGTATGGCCTACTATGTAAAGATAAACACCCGTACGTTTAATTGTGCTAACATCGATCACTGAAAGGTAAAGTAAAAGTGGTATTCCATATATAATAATTAACGTTTTATTTGATATGACTTCAGGCAATTCTTCCTGTTGCCTTTACGATTATCGTGTTCATAGTCTCCCAGATTTAAACCATTTTGACCCGACTGTAGTGGCAGGTATCATTATCGGCCTTTATATTATCTAATGCCTTTCATGAGTGTGAGAAACATTAATCCGACGTCTTAAGCCGTGGCCTCCATTGGACCTGAATATTTTTATAGTTCTCGCTAGAGATCAGATGAATATCGGTTATTGAGCAGATCAAGGGCAAAACTATAAGGGCGGGCATCAACCAGTGAAGAGTGATTATACTGGATAAATAAAAGAATCAAGACTCTTCTGAGTTGCTAAAAATGAAATACATGCGGAGATCAAAAAGATCCCCGGGTCTTCTACTTGCTTTACTTTAACAAAATACTTCCAGGATTCTGCATATCTTCATAGCAGATCCTTTCGGTTCAAAATGTACATTATGATACCTGCAGTTCCCGCAAATAGTATCCACCCCAGATGCGTGTGGAACGTCATCATTGTCTGTATGCCGTATTGATAAGCTATCACATATAATGCGAACACTCTTGCAAGATTGGCAACATAAGCGATGCAAACAGCAAATACTAATAGCAGGATTGATTTCTCCATTCTCATTTTCTCTATTCTGGAGTAAGCTACCACAATACCGACCAGCAGGAACATTGAGTATAGTCCCGAACAGGGTCCGCCAATCACTATAGTCATCGTTTCAGTGAGCCCATATAGTTTGATGGTTTCAATGGAGGTAATCTCTACAGGAATGTTGACAAGTTTGAGCAGGATGACCGTCGGCATAAGTACAAAATAATGATCGAATAGATGTATGAAGTTTATTTTGAGCATCCCTAAGAATGAGTAGAATATGAAGAACAGACCTGTGAAGACAGTCGATATATATAAGCCAAATTCTCCAAGCTGCCTTACTTCTTTTTTGGAAGTTCCCATTGCAATAAGAGAAGCGCCTATCAGGATCGTCATCGAATCAAGGGTACCTATGCTGCCTTCAGTGGCAATATTATATGTGACAATTGCAGCTACAATGCATAAGCCGCTGAAAATGTATGTCTTAGAACTTCTAAATGCCGAATTTTCTCCTGTCAGTTTAATTCTAGAAATTAGTCCAGCTGCTATTATAAATAATAAAATTCCAATGGCAACTGATCCTTCACTATACTCGATTGTAGCTCCTGTAAAAAGAGCAAGTGCCACAAGGATTAGAACTATGTTTTTACTTTCATCCTTCATATTGAAACCTTGCTTTACTCCTATCTCCCAATTGATTCTGATAGAATATAATCTTAATGATTAAATATAATTTTGACCTATTATTGTATGGCTCGATGTCATGTTTTTCCGAGTTTTTCATTAATAAAAGACCATCAAGTGAGATTTTCAAATGAGATTTTTAATTTAAAAGCCGATATTATTCCTGAAGAACTGTATTTAATTATCCTGCATATTTTACTTGCCTTTGTTTCTTCCCTGTATTTCTCTTAAGGACTGAAAAATTGTTTCGGCCAAGTCTCTTATATTATAGATCCTTCATTTAACTCCTTGCCGTTTTCCTGCAGAACTTACCCTTGATCCTTTTTCTCTTTATTTTTCTTGGAAAATGCCTCGCGTGTTTTGCATCATGAACAGGTTCTTAAAGTCGTTGATGACCAACTTCTCAGACAAGCAACGCTTTGGGGCTTTATTCTTTTTAAAGCACCCTGATTCCAGCAGAAGGTAGGCTTTCTACAGAGCTATTTTTATTGGTAGTAATCTATTTATTCCAATAAACACCACAACATCTGAACTATAACGAAAAAGGCCCTGGTGTGCAGGTTCAATTTAAAATCTGGAAATAAAGTATTATTAAGGAATGGGCACAAAAATCAAGTTTAAGGCAAAAGCTGTCTGATAAGCTGAAAATGCTATACCTTCTCGCGAACATAAAAATCATTAATTATTTGCTTCAGGTGAATCATACATCGTTTAAAATCAGGTTGATATCAAAGCTAAGTGAATATTCTGAAAAAGGTACTTATATCTAGCCTATTTTCTATAAGTGCATGATTAAAGTCTTTGCACATTGGATTAGTTGTCCAACTATATATTTATAATAAATAGATATAATCAATTATCGGGATTATCTTAAAAATGGAGAAATTATATATATGCATTGTCTCATCGCCGGCAATACATGCTGATTTGGGTCTCTTCCACGAGCAATCTCATGTTTTTGCCAGTGATCCAGAAATCAACAGAATGTCTAAGGTTACCGATAAACTAGTTTATAGAAGCTGTACATAAATGAGGGTTGATAATGAATATTATGGTTGAGCTCCAGCATCCTGCACATGCACATCAATTCAGATATTTCATAAAGGAAATGGAAAAAAGAGGGCATAAAATCCATATCATTACTACAGACAAAGAAATAACTCTTCAACTGCTTGATTCTTTTGGTTTGAAATATGATGTGATTCGAATAAGTGTTGGCAGTCTCTTTAAGAAACTAATCTCTTTACCAGTCTGCTGCTGGAAGGCCTATAAGATATCCAGGAAGTTCAAGCCTGACATATTCGTGAGCAGGGAGTCTCCCATCTCAGGAGTGGTCAGCAGGGTCATTAACAAACCACACGTAGGCTTTTCAGATACCGATCATGTAGTGCTTTTAAGCAAGATTACAAACAGGCTGACGGATATAATAGTAACCCCTGCCTGCTATACGCGGGATCTGGGAAAGAGACAGGTGCGAATTGCAGGATATAAAGAACTGATGTACCTTCATCCTAATTATTTTACACCTGATCCCCGGGTTTTGGATGAGTTGGGATTATCTAGGAATGATCGATTCATTATCCTGCGTTTTGTGTCCTGGAAAGCATACCATGATGTCGGACATAGCGGAATCAAGCGCAAAGTCGATCTTGTGAAGAAACTCGAAAGATATGGGCGCGTAATAATTACTTCAGAAAGTCCGTTGGAGCCTGAATTAGAGCAATATAAGTTAAAGGTGCCTCCTGAGAAACTTCATGATTTGTTGTATTATGCTACCTTGTATATTGGTGAAGGGGCAACAATAGCGTCAGAATGTGCCATATTAGGAACGCACGCAATATACGTGAATCCACTGCGCCTCGGTTACACTGATGAAGAAGAGAAAAAGTACGATCTGGTGTATAATTTCTCAAATCCTGAAACAATGGAGCAGGATTCATTCGACAAAGCTGTTGAATTATTAGAAAACCCGGATCTTGCTGCAGAAGGAAAGAAAAAGAGAGAAAAGCTGCTCAATAATACGATAGATGTTACAGACTTTATGGTAAACATCGTAGAGCAGTACAAAGTATTGTAAAGTAATCGGTGAGATATATGAAGAACTTAATTTCACTTATCAGTAAGGGAGATGCATGTATAGGAATAATCGGTCTTGGATACGTAGGACTGCCTTTAGCGATTGAATTTTCAAAGAAGTTCAATGTTATAGGGTACGATGTCAATAAATCGGCAATTGATAAACTTTTGAGTGGACGATCATATATTCAGGATATTCCTGACTCCCTGATCTCTTCGCAGACAGGTGCTTCTTTCCATCCTACTGCCAATGAGAAAGAACTTTCGAAATGTGACTTTATAATAATCTGTGTTCCAACACCTTTGACTGCAGAGAACGAACCTGACCTGGGTTATATTAAAAGTGCTTGTGAGACTATAGTTAAAATACTGAGGAAAGGACAGTTTGTTATTCTTGAGAGTACTACTTACCCAGGTACCACCGAAGAGATAGTACTTTCAATACTCGAGTCATCCGGCCTTAAGGTTTTAGAGGACTTTGGCCTGGCTTATTCACCTGAAAGGATCGACCCCGGAAATCCATGTTTCAATGTATCGAACACAGCTAAAGTGGTAGGTGGCATTGATCAGGAATGCACGGATATTGCTTCCAGGCTTTACGGCAGCATTATCGAACAGATCGTTCCTGTAAAGGACGCCAGGACTGCCGAGGCTGTAAAGATCGTAGAGAATATATTCAGGAACGTCAACATTGCACTTGTAAACGAACTGGCTCTCATCTTCGAGAGAATGGATATCGATACATGGGAAGTCATTGACGCAGCCGCAACAAAACCATACGGTTTCATGGCATTTTATCCGGGGCCCGGCATTGGAGGTCATTGCATCCCTCTTGATCCGTTCTATATGTCGTACAAAGCAAAAAAGTACGGTTTTATCCCCCGGTTCATTGAAACTTCCGGCGAGATCAATAATTTCATGAGAATCCATGCGATCAATCTGATAGAAAGGGGGTTAAAGCAAGTAAATAAAGGCCTATATGGTTCAAATGTGACTGTAATGGGACTAGCTTACAAAAAGAACATTACCGATACAAGGGAGTCTCCCTCTAAAAAGATCATTGAAGAACTCATTAATCTTGGAGCGCACGTAAAAGCTTATGATCCCTATGCTTCTTCAATTACAACCCATTATGGAGTGATAGCCTCTGAGGAAAATATGGAAAGTGCATTAGACAAAGCTGATTGTGCCATATTTGTTGTTGATCATGCCCAGTTCAAGGAAATTGATATCCAGGATGCAGTCAAAAGAATGGTATCTCCGGTCATAGTTGATTGCAAGAATATGTTTGCAAACACAGATAGCCTGATATATCTGGGAATTGGGAAAAGCAACAAATAAGGATCTTTACATGATAGATAATATCTGCCAGAAGCCCCTGAATCCCATCCGTTCCGGTGAACCGGCTCCTGGCAGATATTATTTTATACCGATCGTTACGCAGGCATTCCGGAACAGCCTCCAAAGGTTCCTTTTTTGAGAACCGGATGCTTTATTCCCTTACATTTCATTTCTTCCGGATAAGCTCTTTGGGTCTCATATGCCTGTAATAGTGCAGTATGTCCTTCTCCTGAATCTGCTTGCCCTTCAATAGAAATGAGAAATACCCTGAAAGATAAGCGGCCCCCAGGTAAAACGGTGGCCTTACAGAGTGTTTCAACGCTTTCATAAATGCGAAATACAATGGGAATCCCAGGTAATAATTCCTCTTGCCAATGGAGGCCCATCCATTCCATAATCCTTTAGCGCTGGCTGTCTCCCTGAGCTGGACAAAGGATATCTCGCTGCAACGCCTGATAGACCATCCCTTCAGTTTTGCTTTAATATTGGAAACGCTGTCAGGAGCAAATGCAGGGATGTAACCGCCGGTTTCCTCAAAGCATTCCTTCCTCCACACCCTTGCCGCCCCTGAGGGTAGTTTCTCACTTTGGTCGGGACATATGAACTTGTCATTAACGAGGCATGTGGTGCTGCCGCTCAATATCCCAAAAGATGGATACTGAACTAATTTCTCTATCAGATACTCATAGTAGTTGGTAGGTAGAACAATATCCGCATCCTGTAAAGCGATAAACCTGTAATCGATGTTCTCTCTGCTGCATATATCGGTAGCTGCCTTGAAGCCTTCTATGCACACATAGGAATAATGGGCACCAAGATCTCTTTTACTGGGTCCCAGCCTGACACTCTTTATCCATTGATACCTGGAACTGGCCTTTTGAATAATTTCGGGAGTGCCATCATCACTGCCATCGTCGACTATGACCCACAACGAAGGCAATTTGATTTGGGATGCCACAGACTCTATGCATTTATCAAGGATTTCTTCTTCATTCTTCGCAGGAGTGACCAGGATATAATCATTCATTTCGGGCATATAACCACCCATTTCATAGTTCTAGAGGTATATTGGATATAACCAGTTGCAACTTACCGGACCTTGCAGGTTCGATATGGCTCACATGGCTCAGGTTGATATCGAACTCCCCAAGGTTCTCTCTCAGGAGTAAGAGTATCTTTTCTCTTTCTGAGGCATCGGAGCCCTGTATACGAACGTCAGCACTGCTGGGGCTGTTTTGTATTATCTGGAAGTTCTCAACTAAGTGTGAATCTATCAGAAGGTCTGCAAAGAATGAACTTTTCAATAGTCCCTTATCCTTTGTCTGGACAATACTGTTCGATCTTCCCTCGATCGAGTGTAGGAGTGGTAAACCTCTTCCACAGGAACACGTTTCATCAGAAGGGATGCCAACATCGCCTATCCTGTATCGCAAAAAAGGCATTGCGAAGTTAGTAAGGTCTGTAATTATAATCTCGCCGAGCTCTCCGGGGGAGGTCTTTTCGCCATTGCTCAAGAACTCGATCACGACATTCTCTACCGA
This sequence comes from Methanolobus chelungpuianus, assembly GCF_024500045.1. NCBI lineage: Archaea > Methanobacteriati > Methanobacteriota > Methanomicrobia > Methanosarcinales > Methanosarcinaceae > Methanolobus > Methanolobus chelungpuianus. The sequence continues at coordinate 679,743 of NZ_JTEO01000002.1, forward strand.
TATATGATAACCGCAGTGTTCTTCACATTCATAGGCCATTGCTCTTATTTCATTACTTCCGTAGCTATCGAAGACATCACAAGAGAAGATCGATTCTATTCTTTTCCTCTGGAAGGAATACAGTTTTTCAGCAGCTGTAAAGAATGCCATGGGACTTGGCCTTTCCACACTTTCTGCTCCAAGGAATTCTGCCATTGCAAAACCTGCTGAAGGAGATGACCTTATTATTTTGGGTTTGTACTTGTTCAAGGTAACAGCATGTGCATACATATTTTCCCGGCCAATGTCGAAACAGTTCAGCAGTAAGTTCCGGCGCAATGCATTTTGCACTCTGTTTATCCCTGAACTGTACTTATTGATAGTATCGGGTGATCTCCATAAAGTTGCATATCTGTCACCGGGGTTATATCCCCCCCAGCTCCAGCCCCTATACGTTGAAGATAAACTGCAGCCCATGGTGTTCAGATCTTTGTATGATACCAGTGGATCTCCTGTAGTCCCGCCGCTTGTGTTCCGATACATTCTGGACACGGAACTTGATAAAAGATCGGGGCCATTAGCTCTGATCAGATCTTTGGTCAGTGGAGGTATCTTTGACAAATCATCTACCGTTCTTATCTGATCGGGCGTTAAACCATTGCTCCTGAATAACTTATGGTAGTATGGTACATTATTATAGGCATACTCTATAAGGTGACGCAGTTTTTGTTCCTGTATTTGCCTGAGTTCTTCAGGCTTCAACCACTGGGTCCTGTTCAGGTACTTCAGGTATTGCAAGCTTTTTGTCCGCTTGATGTAATCCCCTGCAGGAAAAATCAAATGTCGTGATAATATAGAATCAATTGGCATTAATATACATCCCGTATAATGTTACTTGTTCCCCTTGTGTGATACTATCTTGCAGCTCTTTCATAGATATCATTGCATGCGCCAAAGAGGCATCAGGAAAATGTCAAATGCAAATATCTTATTCAATCCTGACAATTATCCTCGTTCAAACCATCGCCTAACGTGTGAGCCACAGATAAGGAAGGAGCAATGTTTCTGCTATGAACGGCAAGGGGTCATCCGTGGAGAACACAGCAAGCTCTTTTTCACCTTTGACCGAAGAGAGATACTCTTTAATGCTCATCCTGCTATTCAAGATCTCCCGGAGCACCATAGCGCTGTCTGTATAGAAGTGGTACCATTTTATGTCCACTTTGAAGGAATCGACGGTTATAGTCTCATTTTTGATCATATCGGAATACAAGATATATGGCAGGTCCACGCCGCATCTGATGGCCAGACTTACCCACAGCCAGGTCCTTGCATTCATTTCCAGTAACTTGAACACGCCATCCCTCGGATCAAGTTTGAACTCGATCTCTGAAACTCCATAGTAACCCATTGCATTCAAAAGTCTGGACCCGTATTCCAAAAGAGAAGGATCATGAACACTCTCAGCTAATGTGGCTGTGCCATAGAGCATTGGATGAGCGCGGATCTTTTTACCGGACCACCAGGCGTAGACCTGACCTTCCTTGAAAAAGGAACAAAAGGAATGAACATTCTCTGTAGGGCCATCTATCAATTCCTGTATGATGGTATCGGAAGGTTGTATCGACCCTTTATATTTTTGATAGAAATCAAGTATTTCCTCTTTGCTGTTCACTACAAACAGTTTGGTTCCTGTCGTTTTATAAAAGATGTGGCCTATAGAGCCTTTTATAATCAAGGGGTAGGACACATCGGATAAAAGGGTATCTAGATTCTCAACACTGCTTGGGAATATGGTGTTAGGGATGGGGACGCCCAGTCTTTTCGCCAGTTCAAAGGTACGTCTCTTGTTGTAGATCAGTTCAATTGCATCTAGGTTCGGAGTTGAGATCGTGTATATGGAAGACAGAATCTCTTTGTTCTTTGAGACGATACGGACAGCAAGGTCATTTGTTGGTATTATAAGGAACTTATGCAGTCCTTTCCTTTTTCCTATATCCATCAAATAAGATACCAGTCCTTGCTCATCATTGAATTCTGGAGATTTTAAGAATCCGGTAAGGAAGCGGGAAAATCTTCCAACGCACAATCCCTTGTCATTTACAAGGTAAACTGGTATTTTCTTTCTTCCAAAACAGCGAATTATTCCAAGACCTTGGACATGGTCTCCCAATACAACGACTCCCTCTTGCACGCCTGCATCATTCATACGATTACCTTCCGTTATTGTAAGAATCGCCCCACTTATGAAGTCTCAGTCAATATTATTTTGTTTAACTCGCGAGTTTGAATATTATTCAGTAGATTGAGAGCATTCAGCATATTGGCCTACTTAGTTTATGTAAATATTTGAGTTTTATGACACGAGAATTGAAAGTATTTATCTCACAGTTGTTTTTGATCTGTATCGTATGATCCCCGCTTTTCCAATATTTTTAATATTCTGGAAAACAAGTTCTGTCATCCATCCATATATGTTGTCACACCATCTGTTAGGATGCATAAGTATACATATCTGATCTATTTCTTCGGATCTTATCAATTCGCATACATCTTCCGTTGATCTTATATTACTGGCATGCTGGTTGATCTTTCCCTGATAGGAGGTATTCACGACATCTTTAACACGTATATTGGTGTTTGCCCAGGTTCTTCCGGTGTCAGTTAAATAAAACACCTTCCCATAATCGATTGAAAGGTACGGCTCTCCTATGATTCCAAATTCCGTGAAGTCATAATTATTCCACAAATCTCTGTTAGACCAGGAGGCAAAAGGGTTCCCATGCATACAGATAGTCTTTACGTCTGCATACTTGCGTAGATCTTCCAATTCCTCCCTGAAGATCTGAATAGCTTTTTCCTCATCTCCTTTTGCTTTGTCCAATACTTCATAATGATATCCTATTTCGTGCCCAATACTGGATATTTCCTCAATGACAGCAGGGATGAAAACGCCCTTTACATGCCTGAAATAATAAGTTGATTTTATGTCATACTCAGCTTCAAGCCTGGCTGTCGAAAGATTTCTCCCCACTTCTCGGTCTACATCATGTCGCAGAATTATGCACTTCTTCTTAGGCGCAACTAGAAAATCGTGAACTGTTGTTGTTTCATAACCTGACGATTTTATAGTTTCAAGCAATTCTTTATATTTCATTAATGTGAAATCTCTCAATGTAGAACCTCTTTTGACGTATTGGATACAGCAATTGACTGTTTATTTTTATCGATAATTGGAGATTATATCCATTATTAATTGCAGCATACTATATTAGACTTAGCATACATATTTTTCTATGCTTATAAAAATAATTAAATCCGGGCTATGTGAAACTAAGACCCATGCTCCGTTTGTGACCTGCAATATTGTGATTATAATATTGGCGCAAGACTTTTAATTGTTAACTCCGATAACACGTAAAGATGGGAGATCATAGTAAAAAGAGGATTGGATGGATTCTGAAAAGTTTTATGTGTATCTTTGAGCTTTAATTCAGAGGAATATAAAGCAACTCATTATTGGTGGGAGATATTTAATGAACGGCGTTGTTAACAAAAATACTTTTTTTCATTTGAATGGGAAATAATGTGGATTTAAACAACAGCTACCCAAGGAGTTTTCGCTCATGAAAAAAGTTATGATTCTTGGAGCCGGCATTAATCAGGTTCCGATAATTAAATTAGCCAAGGAACGTGGTTTTGAAACGGTCGTCGTTAGCATCCCGGGTGATTATCCCGGTTTAAAATATGCAGATAAGATATGCGAAATTGACATAACCGACAAAGAAAAAGTATTGGAAGCTGCTGCAAAAGAGCAGGTTGACGGGATAGTTACGGATCAGCTTGATTTCCCGGTTCCAACCATTGCTTATGTCACTGAGAAACTGAGCCTGCCAGGTATCGGATATGACTGTGCTCTGAAATTCACTAATAAGTATTTAATGCGCAACGAGTGCACTAAATTAGGAATAAAGAACCCGGAATACTATAGGGTTTCAACTTTGGACGAGGCCAGGGAAAAGTGCCTGGATATTGGTCTTCCGGTGATCATAAAGCCCACGGATAGTGCGGGCAGCAGAGGCATATATGTCATACGGAACATCAATGAGCTGGAGGATAAATTCAAGCATTCAATTGCTTTCTCTAAAGAGGACTGCTTGATAGTAGAAAAGTACATTGAGGGGCCAGAGTATGTAATTGCAGGCTTTGCTTCAAATTATAAACATACGAATTTAATGCTGGGAAAAAGAGGATTCTTTGACATCTCTGGTCTATTCATCCCCAATAAAACCCTTTTTGCCTCTGTTGCAGAAAATGACACCGAAAAACAAATGTTAAAAATAAATAACCATCTGATAGAAGGGTTTGGTTTAAAGTTTGGTGTTACCCATTGCGAATACATAGTTGAAGAAAGAACCGGGGAGATATACCTTGTGGAGTGCGCTGCGAGAGGCGCAGCACACGCTATATCGTCCGACCTGATACCATTGGTCACGGGTATTGATGCAAACAGTCTCTTACTTGATGTTGCTGTGGGGAATGCAGAGGAAATATACATTCAAACCGCAGAGAGCACTACTGTAGCAGGATATCTGATGTTTGCATTGCCAGAGGGCACTATCAGGGACATCAGAGGTATAGATGATATCAGGTCATTACCAAACGTGCATAAAGTGTTTTTAGATAATCTGCATGTGGGGATGGAGGTCGGAGTCATGACCGATAAAGGTCATCGTATGGGTCCTATTCTCATCAAAGGCAAGAACAAACAGCAATATGAAAACACAATAGATGAAATAAAAGCTTTGCTTGATATCGATGTAAAGACCTCTGAGGGAATAAAAGGCATAATATGGTGATCACACAAACGCGATTTAATAAATGCTCGTTGTTTCTTAGAAAGTTCCCGAAATCCAATTCTCCTCTCTACAAGCAATTATGGACAACGGCATCTATAGTTTTGACATGCCGGGAGCAATAGAATAAATCGTCGTGCATGTAACTGCCAAACATGCATCTATTATAAATATCAGGAATCCCTATTACGTAAGGCTATATAATTTATGTGATGGTAGTATGATCTTTAGCAAAAAACATTTGTTTTTCATGTTCATTTTGTTGTTCTTATTAAACATCATTCTGCGGTTACCAACAACACCACATGAAATCGGATGGGACTCCTTTGCTATTCATACTACTGCTAACACTGTGTCAGAATTCGGATCTGCTAAGTGGTGGTTAAACTTAAGCTCTGTATTTGGCTTCTATCCATACTCTTATGCAAGTGCTGTTCCTTTTCTGCTATCTGGTATCTCCCAGCTTGCTTTAATGGAAATGGAATTGACGATCTTGATATTTTGTATACTTATTGGAATATTGAGTGCATTAACAGCCTATCTGATGGCAAACTCTATATTTGAGGATCAATTGTTTGCTTTCATTGTAGCTTTTCTGTATTCGACATCCAGTGGAATCCTTTATTTTACAACATGGACAGTCTCCACGAGAGGTCTATTTATAGTACTACTTCCTCTTTTTTATTACTTATTGCTTAAATCAAGGCAATCTGTCAAATATATGTTTTTATTAGTGCCGCTCTACATTTTTCTGATGGCTGTTCATAAACTGTTTTTTTTCCTGGCCATCCCTGTAATAGCTCTGTTGCTGTCAGGATTAATATTTAAAGCAAGAATAGTTGACTATATTGAGGATGTTCATCCACGCTTTCAGTTGCTCTTAGTTGTTGCTGCTTTTTCCTTAATGCTTATCCTTCCTCTTTTTGTTCCCGGGTTCATAGGTTCGGGACCACTTTCTGAGCTGATTACCACACAAATCTTGGAATATCTCCGCTTTATAGGCATTTTGATTGTCCTTTTTGTGGTATCACTGCTCTATCTGATCATGAAGAAAAAGAAAACCTTTGGGGAATGGTTTATTTTAATAAGCCTTATAGGTTTCACTCCATTTTTCTATGTGGCTAATTATGGAAAATGGTTCTTTTTGTCGTTAGCATTTATAATGATAGGTATTGGACTGATGAATATAATCTATATTTTCCTTAAAAGAAGTGACAAATCCCTTTTTGTAGTATTATCTGTAATAATCATATCTGGTTTGCTTTTCAGTTCATATTTCCAGTTCATTAATTATCTCGAAAACACTGATGACAGATATATGGATGAAGAAACGTATCAAGTTTCATCCTGGATGAAAGGGTCTATTAATAATAATGAATCTGCATTTGCGGGTGAGAGATTCTTTGGTATAAGGGTATTGAGCATAGCGGAAGTCCCTATGCTATCGGGTCAGGGATTTAATGACATATCCTATGGTTTTGTTGACCCGGACTCTTTAGAGATAACAAGAGTTCATTCTGTTTTTTCACCATCTTTCTATCTCTATGACCCCTATAAAGAAGCAAACTCCTCTTCAAGCTGGAAACTCTGGGCAATACAAACAACTTCATTCACCACTCCGAACAGCTACGCTCAAAGAATCATAAAGCATTATGGTTTTACTTATTTTGTGGATAATCTCCGTTATCCGAATACTTTCAGTAGGTCCATACAAGCAACAGAATCTAAATTATATGACAGCGGTTCAATTAATGTCTGGATGTTGTCTGAACTTCCATAAGTGGAATTTATCACTCTTGGAATAAAAGACCCAGCCGTCTCATTTTAATGAGTGGATCAGTGGTGGACCAGGCTCAAAAAACTTCTACAAGCTTTACCGTATTGTACTGGACAAGCTAAATAGCGAAGGAATAAAGAACAGTGCTTTGAATAAGATAGACCCGGATTGGACTGAATCGCCTTATTTCCATGGTATGTTTCAAGTGGTCTTTTTCAACTTATCTGCTATGATCAGTTTTGCGATTTTTACTGCTTCCATCTTAAAGGCATAACCTATTGCGATATACAAAACAGCTGCTGTTGCTGCAAGAAGTGGCAGCTCAATCAGAACAGGCAGAGTTGAAATACTTAAAGCAAAAAACACTACAAGTGCAATGCTGCCTGATAAGCACAATCCTGGGAAGATGTCTTTAAGTTGTTCCGAAGCAGTGTAATTTATGAGCTTTCCAGAATAATAGCTATTAGGAAGGTAGGAGAGTACAGAAGCTATTATTTGCCCTATAAGAATTGCTATAACTCCAAATTGTGAGCTCATTATTAAGATCACTGTAATATTAAATTTTTCAAGCAGTCCCAGTCTTAGATATATATCTGAGCGTCCTTTAACTTTAAGCATATTCACATTGATTGCATTCAGTGGGTATATTAGGCCTGCAATGCACATAAGCTGGAGGTACGGCACAGCAGGTAGCCACTTTTCGCTAAACAGCGCAAGAAGCAAAGGTTCTGCCAAAGCTGCAGTTAGTGTTATTACAGGAAAGAATACAAAAGTAGTTACTTGTATTATTTTACGGTATCCTGCTTTCAATCGGATATCATCATCCTGAACAGTTGACAATGACGGGTATGTGACTTTTTGGATCGAGTCTACTAACTGAAGAAGGATCAGATCTTTTATCTTCGTGGCAAAAAAGTAATGGCCAGCGATCGATGTTGAAAATAATTTGGCGATGAATATCACGTAGATATTCTTAAAAATAATGTCTAAGAAGCCGGAAACAAATAGCTTTGAACCGAAATCAAACATCTCCGACAGTGAATCCCAGCTGAAGGAAAATGTAGGTTTCCATATATCACTCATTGACCAGAGAAGGATTGTTATGATCAGGGAAGAAACTATCGTCTGAGTGATAAGGGCCCAAACGCCAAAACCAGCATAAGCCATAATTACTGCGCAAAGCCCGGAAATGAATGTTGCGGGAACTGTGGCTTTAAGCTGTGTCTTGAAATTAAGATCGCGTGTAAGTACTGATCTGGGAACGAACTGAAAAGAGTTGATTATAATTACAATGCCTGCTGCTCTTAGGAGAAGTGTGAGTGGCGTTTCATTATAGTATGCAGCTATTAATGGTGCAGAGATAAATAGCAGCAGATATGATACAATGCCTAAAATAAAATTGACATAGAATGCTGTACTGAAATCTACTTCAGTGGCATCTTGTTTACGGATAAGGGCTTGATTGAAGCCCATGTCCATAAGACTGTTGGCAACGGCTAGAAACACAGCCATCATGGCTACCAGGCCATAATCATCCGGAGTGAGGAAATAGGCAAGTAGCAATGTAACTACTATGCTTATCCCTCTGTTACTGAACTGCTCTATAAAGGTCCAGACAAATCCGCCTATGGTTTTTTTGGTAAGTGACACTTTTAATCGCTTTCTCTAAAAAATTAAGCTGTTAAATACGTTTCAAGTTTATTAAATGAAAATAATTATGCTCAGATTCACTCTTCGGACTCTATTTGTTGTCCTTATACTAATTGTTTTCCATATCTGAGCCAGTGACTATTATCCTTTGAATCCACCAATTCATCTTTTTTATAGAATATCGTTCCCTTGTAGGAGTATGCTTTCAATTTATGAAATCCATTTGATCCTTGTATCCATTCCCGTTGAACTATTATCTTACCAGCCTGTATTTTAAATCGAAAGGTAGCGTTTCTTTCAGGAATGTTATTAATCGGGGGAAATAAAGTCTTATGTATAAGTTAATCTTTTCTCTGCTGCCCAGTTTTCTGAAATAATCCTTATATCTCTCCTCGCTAAGCATTCTCTTATTGCCTTTTGCCAGTTCCAATCTCAATTCAAAAGAAGTTTTTGATTCCTCTATTTCATTTCCAAACCTATGGTCTGTCCACTTATCAAAGGCATCTAAAGTACTTACGAAGCCTTTGATCCTTTGGATTTTTTTAGTGCGGTCTTCTTTCTTCCACTGGGCAGTCATTGAACTTTGAACATTGATTCTATAGACACTCATTATTTCATTTATGTAGTATGCGTATCCGTGACTTGTAGCTATTAGTTTTATAGCAAGGTCTCCGGCTGGTGCATCAAAGTACCAGTCTGGAAGGTCATTCACAACCTTCTTTGGATATAAAAATGAGGCTGTTGGAATAAAGCCCAGCAATTGAAGTTCTCCTGCATTATATTTTCTGTTTTGGTTCGAATAATACTTCTTATTTTGATCTGTATGTGGCACCATTGCTTTTTTAAGCAGGCCAGCTGTATCATTCTCTAAGAATGCATTATGAAAGCAAAATGTACAACCAGGATTCTGTTCCATGTGATCCACTTGTTTTTTTAATTTATGTGGATCGGTCCAATAGTCATCACCTTCGCAAAGTGCAATATATTTCCCTGTAGCTTTCGGGTAAATAAATGTCGGCAGAACTCTTACACCTTTTGAATGCTGATTTATGGTTTGATAAATAGGTTTGATGATCTCGGGATATTTCTGTTCGTAAGATCGAATAATGTCCGCAGTATGATCGGTTGATGCATCATCATGTACCACTACTTCATATTTGAAGTCTGTTTCCTGCATCAGGAACCCTTCTATTGCTTTAGCTACATACTTTTCATGATTATATGTTATGCAGCATATACTAACCATTATCCGTTCCTGTTTATCCATGTGTTTTCCTTCTGAATTTTTCTCTAATAATGTGTTCTAGTATATTAACCGCTTGCATCTTGAAAATGTAGCTTGCTAAAATATATGTAGCCCCTGCTAAAAAACCAAAGAGTGCCAGTTCAAATAGTGCCGGCAATGTGGATATCTCTACGCCTATATAGATAGTGACTGCAATTGTTCCTGATATCAGGAGGTTTGGTAAGATGTCATAGATCTGCTCTCTGGCAGGATAATTGATCAGTTTTCCCGAGAAATAGCTGTTGGGAATATATGCAATAAATGATGCTATTATCTGTCCTATTAGAATGCCTATGACTCCATATTGGAAACTCATTGCAAGAACAGCTACTGCAAAGATCTTTTTGATTATCTCCAGATATAAGAAAAGATCTGAGCGGCCTTTCACTTTCAGGATGTTCAGATTAATCGAATGCAGTGGGTACATTATATGGGACAGACACATCAACTGGAGGTATGGATATGCCGGTAGCCATTGATCATTAAGGAAGACCATAAATATGGGTTGTGCTAGGGCAGCCATGAAAAGCATGGATGGGAATATCAGGAAGGTAGTTACCTGAATGATCTTCCTATAGCCGGATTTTAATGAGGCGTTATTTTCTTGCAGTGACGCCAATGCAGGAAATGTCACTGTTTGTACAGAATTGACCAATTGATTAGCGATAAGCTCTTTGATTTTCTTGGCGAAAAAAAAGTGTCCAGCTATTGTTGCTGTAAACATTTTTGCTATCACTACAATATACATGTTCTGGAACACTATGTCAATTAGACCTGATATAAAAAGTTTAGATCCAAAACCAAACATCTCGAAGAGTGAACCCTGACTAACTGTTAGAGTAGGAGTCCATAGTCTCATCAACCACAATGAAACTGTCGTCAAAAAAGCAGAGACTATCATCTGGATAATCAGTGACCATACACCATAACCATTGAATGCCATGAAAATTGCAATCACGGCCGAAATGATACTTGCCGGAACAGTGGCCTTGAGCTGTGCTTTGAAATTGAGCTCACGGCTGAGGATAGCACTTTGAATTACCTGGAAGGAATTTATCGGGATGACAATACCAAGTACCCGTATGAGAACGATAAGTCTTGTTTCCTCATAGAAGTCGGCTATCAATGGTGCTGAAAAGAACAAGAGCACATATGCCAGCGCACCCAGGAAGAGATTGGAATAGAATGCCGTGTTGAAATCTTCCTGTGTAGCTCCTAATTTCCGGATAATTGCCTGCTTGAATCCGGACTCCATGATCTGACCGGCCACGGCTATAAATACTGCCATCATGCTTATCAAGCCGAAGTCTTCCGGTGTAAGGAAGCGGGCAAGCAGTAAAGTTGTTATTACGGCAAATCCTTTTTTACTCATTGTTTCAGTAAAATTCCAGATAATGCCGGTAGTTGTTTTTTTGGCAAGTGACATTTTCTAATCTACCATGGTAGGCTCCAATCTGTGACTGAACCTTTTTCGTAATATGAATAAATAGTTACATATTTGGATCTTATTCTCTGATAATGTAACTCTTCTATGCCTTTACTCAAATGTGATGAAATATATACTCAGCTATCTCTCTATACTATCTGTGGAATATTAATTTAATCTCCTTATCAATATAGTAAGTGTAAAATTCCATATTCATTCTTAAGATACGCTTTATATAGTATTTGGTTCTGTAGAAATCCTCAGTATTTTCAAGCGATCAACATTTGGTGCTTATTCTAACGTACCATTCAATATTTATTGGTTTTGCCGGGCTTAAACGAAGATGGCAAATTTGATAGGTCGATATGAGATATTTTTCATTTTCAGCATAAGTTATTCTGATGGTATGTGGGAATACCATCGATATATTGAACAACAATCCCATTTTGCGCCAAGAAGGAGTAAATATTTAATTTAACTATCCCTTTAGTCCGAGATAATTCAGATATAATCTATGAAAATCTAACCTGAAATTATGATATTTCAGGCTTGGATCAGATTACTTTAAAATGAAGCAGCATAGCCAGAAGAAGAAGTGTCAATCCGGTTATGAAGCGTATCTCTACACGTCTTCTTTCCTTTAAATCCGAGACCTTTTCAGGATCCATCCCGAAAGCAAGCATGCCACCAAGCAAAAGAGTCGGTAATACTAAACTAAAATTATGGATACTCAAATAAATAGCATCATGTATATATATGTCATATGAAATTAATATTTCCAGGATAACAACGTATAATGCTCCGAGAAGGGGGACCTTTATCATCGAGAAAAGTGCTCCTCCGAGGAATGACAATGCAAGAGATTTTACCCCTTTGATTTTACTTGTGAACTTTATGAACCTTGTGAACAATCTGGGTGTAGTGAATATGGTCTCTCGGTGCACCTTCATGTAGTATGTATCATAAAGGTACACCAATCCTAAGGTAAAAACTATTACTATCATCACAGTGGCAATATTCTCCTGTATTCCCACGAGAGAGTTAACGGTATTGAGGATCCATATCCCTGCTATTGTGTAGGTTGAAAAGATCCCTGCGCAAAAGCCGAAAATAAGGAATATCATATCTTTTCTTGTACCTTTTGAGGAGATGAGGGTAGAGTGCATGTAAACTATGACTGCTAGGAGGCATGGATTGAAGCCTATGAACAGGCCTGCAATGAAAGCAAACAGGATTAACTTCTCAAAGACTATATTATTATTCACTGCCTCCATAACATATTGAAGAGGAAAAAGAATAGCAGCCACTACCAAGATAATGATAATTACAGACTGCTGAGATTTGTATTTCATTCTTACAGCTTACCTCCAATGACTCATCTGTTTATACCAAGGCTTTTCCTGTGCCACTACTTACATAACGTTGAAACAAATAAATACGGAACTCATTTTTAATCTGCCGGAGCCAGAAGATTTTGCGATGAGGATCCTAGGTAAATGTTCCTTATAACATAGAAGTGGAATAATTCCTATAACTGTTGCCGGAAATATCTATCTTTTTGAGGAAAACATAGCTATTTCAAGATTATAAATATTGCCTTTGCAGGAATTCCCGTTTGATGAAATCTTACCTTTGATCCTTTTTCTCTTTCTTTCTCTTGGACGGATCATACTGCTTGCAGTTACTCTCTTATTAGTGAACGGACGGCAAAGGAGAGACATCGTTCAACTTCTTGGGATATAAGGTGGCAGATTCGGACAGTCCTTCTAACCCAGATGCTGATAGTTCAGATGGGATAAAGAACTCTTCTTTATTCCTCCCCGATGAATCAAAACCAGCGAAGGTGAGTCCTCCGGTCGTTAGTGCCGGCGCAAGATATGCCTATATAGCTCTGTCACTTTCTATGACGGCGGACCCGATGACATGTAAGGGGACAGCCTTATATCATAGGACTTTGACGCATCCGATGACATATACAAGATGCCATAGACATGAAAATCCATATCTCTGAGAAGGCAGGCATTACCCCCATATAGTGAGCAACACAATAGCTCAGGAGGGACATGGATATTTTAATGGTGATCATGGACTGATAAGAACTGGAACAAATACAGCTGAACTGACTCAGCTTTGTCTCTTTTCTGTTAAGCTTAATGGTAGGCAGTAGTATCTTTCAAGATAAGTTCCCCGTAGGTCCTGTAAGCGGGCATGAAGATATCAAGGCTACCGCTCTCCCTTTACCAGAGCGTATTATATTATTCTTCAAGCATTCTGAATTGTGTTGTTTGCTATCAATTATTACTCTGCAGCCTGAAAAACCACGACATGCTAAATATAATTCCTATCTAAAGCAAGTATGCGTTCCTGTTGTCTATCATATTTATCACTATGTAGTAAAATAAAAACTGTTACTTGGCATTACTTTTTCCAGAGTACTGCTTGATATCCATTTTTATTTATATTTATCCGCAGTTGTAGGATGTCAAAGTTACTTATGCGAATTTTTGCCTATGAAAATTATATATATAGTACTCGATATTAATAATTATCTTGTAATAAAATACCCGAAACAGGATTCATGTGATCTTGTAAGCAGAAATTGCATTGTGATTATTATATGGTGTTTCTGCAGCTGGTAAGCAAGATTTCCATTAAACAGCGTCTTTCATGGGTTGTTCCGAATAAGTAAAACCCTCTCAAGAAAAGACATCTAGGAGGTCAATAATGTATGTTAAAAGAAAAAGACTGGTTACATGTTTATTTTTAATTCTTTTGATAGCTTTAACAGCTTCTGTAGGTGTAGCTAAAGCCGGTCCTGCAAACGAGATCAATATTCTGAGCGGCGGATCAAGCAATCTGCTCAAAAGCCCCACAGCTAAAATGGCTATTAAATACGTGGCTCCGGCTGATATTACACTCGATAAGGTAATGCTGCTTCCGGGATGTGGTATTCCAGCAACCAACCAGCCTTCGTGGAGCGTTCAGATACAGACCAACTCCGGAAGTTACCCAAGCGGGACAGCACTTGGGAAAGGCACACTTACCAATCCAAAAGATGATGTATGGTCTACAGTTGATATTTCCCCTAATGTAGCCCTGAAGAAAGGCCAGACCTACTGGATCGTTGTTCAATACCTAAGCGGACCAACCCCTACAAGCACCAAAAGCTGGCTCGGCCTTTATGCATCCAAGCCAACACCTGATGGCACCTTAACAGATATACACCTTCCTTATAACTACGCCGGAACAAATAAGGGCATAAATGACGTTACTGCAAAGACAAACGTAGCTTATTTCAATGGAAAGATCTGGTGCCCTGAGCCAAACGGGCGCATTATACCTACTTTTGTTATTCAGTTCACCGACGGTACTTACCACGGACAGCCTTATCGCCACAACTATGCGAAAGTATATGGAGCCAATAAAGTAGGTCAGTTATTCACCAACTATGAATCAAAAGTGGTTACTCAGCTCTCAGTTCCATGGAGCACTTACCACGCTACTAATTCATTAGTTCGTCCAAAAGACAATTTATACTATTATATATGTGAAAACAATTATAACGGGAAAGTTCTTGCAAGTGGTGTTTTTTTGACCCCTTCTCAAGTATATGTTTCTGGAAGTGGTACCGGAGTGTTTGACAGAAAGTGGTACACTGTAAAACTGTCCAGATCAGTTACCTTGGAAAAGGGCAAAAAGTACTTCATATATTTCAGCAGCCCTGGAACAACGACAACCTCTTATTGGTGTACGGATGCGGGTAACAGTCTTGCAGATAGCAGCGCCCTGAAGTCCTCTGGCTATGGTGGAACATCAAGCTATGTAATGAGAACTAC